>JAFBAG010000128.1 GCA_019247925.1 Pseudolabrys sp.
TCGGTCTTGCCGACGCCGGTGGGCCCTAAAAGCATGAAGGAGCCGATTGGCCGGTGCGGATCCTGCAAGCCGGCGCGGGCACGTCGCACAGCGGTTGAAACCGCGCGCACGGCTTCCCGCTGGCCGATGACGCGCTTGCCAATCTCGTCTTCCATGCGCATCAGCTTGTCTTTTTCGCCTTCCAGCATCTTGTCGACCGGGACGCCGGTCCAGCGCGAGACCACCTGCGCGATGTGATCGGCGGTGACGGCTTCCTCGACCATCGCGCCGCGCGCGCCTTCCTTAGCCTCGATGTCCTTGAGCTTCTTTTCGAGCTCGGGAATGCGGCCATAGGCGAGCTCGCCGGCGCGCTGGTATTCGCCTTTGCGCTGCGCATTGGCGAGTTCGACGCGCAGCTGATCGAGCTCGGTCTTGAGCTTTTGCGCGTCCGACAGTTTGTCCTTCTCGGCTTTCCAGCGGCTGGTGAGGTCGGCGGATTGCTTTTCCAGCGTCTTGAGCTCGCCTTCGAGCCGTTTGAGGCGCTCGCGGGAGCCCGCATCGCTTTCTTTTTTCAACGCTTCCTGCTCGATCTTGAGCCGCACGACTTCGCGGTCGATGGAATCGAGCTCTTCCGGCTTGGAATCGACTTGCATCTTGAGCCGCGCCGCGGATTCGTCGACCAGATCGATCGCCTTGTCGGGCAGGAAGCGGTCGGTGATGTAGCGGTTCGACAAGGTCGCGGCGGCCACAATCGCGCCGTCGGTGATGCGAACGCCGTGATGCGCTTCGTATTTTTCCTTCAAGCCGCGCAGGATCGAGATCGTGTCCTCGACCGTCGGCTCGCTGACAAAGACGGGCTGGAAGCGCCGCGCCAGCGCGGCGTCCTTCTCGACGTGCTTCTTGTATTCGTCGAGAGTGGTGGCGCCGATGCAGTGCAACTCGCCGCGCGCCAGCGCCGGCTTGAGCAAATTCGACGCATCCATCGCGCCGTCGGCCTTCCCCGCGCCGACCAGAGTGTGCATCTCGTCGATGAAAAGAATAATCGAGCCGGCGGCCGCCGTGACTTCCTGAAGCACGCCCTTGAGGCGTTCCTCGAACTCGCCGCGATATTTGGCGCCTGCGATCATCGCGCCCAGATCGAGCGCGAGCAGTTTCTTGTCCTGCAAGCTGTCCGGCACGTCGCCGTTGATGATGCGCTGGGCGAGCCCCTCGACGATCGCCGTCTTGCCGACGCCGGGCTCTCCGATCAGCACCGGATTGTTCTTGGTGCGACGGGAGAGAACCTGCACGGTGCGGCGGATTTCCTCGTCGCGTCCCACGACCGGATCAATCTTGCCGTCGCGCGCCGCCTGGGTGAGGTCGCGCGCATATTTTCTCAGCGCGTCATAGGCGTTTTCCGCCGACGCGGAATCCGCCGTGCGACCCTTGCGCAGCGCATTGATCGCGGTGTTGAGATTTTGCGGGGTGACGCCCGCTTTGGACAAAGCCTTGCCGGCTTCGCTGTCCTTCTCGAGAGCAAGCGCCAGCAGCAGCCTTTCGACCGTCACGAAGCTGTCGCCGGCCGTCTCGCCCGCCTTTTCGGCCGCGTCGAAGACCCGCGCCAGCGCCGGATCGAGATAGACCTGCCCCGCCCCGCCGCCACTGACTTTCGGCCGTTTCGCGAGCACGGCTTCGATATCGCGTAACGCCTGGCGCGAATTGCCGCCGGCGCGGTCAATCAGGCCGGCCGCAAGACCTTCCGGATCGTCGAGCAGCACTTTGAGAAGATGTTCGGGCGCGAATTGCTGATGGCCTTCGCGCAGCGCAAGCGATTGGGCGGATTGCACGAAACCGCGGGCGCGGTCCGTATATTTTTCGAAATTCATGCGTCGTCTCCGTCGGCCCTTGATGGCACCGTCTTTTCGCGGACCCCCGAAGGCCGCCCGCCACGCCCATTATGTAGTGCGGGCGCGGAACCGTGGAAGGGGCGTCCAAGCCCTATGGCATCGTAGTTTAGCCCCCGCTAACACAGCTTGATGGAGATCAACCCCGCGACGATCGCGGCGATCTATCGGTACCCGGTCAAAGGGCTTTCGCCGCAAAGCCTGCCCCGGGCCCGGCTCGCCAAGGGAGCGACGCTTCCCGCCGACCGCAAATACGCCATCGAGAATGGGCCGAGCGGGTTTGATCCGGGCGCGCCGCGCTATTTTCCCAAACAGCGATTCCTGATGCTGATGCGCAATGAAAGACTTGCGACCTTGCGCACCGATTACGACGACGCGAGCGACACCCTGGTAATCAACTTTGAGGGCCGCGAAGCGGTGCGCGCGGATCTGCGGACAGCGCAAGGCCGACTGGCGGTCGAGGCGTTCTTCCGCCGTTTCATGCCCAAGGAGCTGCGCGGACCGCCAAAGGTGTTGGCGGCGCCCAATCACAGTTTTTCCGATGTTAGCGCCAAGGTGGTCTCGATCATCAATCTTGCCTCGGTCGCCGCGGTGGAGACGGCGGCCGGCGCGGCGGTGGATCCCTTGCGCTTTCGCGGCAATGTCTAC
>JAFBAG010000183.1 GCA_019247925.1 Pseudolabrys sp.
CCTCCCCACACTTCTTGCCGACGACCGGCGCGAAATGTTCGTGAAGGTGCGCTCGACGCGGCCGCCGCAGGCGGCGTGGCTGCGTGTCGGCGCCAGCGGCTACGAAATCGAGCTCGCGGGTGGCGAGGAGGGGGTTTCTCCGGGCCAGGCCTGCGTCTTTTATGACGCGGCGCAGGGCCAATCCCGCGTTCTCGGCGGCGGATTTATCGCCGGCGCCGTCGCCGCGGCGCGGTCCGGTGCCGCGGATTTCCCCGCCACGGCAAGCCGCAGCTAGAATCGCGCATGGGCGATATCGACCGCGACAGCGTCACGCGCGCCTATGCGTTCTGGGCGCCGTTCTACGACGCCATCTTTGGACCGGTTTTCGCCCGCGGCCGCACGGCCTCGATCGTCGCGGCCGAGCGGATCGGCGGGCGCATCCTCGAAGTCGGGGTCGGGACCGGCATTTCGCTGCCACTCTATTCGCGTAAGAACCGCATCACCGGCATCGACATTTCGCCGGAGATGCTGGCCAAGGCCCAGCAGCGGGTGGTCGAGCAGAAGCTCGATAATGTCGATGCGCTTTCCGTGATGGATGCGGCCAAGCTTGCGATCGCCGACAGCGCCTTCGACGTGGTGGTCGCGCAATACGTCATTACCGCAGTGCCGGACCCGGAAGGGACGCTCGACGAGTTCGTGCGGGTGGTGCGCCCCGGCGGTGAGATCATCCTGGTCAATCACATCGGCGCGGAAGGTGGGCCGCGCGCTCTGTTCGAAGCGGCATTTGCGCCGATCGCACGGCGGCTTGGCTGGCGGCCGGAATTCCCATTCGCGCGGCTCACCGCGTGGCAAGCCCGCAACGGACAGGTGCGGCTTGTCGAGCGTACGCCGATGCCGCCACTCGGCCATTTCTCGTTGATCCGCTACCAGCGCACATAACGTCGCGGTCTGGAACCCGACTCGATCTGCGGCCGTTATTTGTTCCTCGGCAGGGAGCGGATCATGCGCAGCAGCATCCTCGTGGTTCTTGTATCGCTTGCGGCGGGGGCTCCGGCCGCTGCGCAAGTCGACAATCGCGCCTGCGCGCAGGGCCGCGCAACCGTCGGCAGCGCAGACGGCGAGCTCAACGCGCCGAATGCGAAAAAGGGCGAGACCCTCAGCGAGCATCTCGCCAAGAGCGGCGGCGTGATCTGTCCGCCCGACAATGTCGATCCGGCGATCAAGGCGGACACTCCGGAAGCCGGCAAGCTCAAGGTCATTCCGCCGCCAGGCACGCCGCAGAACCAGCCTAATGTGCAGCCGAAATAAGACTGGCGTGCAGCCGAGATAGCGCCGCGGCTGGGTTGACAGTCTTTCGGCGCCCTTCCTATATCCGCGCCAGTGGCGGGGTAGCTCAGCTGGTTAGAGCGGCGGAATCATAATCCGTAGGTCGCTGGTTCGATCCCAGTCCCCGCTACCATCACTCCTTCTAAATGATGGCGTGCCGCACCTTGGCGGACACCCATTCGCTCACGATCACTGTGCCGATGATGACCAGCAGGATCAGCGAGACCTGCGTCCAGTAGAGCTGGGTGATGGCGGCATTGAGCTGCAAGCCGATGCCGCCCGCGCCGACCAGGCCGAGCACGGTCGACTCGCGGATGTTGATGTCCCAGCGAAACACCGAAATGCCGGCGAATGCCGGCAAGACCTGCGGCACGATGCCGTAAGTCGTGACCTGGGCGCGCGATGCGCCGGTTGCGCGCACCGCCTCGACCTGGCTCTCGTCGATTTCCTCGATCGCTTCGTAAAGCAGCTTGGCGCAGAAGCCGATCGAGCGCAGCGCGATCGCGATGATGCCGGCGAGCACGCCGGGACCGATGATCGTCACCAGCATCAGCGCCCAGATCAACGCATTGATGGAGCGCGACGACACGATGATGAACAACGCCACCGGGCGCACCAGCGCGACGCTCGGCGTCGTGTTGCGCGCGGCGCAATAGGCGACCGGGATCGCAAGCACCACGGCGATGGCGGTGCCCAAGGTCGCCATGTTGATTGTGTCCCAGATGGGCCGGCCAAGCTCGCGGATGTAGCGCCAATCCGGAGGCACCATGCGCACCGCGAGGTCGCCAGCTTGCGCGGGAGCATCCGTGACGAAAGCCCAGATCGTTTTCTCGGAGATCAGGCTGAAGCAATAGACAAACAGCGCCGTCGCAAAGAACCACCCGGCCCAGACTGCGAATTGGGCGCGGGGCGTGCGCCGTTGCCAGGCTTTATGCGGCGTGGCGGCGGCGACCGACATCACTGCACCCACTTGCGCAAATAGCCGGACCCGTACTCACAAATCATGACAATGCCGATGATGACAAGCAGGATGGCCGCTGCGCTATCGAACTCGTAGCGGTCGAAAGCGGTATTGAGCGTCGCGCCGATACCGCCACCGCCGACGATGCCGATCACGGCAGACTCGCGGAAATTGATATCGAAACGGTACAGACCAAGTCCGATCATGCGCGGCATCACCTGCGGCTGCACGCCATAATTGATCCATTGCAGCCACGACGAGCCGGTGGCGCGGACCGCCTCGGCCTGGCCCATATCCATGTCTTCGATGTCCTCGGCGAGGAGCTTGCCGTAGAAGCCAATCGTCGCAACGGAAAGGGTGACGACGCCGGCGAATGGACCGAAGCCGAACAATTTGACGAAGAAAATCGCCAGGATGATTTCCTGAAAGCTGCGGGACACGGCGAGGAAGCCACGGCAGAAATAATAAACCGGTGCGGGCGCGATATTTTTGGCGGCTCCGATGCCGAAGGGCACCGAGAGCGCAATGCCGATCACGGTCGCGACTACCGTCATCCAGAGGCTTTCCGAAATGCCTTCGATGATTTCTGCGGAACGGGTGACGAAATCGGGTGGGAAGAATGCGGCAATGAACCGCGCGCCGCGGGGAATCCCTTCCCAGACCCGCGCCCAGTTCACGGGCGTCGTCTGGATGACCAGCGCAAGATAAATTGCCGCGCCGAGGCCGAGCGACCAGCGCAAAAAGGCTGACTTGATCAGCGGCGGTTTTTTCCAGCGGCGAGGCAGCGCAACGTCAGTCATGACGCGTCAGTTCAATCCCGCCATGCGGTCGCGCTCGAGTGAAGCGGGCGGCATCGCTTTCGCGATGGCGTTATCATCGGCTTCGTCCGGCGCGTCTTCGTCGACTTTTCGGATGGTCGCTGACCAGTCCTCCTCGCCGTAGATTTTGGTGAGAACGGCGGCGGTCAGCCCGGTGGGCGGGCCGTCGTAAACAATCGCGCCAAGCTGGAGGCCGACGATGCGTTCGGCGAACATCTGCGCAAGCATGACGTCATGAATATTGATGATGGCCGAGAGCTTTCGCTCCTCGCAAAGCTCCTTGATCAGCCGCATGATCTGCCGCGACGTCTTGGGATCGAGCGAAGCGGTCGGCTCGTCGACCAGTAGCAGCTCCGGGTTCTGGATCAGCGCGCGGCAGATACCGACGCGCTGGCGTTGTCCGCCTGACAATTCGTCGGCCCGCTTATTGGCCATGTGATCGAGCCCCACGCGCGAGAGCAGCCGGAACGCTTCATCGATGTCGGCTTGCGGAAACTTGCGCAGCCAGCTTTGCCAGAAATTGACGTAACCCAACCGGCCCGAAAGCACGTTCTCCATCACGGAGAGCCGCTCGACCAGCGCGTATTCCTGGAAGATCATGCCCATGCGGCGGCGCGCGCGCCGCAGCTCGCCGCTGCCGAGCCTGGTGATCTCGACATCGTTGAGCGCGACGCTGCCCGAGGTCGGTTCGACCAGCCGGTTGATGCAGCGGATGACAGTGGACTTCCCGGCGCCCGATGGGCCGATCAACGCCATGACCTGGCCGTCCGGCACATCGAGGTCGATGCCCTTGAGCGCCAGGTCGCCGGTGCGATAGCGCTTGGTCAGGCCTTTGATGCGCAACATAAGGCGTGCCCCTTCGCGCCGCCGCGCGTGACCGTGTGCGTCACTTGCAGGTGTATTTCACGCCTGTGGCGGCGTCGATCTTGCGAATAACATCCCAATCCTTCTTGAAGGTGATCGGCACGAATTTGTCCTGTTCCTTGAACTCGGCCTTCAGCGCGGAGCCCTCCCAAGGAAACGTGAAGAACGCTTCTTTGACCTTGGCGGCAAGCGCGGGATCGAGATTGTAGACATGACCATAGCCGGTGGTCGGGAAAGTCTGCGACTTGTAGATGGTGCGGATCTTCGCCTTGTCGACGACGTTGCGTTCGAACATGCGGAACATCACTTCATTGGCGATCGCCGCGGCGTCGTAATCCTTGTTGGCGACACCGATGACCGAGTTGTCGTGCTTGCCCGAGAAGACCGGGGTGAAGTCACGTTCCGCTTTCAGCCCGAATTCGGATTCGAGCAACGCCGAAGGCGCCTTGAATCCCGAATTGGAAGTCGGCGCCGTAAAGGCCAGTTTTTTGCCTTTGATGTCTGCCGGAGTTTTGATGGGCGAATCCGCCGGCACGATGATTTCCATCTCGTAGCCGAACGCGCCCTCCTTGCTCCCCATGATCGCGAACGGTACGAACCCTGCGCAATTCACCGCGATCGGGTTGGCGCCGCTGTTAAAGCCGGCGATGTGAAGACGGCCGGATCGCATCGCTTCGATCTCGGCGGCGTTCGACTGAACCGGGAAGAACACGACCTTCTTTCCGGTCACTTTCTCCATGTGCTTGATGAAGCCATCCCAGACCTTGCCGTAAACGGCGGGGTCTTCGACGGGCGTGTAGGAAAAGATCAGCGTGGAGGGATTGACGAGTTGCTTGGCGTCGGTGGGCGTGTCAGCGACCAGATCACCGTTGCGGTCGCAATAGGCCTTGTCGAGATCGCCGCGCGGGCAGTCCTGCTGCGCCGTGGCATAGGTCGCCGATACGCCGAGCATGAAGGCGGCAAAAAGGGTC
>JAFBAG010000192.1 GCA_019247925.1 Pseudolabrys sp.
AAGCCGACGTAAGTGCGTAAGCGGCGATAGGTATTAAGGCTTGTTAAGGCCCGCTCTGGGTATGCCGCACATATTTTATTAAACGGCTTACGTCATCCTTACGGCATGAAAACACTGAGAGCCTTCCTTCAGGACGAAAGTGGCGCCACGGCGATCGAGTACGGGCTGATAGCCGCTGGAATTTCCGTCGCCATCATCGCGGTCGTGAATGGCCTTGGCGCGAAGCTCAAAACGTCTTTCTCATCTATCTCTACGCAGTTGAAATAGAGCTACGCTCGTCCGGATTTCGTCTGAGCCCGGTCGAAAGTAGAAAGGCCCCGGCGTTCGTCGGGGCCTTTTTGTTAGTGCAACACTCTTAACGCACAGAATGCGCGGCGCGCGGCGCGATGAACTTGTCCAGGCAGCGACTGCTGTTGAATATGGTAATTACAGCTTTGTACGCACACTTGTCTCAACCGTGTTCTCGGTCTTCGCGTAATCGCAATAAAATCAGCCAGGTAAAAGAAAAAGGCCCCCTTCCGAGGGCCTTTTTCCCGCTCTCTCTCAGCCTAGGATTCACGAGGCTAAGCTCTGATCTAGGGGTGCGGCTAAAATACTCGTGACATTGCAGGGTCGACAGTCGAAAGCCAGAGTCGCTTGCGTGCTGTCTCTTGACGCTGACGAAATGAGCTTCATTAAAAGCCCGCACCCTGGACAAAACTCTGTCAAAGAGCGCTGCTGAGGTTCGCCCTCGCTGCGTACCGAAATGCTCATGCGAGCTCCGTAAGCGGAAAGAAGCGAACGCCGATACGGTCTTCCTTCTGCCAGATAACTCTGCACCCGCGCCGCACCTTTCCGTCCTCGTGCAAACGCAGAGGAAAGCGCGCCGGTAACGAAGGGTTCTGAGGGATGCAAATCTGTGCGCCACTCTCTGAAATGTTCGATACTGAGCAAGGCAACAAGCCTCCCTTCAGCTCGACCCAGGCCGGGATCGTGACGGTCTTACGTTGGGAAGTGCGCGCGTCTGTCATGACCTGAATTTAGAGATCGAGGATTAAGTGCTGATTGATTTGGCAACATCTGTCGATGGAACCGCGCCAACGATTAACGAAAAGTTAGAGGCAGCGCCGCAACAACTTGTACCTTAAGTACTTGCGCATCGAGCGGTATAGATTGAGGCGGATGGGCGATTAGACATTAACTGATAAAAGTTCTGTCTTTTATCGCGCGCTTCACCCGGAGAACTTGATCACGCGCTCAAAACCGTTCGACGGTCCTATGAGCGGCCGCGTCGGGCTGCGCCGAAGGGTAACCGGTACCGGACTCTGTCAAATTAAAGGGGCCTGGTTGGACCCAGGCCCCTCGCCCTTAGGAAGGAATTGATTGAGCGCGGTTGGCGATCCTCTCCTCGATCCAGGCTTCCACCTCCTCCGCAACCCACGCCACTCGACAGGCGCCCAGCTTTACCCGCGGGGGGAATCGGCCGGCGACTTCGAGCCGCGCGATGTGAGCGAAAGAATACGGGACACCATAGACCGCCTTGAGATCCTTCTTTGAGACTAGCTTCCGTGTCATTGCAAATCCCTCGTGAAAGGGACGTTGCAACGCCCGGTTAGCCAGTTAACGGGCAGCGCAGATCATACTCGCGCATATCGAAACGTTTCAATGGGCACATAGCTGCGCATAGCGGCTCATTTCGGGGCCAGCAGCGTCTTAAGCCTTGATTCCCAGCGCCGCATCGCGTCACGCATCTCGTCCATGTAGAGCGCGCGGTTATAGACCTCCGCGACCGCTGTGATGACGCCTTGCGCCTTAACGGTGCCTAGCTTGTGGTTGAGGAGGCGTTCGATCACGTGCGGCGGGACGGCGCTCCGCCCGTTCTCATCCCGCAACTCAGCGACTTTCGTTGCGAACGTGCGACGTAGGTCGAGAAGCTGCCACGGCGCGATCTTGCAAACGAGTTTGAGCTCCCACTTCGCTTTACCGGAGCCATTCCACGGCCTGACCATATCCCGACCGGGGAAAAGAAGGTCGCTGCTGTTGAAGCGGGGAATTGCCTCGATGATCTCGGCTGTAAGATCGCCGTAGGGAAACGAATGCTGTGTACCGTTTTTGGTTTCGGGCAACGTAATGATTCGGTCTGTCGGATCGATATACGCGCGGCGGCAAGAGATCGTCTCGCCCCAGCGCGTGCCCAATAGCAGCGAAAGCTGGATGGCGGTGCCGAAGGGGTAGCCCACGCCCTCCGCGGACTTCCAAACCTCAACCAATTCAGTGTCGGAGAGCACTCGCTTGCGCGGTACGTACTTGGTCGGTGACTTCAGGCCTTCCATCGGCGAGTGCCTCACGTAGCGCGGCACGCACCATTTGAAGAACGTCCGAGCATCCTTAAACGCATGCCACGCTTCGCTCGGCGCGCTCTTGGAGAGCTCGTCGGTAATGCGGCTGACCTCATCATGCGTAATCTCATTCAGCCGCTTGGAGCTTAGCGAGGGCGCAAAGTGACGGTCCAAGAGCCGCTTTATTTGATATTGGGTCCGAAGTTTCAGCGTCGGCACATGAACGGCGTAGAACTGCGCTAAGGCCTCGCCGAATTTAGGCGCCGGAGCCTCACGAGCGATGGGCGAACCGAGCAGAACCAGTGCCTTCTTTCGCGCTTGCGCGAGGGGTAGATCGGGATAGTGACCGAGACGCGTCCGCGCCCGTTCACGGCCACGGACAACAATCCATGTTTTCCGGTTCTTGCCGACGCGAATGCCAAATGCGGGGGTGGTTCGGTCAAAGTAAGTTCCCGGCGCTTTCAGTCGCGACACGACAATGTCAGTCAGATGCTCGCCAGGCATTTTTTGGCTCCGATTTGGCTCCCAAATCGCGCGCGTAGAGGTGCGGATGGATGAGGAGCCGTGTTCAGTTTGTGGAGCCGAAAACTCGAAAAAGGAATTGCTGCGGAAGGAGTTAGCGTTCGGTATGTGCAGCTATGCGAAGCACTGCGAGAATTTATTTTCGTGCTTGGGAAGCTGCCGTTCTACCATTGAACTACGCCCGCGGCCGGCGGCTAACATAAGCGAGATGAAAGGTCGGCGCGAGCGTGAATATCGCCGCGCGCATCGCGGCAGACTGACAGTGGCGTTGCGGTGATGTTACAAGGTCACTATGTCAGCTTTCATGTCCACCTACATCGTTCCAATTGCCATCGGCGCGGTCGCGATCGTGCTGTTGCTCGGCCTTATCAATATGATGCGCGGCGGTTCGCCCAACACGTCGCAAAAACTCATGCGCATGCGCGTGTTGCTCCAGTTCGTCGCCATCGTTCTGATCATGGCGACGATCTGGTTCATGGGCCGCTAGCGCCAGGCAGCCAAAAGCGTTTAGCCCTTCTTGGCCTTCGCCTTCTTCTTGGCCTTCTTCGCCGGCTTGGCTTTCGGCTCGGGGCCGGCCGCCGAGCGCATATACTCGACCTTCTCTTTTTTCTTCTTGGCCGCAGCAAGATCGAATGTCGGCTTGTTCAGCGAGGCAGCGCCGAAAGTCTTGGCCGGGGCAGTGGCCGGCATCAGCAAAAGACCGGCAAGGGCAGCAATCGCCGCGTAACGCATGGGTTGTTTCCTCTCGGTTTATGAGGCCCGTCGAATGCGCTAAAGACTAGCGCGAATCCGGAGCGCGGCGGAAGCCCGCGGCAGCTGCATGGTCGTTCTCAATCGCATTTACACCCGCACCGGCGACGATGGCACCACCGCGCTGGGCTCCGGCGCGCGTCGCAAGAAATACGACCTCCGGGTTGCCGCTTACGGCACGCTCGATGAGGTCAATGCGATCATCGGTCTGGTGCGGCTTCATACCGCGGGCGATGGAGCGCTCGATGGCGCGCTCGGGCGCATCCAGAACGATCTGTTCGACGTCGAGGCCGATCTTTGCCTGTCGGAGAAAGGCCCCGGTGGCGCCAAGCTGACGGTCACCGATGCGCAGGTCGACTGGGTTGAAAACGAAATCGACACCCTCAACGCCAAGCTCGCGCCGCTGAAGTCTTTCATTCTGCCGGGGGGCAGCCCGGCCTCGAGCTATCTCCACCTCGCCCGTACCGTATGCCGTCGCGCCGAGCGCATCATGGTGGAGTTGCGCGACCAGCAGGGCGAAGAGGTTTCAGCGCCTTCGCTCAAATACGTCAATCGGCTTTCCGATTACCTTTTCGTCGCGGGGCGCTATGCCAATGACAAGGGCGCTCGCGACGTTTTGTGGGTGCCAGGACAAAATCGCTGAAGCGTTGACTTTAAGCGCGCGCGGCCCCTAGTTTGCCGGCGATATGCGCTTATGCGCGAGAGGCGAAAATCAATGAAAATTCTTGTGCCCGTCAAACGGGTGGTGGATTTCAACGTCAAAGTCCGCGTCAAGGCGGACGGCTCGGGCGTCGACCTCGCCAACGTCAAGATGTCGATGAATCCGTTCGACGAGATCGCCGTCGAAGAGGCAATCCGCTTGAAAGAAGCGGGCAAGGCTACCGAAATCGTCGCTATCTCGATCGGGCCGGCGCAAGCGACCGAAACAATTCGCACCGCGCTGGCGATGGGCGCCGACCGCGGCATCCTGGTCAAGGTCGACGGCGTCGTCGAGCCGCTCGCGGTCGCAAAAATCCTCAAAGCCATCGTCGAAGCGGAAAAGCCCGGCTTGGTCATCATGGGCAAGCAGGCCATCGACGACGACTGCAATCAAACCGGGCAAATGCTGGCGGCGTTGCTAGGCTGGGCGCAGGGCACCTTCGCTTCCAAGCTCGTGATCGAGAGCGACAGCGCGAGCGTGACGCGCGAAATCGACGGCGGCCTGCAAACCGTGAAGTTGAAAATGCCGGCCATCGTCACGACGGACCTCCGCCTCAACGAGCCGCGCTATGCGAGCCTGCCGAACATCATGAAAGCCAAGAAAAAGCCGATCGAGGAAAAGACCGCGGACGCTTATGGCGTCGACGTCAAACCGCGGCTCGAAGTGGTCAAGACCACCGAGCCCTCAGGCCGCAAGTCGGGCGCGAAAGTCGGCTCCGTCGCCGAACTTGTCGACAAGCTCAAGAACGAAGCGGGAGTGCTGTAAATGCCGACGCTCCTGATCGCCGAACACGACAACAAGACCCTCAAGGACGCGACGCACAAAGCGATGGCGGCCGCCAAGGCTCTCGGCCAGCCGGTCCATATCCTCGTTGCGGGTCAAGGCTGCAAGGCGGTCGCTGACGCCGCGGCCAAACTCGATGGCGCCGAGAAGGTGCTGCTTGCAGACGGGGCGGCCTATGAGCACATGCTGGCTGAGCCGCTGGCGGCACTGATCGTGTCGCTCGCCGCGCCTTACGACGCCGTCCTCGCGCCGGCGACAACGATGGGCAAGAACATCATGCCCCGGGTCGCCGCGCTGCTCGACGTCATGCAGATCTCCGACGTGACCAAGGTCGTTTCGCCCGACACTTTCGAGCGGCCGATTTACGCGGGCAACGCCATCCAGACGGTGAAGTCGACGGACAAGAAAAAGGTCATCACCGTTCGCACCTCGACCTTCCAGGCCGTCGCGGAAAGCGGGGGCGCTGCGGTGGAAAATGCGACGGCCGCCGCCGATCCTTCGCTATCGTCCTTCGTCGGTGAGGAACTGTCGAAGTCGGATCGTCCCGAACTCACTTCGGCGAAAATCATCATTTCCGGCGGCCGCGCCATGCAGAGCCGTGAAAATTTCACCAAATATATCGAGCCGGTTGCCGACAAGCTTGGGGCCGCGGTCGGCGCGTCGCGCGCGGCCGTCGACGCGGGCTACGCGCCGAACGACTGGCAGGTCGGCCAGACCGGCAAGGTCGTCGCGCCCGAGCTTTACATCGCCGTCGGCATTTCCGGCGCGATCCAGCATCTCGCCGGCATGAAGGATTCCAAGGTGATCGTCGCCATCAATAAGGACGAAGAGGCGCCGATTTTCCAGATCGCCGATTACGGGCTGGTCGCCGACCTCTACCAAGCGCTTCCCGAGCTCGCCGCCGAACTCGCTAAGCACGGACGCTAGCGGCGACTGTTACTGAGTAACCTTGGGCCGCGGCACCGTTGCCGCTCCATTCCGCATGAGGCACACTTTGCCTCTTCCGGATTGGGGACCGGGGATGGCATTGGGGGCGTTGCGTGAGGCGGAGTTCGATCGCCTTGAGGCGATCTGGCGCGCGCATGCCCGTCGCCCGCCGGCCTCCGGTGGCAAGTTTCAGCAGCCCCGCTCACAATTTCCCGAAGTCGATTGCCTGCGCGGCATTCTTTCATCGTCCGCGTTCGAAGCCGCGGAGCGCCGCGCCGCCGCTGTCGGCACAGGCGCGGACCGGGTTTTGATCGCGTCGGGCGCGATCAGTGAATATGAATAT
>JAFBAG010000200.1 GCA_019247925.1 Pseudolabrys sp.
TCGGTCTTGAACTTGGCCTTGAAGTCCGCGACGAACTTCTTGTTGGCCTCGTTCGGCAAGTCGGCGGTCCAGACCAGCGCGCTGACGACGCCGAGCGCGGCGTCTTTCTGGCGTAGCAGGCTGAGCGAGTCGATCGAGAATGTGGTGTAGAGCGCGATCGAACCCTTCAGCCCGGCTTGTGCATACTGATTGAGAAACTGGACGCCGGCCGCGCCCGGATAGAACATGTAGACGGCTTCCGCGCCGGACGCTTTGGCCTTGGCGAGCTCAGCCGAGAAATCGAGCTGCGACGGCCAGGTCGTGTAATCCTCGCCGAGGATCTTGCCTTTGAAGTCTTCTTTGAAGCCGGCGAGGTTTTCCTTGCCGGCCGCGTAGTTCGGGCCGATCAGGTAGACCGACTTCACGCCCTTCTTGTTCATATAGGCCGCGACCGCGTGCGGATTCTGGTCGTTGGTCCAAGAGGTGGAAAAGATGAAGGGCGAGCAGTTCTCGCCCGCGAGGCGCGTCTCGCCCGCATTGGCGATGATCAGGAAGGTCTTGGCGTCGACGATTGGCTTGTATGAGGCGTAAACGACGTTCGACCAGATGAACCCGCTGACGAAATCGACCTTGTCGCTTTCGATCAGCTTCTCGGTTTTTTGCTTGCCGACTTCCGGTTTCAGCGTGTCGTCTTCGTAAATCACCTCGACAGCTTGGCCGCCCATTTTGCGGTCCAGGTGGTCAAGCGCAAGCTCGAACGCATTGCGCATATCGTTGCCGATCACGGCCGTCGGGCCGCTGAAGGTCGACACGAAACCTATCTTGACGGACTTACCCTGGGCCGCTGCCGGGCCCATCGCGAGCGCCAGCATGGTGCCGGCCAGAAGCAGCGTCTTGTTGATGGTCATCTTACGATCCTCCCCGAGCCTTGAAAGCGGCTCCGTTGATGCATGAATAGTAATGTATCGGGTTGTGGGCCAAAAGGTCCATCGCTGCCGCATGGCGCGAAGTGCCCATCGCAGCGGCATTGACCGGCGCACGAGGGCACCGGCACTGTGTGCCTGACGTTCCTTGAGACGACCGATGGACCCCGTTCTTGTCGAAATGCGAGCCGGCTATCGCGTCCTGACCCTCAACCGGCCGGACCGGCTGAACGCCGTCAATATCGCGCTGTTGGAAGCCATGAATGCCGCGGTGGCCGATGCCGCGAAAGATAGTTCATGCCGCGCCTTGCTGCTGACCGGCGCCGGCCGCGCCTTCTGTTCCGGACAAGACCTCAACGACCGACTTCCAAAGCCGGATATGAGAGTGGTGGTCGGGGAAACCCTTTTGTCGCACTACCATCCCCTGATCGAGAAACTGCGGGCGCTACCCTATCCGGTTGTCGCCGCGGTCAACGGCGTTGCCGCCGGCGCCGGCTGCAATCTGGCGCTGGCCGCCGACATCGTGATCGCGGCGCGCTCCGCGTCCTTCGTGCAGGCTTTCATTCGGATAGGCCTCATTCCCGACGTCGGGGGCACCTGGATCCTGCCGCGGCTCGTCGGCATGGCGCGGGCACGCGGCCTGGCCATGACCGGCGAGCCGCTCGATGCGGCCAAAGCCGAACAATGGGGCCTGATCTGGAAATGCGTCGACGACGCTGCCTTGATGAAAGACGCGGAAGCTTTGTGCGCGCAGTTTGCCAAGGCCCCAACCGTGGCGCTCGGCTTCATGAAGCGGGCTTTCGACGCTTCGACGCGCAATGACCTGCAGGCGCAGCTCGCACTCGAGCACGAATTGCAGCGTGAGGCTGGCAGTACTCCCGACTTCCTCGAAGGCATCCGCGCCTTCATGGAAAAGCGCGCGCCGAATTTCACCGGCAAGAAGGCCGGCGAGAAAACCTGACTCATGAGCGGTAGCAAAACTCTTCGCGTCGGCATCGCCGGCCTCGGTGCCGTTGGTCTCGACGTCGCCAAGCGCCTGCTCGAGGGCATCCCGGGTTTGATGCTTGCCGCTGTCGCAGTACGCGACGCCGGCAAGGCGCGGAAAAGTCTGCCGCAGATCGGCGACGCCGTTGCATTGCGGACCATCGCGACCCTCGCTGACGACTGCGACATCGTTGTCGAATGTCTACCCCCTGCGCTGTTCCGTGAGATCGCAACAAGCGTCATCGACAAGGGTCGCGTGTTCATGCCGCTGTCGGTCGCGCAGCTCCTTGAGAATTGGGATCTGGTGGACCGCGCCAAACAGAAAGGCGCGCGCATCGTCGTGCCGACCGGCGCGCTATTGGGACTCGACGCGGTGCGGGCGGCGGCGGAGAGCGGCATCAAGTCGGTGACCATGATCACCCGCAAGCCTCCGGCCGGCCTCGAAGGCGCGCCGCACCTCGTCAAAAACGACATCTCGGTGAAAAATCTGAGTCAGCCGCTGAAGGTGTTCGACGGCAGCGCCCGCGACGGCGCCAAGGGTTTTCCAGCCAACGTCAACGTGGCCGCGGCGCTGTCCCTCGCCGGTATCGGGCCGGATAAGACACGGCTCGAAATTTGGGCCGATCCCGCGCAGACGCGAAACGTCCACCGCATCGAAGTCGAGGCCGAAGCCGCGCGATTTTCCATGACGATCGAAGGCGTGCCGTCCGCCAATCCGCGCACCGGCCGTCTGGTCGCTCCCTCGACAATCGCGGCTTTGCGCGGGCTGGTTTCAACATTGAAGATCGGCTCCTGACGCGGTTTGACACGTCGCGCGCAGGCTTTATCGTTTGCATGCATATGAAGCCGCGTGAGGCGTAACTCGTGAAACCGGCGCCGTTTACCCGCTACGTCCCGAAGACGCTGGATGAAGCGCTGAAGATTCTGGCCGAGGTCGCGCCCCACGATGGCCGCGTCCTGGCGGGCGGGCAGAGCCTCGTTCCGATTATGGCGTTCCGGATGGCGCGACCGGCCCATCTCGTCGATATCAACGAGGTTGCTGGGCTCGATGCGCTGAAAGTCGAAAACGGCAAACTCGTCATCGGCGCGCGGGTGCGCCACGCGGCTTTTCACAAGTCGGTCGAGAAGGGCGCGCTTGGCGCGCTCCTCGCCACTGTCGTCAAGCACATCGCGCATTACCCGATCCGCATGCGCGGCACATTCTGCGGCTCCTTGGCGCATGCCGATCCCGCCTCCGAATGGTGCCTCACGGCCGCGACGCTCGACGCCGAGCTGGTGGCGAAATCGGCCCGCGGCGCGCGTGTCATTCCGGCGAGAGAGTTTTTCGAAGGGATCATGGCGACAGCACTCAAGGACGACGAATTGCTCGCCGAAGCGCGGCTGCCGCTTCTTCCTGCCGGCACCAAATTCGGCTTCAACGAATTCTCACGCCGCGCCGGCGATTTTGCCATGGCCTCGTCGCTGGCGGTGTACACGCTCAAGGACGGCAAGATCGCCGAGGCGCGTATTGGTATCGGCGGCGCCGAGCCTTCGCCGCGCCGCATTCCCGAGGCCGAAGCGGTGGTGAACGGCCAAGCGCCGAGTGAAGCGGTGTTTCAGGCCGCCGCGGAAGCCGCGGCCGATGCGATCGATCCGCTGGAAGATCATCAGACCAATGCGGAATACCGGCGCGATCTGGTGCGGGCCGTCGTCAGCCGCGCGCTGGAGGGGAGCCTGTGACGTGACCGCCCCCACCAAAGGCTCGGGCATGACCTGGGTCGGCCGCGCGATCCGGCGGCTGGAAGACCCGGCGCTGGTACGCGGCCATGGCCGCTTCACCGCCGATCTGCCTGCCGCGCATTGGGTGCGGTTCGTGCGCAGTCCCGTCGCCGCCGGCACAATCACATCGCTCAACCCGCCCAAGGGCGCGACCTTGGTGACGGCGCGCGATCTCACCGGCGTGAAGCCGATCACGCCGATGCTGCACAAGTTCAACTACAAGCCGATCGGCCAGCCCATTCTCGCGGACGGAGTTGTGCGCTTTGTCGGCGAGGCCATCGCCGCCGCTATCGCGCCGAGCGAGGAAGAAGCCGAGGACATTGTCGAGCAGACAGAACTCCGGATCGAAGAAAGCACTCCCATCGTCGATGCGCGCGCCGCATTGGCAAGCGGAGCGGCGGAATTGCATAAGGCCGTGCCCGGCAATGTCATCGTCGAAGGCAAGGTGAAGACGGCGGACTTCGACAAGGTCTGGAACAGCGCGGCCAAGCGTGTCGTCGCCGACATCCGTTCGCGGCGTCAGAATGCCACGCCGATGGAAGCGCGCGCCGCGCACGCCGCCTATGACGTCACAAGCGATCGCGTCACGCTGACCTGCACCACTCAAATGCCGCACCTCTGCCGCACGGCAATTGCCGACGTGCTCGGCTTTCCGGAATCGGATTTGCGGGTGGTCGCGCCCGACGTGGGCGGCGGCTTCGGGCAGAAGATGTCGCTCGCGCCGGAATATGTGCTGCTCGTCTGGCTGGCGCGCAAGCACAGGAGCTCATTCGCCTGGACCGAGGATCGCCGCGAGAATCTCATCGCCGGCTTCCACAGCCGCGATCAGTACATCCGGCTTGAAGGCGCGTTCGACGCCAACGCCAGGTTGGTCGCACTCGATGCCAATGTGCTCGCCAATGTCGGAGCCTATTCCTGCTACCCGACGACTTGCGGGGTCGAGCCGCTGATGGCGATGGCGGAAATGCCTGGCCCTTACGACGTGCGGCAATATTCCTGCTGGTCGCGCGGCGTCGTCACCAACACCTGTCCGATGGCACCCTATCGGGGAGTGTCCCGGCCGACCATCACCTTCACCATCGAGCGGCTGATGGACAAGGCGGCCGCAGCTTTCGGCATCGACCCCGTGGAAATCCGCCGCCGCAACCTGATCGACAAGTTTCCCTACACGTCGGCGACAGGACTGGTGTTCGACGAGGCCTCCTACAAGGAGACGCTCGAGATCGCGGTCCGCGAGATCGACGTCCCCGCCTTTCGCAAGCGCCAGAACGACGCCCGCGCCAAGGGCCGGTACCTCGGCATCGGCTTTTCGACGTTTTCGGAACGCACCGGCTACGGCTCACCGGCCTTCGCCGCACGCGGCATGGAAATCACGCCGGGCTGGGAGACTGTCCACGTCACGGTCGATCCTTCGGGCTTTATCGAGGCGCGGATCGGTTCGTCGCCCCATGGGCAGGGGCTGCGCACCACGCTGGCGCAAATCATCGCCGATGAACTGGGCGTTCCCCCCACCATGATCAAGGTGGTGCATGGCGACACCGATCGGGCGCCCTACGGCTTCGGCACTTTCGCCAGCCGCTCTTTGGTGATTTCCGGCGGCGCGACGCTCATCGCGGCGCGCAAGGTCCGCGCCAAACTCATCAAGATGGCGAGCCATCTTCTGGAAGCCGCGGCGGATGACATCATACTGGAAGATGGCAGCGCCAAGGTCGACGGAACGGACCGCGCGATCACGATCCCGAAGCTCGCGCGCGAAAGCTATACGCAAACCCACAAGTTCAAGGGCGAGATCGAGCCGGGCGTCAGCGAGAGCGGCACTTATGATCCCGCTGGCACCTTCTCCAACGCCTGTCACGTCGCCGTCGTCGAGGTCGACGTCGAAACCGGCCACGTCCGGGTCGAGAAATTTCTCGCGGCGGAGGACGCCGGGCGCATTATCAATCCGATGATTGCGGACGGCCAGGTGCACGGCGGCATCGCGCAAGGGATCGGCAATGCCCTGCTTGAGGAGATCGTTTACGACGACAATGGCGGCATTCTCACCGCCAATCTCGCCGACTACATGCCCCCGACGGCTCGGGAAGTTCCGGAGATCGAACTGCATCACATCGAAACGCTCACCAGCGCCTCGATCCTGAAAGCAAAAGGCGTCGGCGAAGGCGGCACGATCGGCGCGCCGGCCGCGATCGTGAATGCGATCAACGATGCGCTGGCGCCGTTCGGCGTGCAGATCGACGAAATGCCGGCGACGCCGCAGCGTATTCGCGCGGCCCTGCGCGCGCGGGAGAAGGCGGCATGACCGCGAAAGCGCCCCTCACCCTCCATATCAATGGCCGCGACCACGCCATCAGCGTCGAACCGCGGCGGACGCTGGTGGACGCGATCCGCGAGGATTGCGGCCAGACCGGCACTCATATCGGCTGCGAGCATGGCATCTGCGGCGCCTGCACGATTCTCGTCGATGGCGAGCCGGTTCGCTCATGCCTGATGTTCGCGCAGCAGGCGGCGGGAAAGAAAATCCGCACCGTTGAAGGACTGGCGGATGGCGACACGCTTCACCCGATGCAGCAGGCCTTCATGGATCACCACGGTCTGCAATGCGGCTTTTGCACGCCGGGCTTTCTGATGCTCGCGGTCGGCGTCCTGGAGCGCGAGCCGGACATCAGTGACGAGGACCTGCTCGATGTTCTAGCCTCGAACTTGTGCCGCTGCACCGGGTATCAAGGCATCATCAAAGCGGTGCGCGCGGCGGCGAAAGAGATGCGCAAGGCGCCGCAAACGAGCAAATGACGGCCAAATTCATCGGCCGCTCGGTGCCACGGCTTGAAGACAGGCCGCTGCTCACCGGCCGCGGCCGTTTCGCCGCAGACATTTCGTTTCCCGGCCAGTGGCACATGCGGATTGCGCGCTCGCCGGTCGCGCATGGAAAAATCCGCAACGTCGACGTTTCGAAAGCCAAGGCCGTGCCCGGCGTTTACGCCGTGTGGACATTTGCCGACGTCGCCGAGTTGCCGCCCATCGGCTTTCGCCTCACTGGCCTCGTCGAGCTCGAGCCGTACCGGCAGTTCGTGTTGGCGCGCGAGCGCGTGCGCTATGTCGGGGAGCCGATTGCCGCGATTTTTGCCAGCGATCCCTACATCGCCGAAGACGCTGCCGACCTGATCGAGCTCGATGCCGAGCATCTGCCAGTGACGCTTTCGGCCTCCGAGGATCCGGGCTTCTTCGAGGATAACCGCTCGACCGAAGCGACCGTTATCCGCAAGGGCTATGGCGACGTCGATGCGGCGTTTAAGGCCGCAAATTCAGTGCTTTCCCTCGATCTTTCCATTGGCCGCCACAGCGGCGTTCCGCTCGAAACCCGCGGCGTAATCGCCCGTTACGACGACAAATCCGACATTTTGGAAATGTACGGCGCCGCCAAAGTCCCGCACTGGAATCGCGACACGCTGGCAAGGATGCTCGGCCGCAAAACCGGCGGCGTTCAGCTCTTTGAAGGCCACGTCGGCGGCGGGTTCGGCATTCGCGGTGAGCTTTATCCAGAGGACGTGCTCGCTTGTTACGCCGCGCTGAAATTCCGCAAAGCGGTGAAGTGGATCGAAGACCGGCGCGAACACCTGATCGCCGCCAATCATTCGCGCCAACAGCGCCACCAAATCAGGGCCGCCATCGACGTAGAAGGCCGCATCCTCGGCATCGAGGACACGTTCTTCCACGATAATGGCGCGTATATGCGAACCCACGCCGCGACCGTGCCCGACCTCGCCGCCGCGATGCTGCCCGGCCCCTATCGCGTGCCAGCCTACCGCGTCACCGGGCATATCCGGCTCACCAACAAGACACCCTGTGGAACGTACCGCGCGCCGGGACGCTACGAGTCGACCTTCGTGCGCGAGCGGTTGATGGATGCGATCGCGGCGAAGATCGGCGTCGCGCCGCTCGAGATTCGCCGGCGCAATCTGATCGCGCGCCAGGCGATGCCTTATGATCTCAAACTCGACACGCTCGGCACACGCATCATCTACGACTCCGGCGACTATGCGAAGCTGGTCGAAACGGCCGAGCGCAAGTTCGGGGCCCGTGACGAAATCATGCAGCGCCGCAAGAAGGGCGAACATGTCGGCATCGGGTCGGCATTGTTCGTCGAGAAAAGCGGCCTCGGGCCATCCGATCTCGTGCGCATATCGCTCGATGCCGCCGGCGAGATCGAAGTCGTGACGGGCTCGGCATCGGTCGGCCAGGGCATAGAAACGGTCGTCGCGCAAATCTGCGCCGACACGCTGGGCGTCGATTATGCGCGCGTCCGCGTCATTCACGGCCAGACTGACCGTATCGAACAAGGCGGCGGCGCCTATGCCTCGCGCGTGACCGTCATGACCGGCGAGGCGGCGCGCCGTGCTGCCGAGGATCTGCGCAACAAGGCGCTGACCGCGGCGGCGGCTTTGATGCAGACCACGGCGGATAAATTGCAAATTGCGGAAGGCACGATTTCTGCCAAATCCGGCGCCGGCCCGACCATGACGCTGGCCGCCCTCGCCAAAACTTATCCGCTCACCGGCGAAGGCTTCTTCGAATACAAGCACATGGTTTATCCGTACGGGGTGCACATCGCGCAGGTCCGCGTCGATGCGCGGACCGGCGGCGTCACCGTCGAGAAGTTCTCGGTCGCCTATGACATCGGTCGGGCCGTCAACCCGATGCTGATCGAAGGCCAGATCGCCGGCGGCGTAGCCCAGGGCGTGGGCGGCGCGCTGTTCGAGGACTTCGTCTACGACGCCAATGGCGAACCTTTATCGGTCACCTTCGCCGATTATCTGATGCCCACTGCGCGCGAGGTCCCCGAGATCGGCATTCTCATCACCGAAGACGCGCCCTCGCCGCTCAATGCGCTCGGGCTCAAGGGTGCCGGAGAAGGCGGCGTGAACGCCGCCGGCGCTGCCATCGCGGCAGCGATCGACGATGCAATCGGTATTCCTGGTGCTGTGACGGAATTGCCCGTCTCTCCAAAGCGGGTAAAGGCGCTCATCCTCGACGGGACAATCGCAGACCGCGATTGACAGCCCGCTCGGGGGAATGGAGGCTTGGCGCAAGAGGACGCCGGCCTCGCACGTCCGGACGCCCCACGCCATAACAATTCAAACCTTCGGGGAGATATAGCCATGTCCAGGCGCAGGACGATTGCGTCCGCGATCGCGATAGCAGCCACGCTCATTCTTTCGAACGAACATGCCCTCGCTCAAGCAAAGCACTATCGCTTCGCTTACGACCAACCGCAATCGACTGGTTATGGAATCGTGGGTGACATTTTCGCCAATAAACTCAAGGAGCTCAGCAAGGGCACCATGCTGATCGACCAGTATCCCGCTGCACAGCTTGGTCAGGAGCCGGCGGTGCTGCAACTGGTTAAAGCGGGCGATATCGAATTCTGCATTTCATCGTCAGCAAACGCGTCAACGGTCTCGCCGCAAGCGGGAGTGATGTCGCTGCACTTCCTGTTCCGGGACGAGGATCATCTCGTCAAGGCGCTCGCCGAGCCGAAGCTTCATGCCGCGGTGAAAGCGATGGTCGCGGACACCGTGCAAGGCATGCATGTGATCGCCTTGTCCACGCTCGGATTGCGCAACATGTATTCCAAGCGGGAGATCGCCAAGATCGACGATATCAAGGGCAAAAAAGTCCGTGTGCAGGCGACACCCACGGAGGACACCATGTTTCCAGCTTACGGTGCGCAGACGGTGCATATGCCGTTCGGCAGCGTCTACACCTCGCTGCAAACGGGGGTAGTCGATGTTGCGGAAAACGGCGTCAACGTCTTCCTAGCCAACAAGCATTATGAAGTCGCACCGGTGCTCTCCATGACCGAGCACGAGGCAAACAACAGCATGGTCTGGATCAGCGACAAGCTGTGGCAGAGCCTCACCACCGAGCAAAAGGAGTGGGTCCAGGCTGCTGCCGACGAAGTCAGCCGGACTCAACCGGCAAAAGCGGTGGCTCTCGAACGCGAGTCGCAAGGCAAGCTTAAGGCGATCGGCGTGAAAGTCGTCAGCAACGTCGACAAATCCGGTTTTGAAAAAATTGCGGCGCCTTATCTCGACAAGATGGCCTCAGATCTCGGCCCGCACGCAGCAAAGATCAAAGACATCATCCGCGCGGTAAAATAGCCGCCACAGCCAGAGAAGTCCTGCGCGAGGCCCGGTTCGCTGGGCCTCGCCGTATTCGGCCGCATTGACAATTACGACCTCGCAATGGGACCCTTTACCAAGAAGATAAGGGGGACCGGTGCCGCCGTATGCCCCTAAAAAAACTGAAACTTGGGAGGGAAACCGATGAAAAGTAAATTTTTTGCCGTAGTCGCCGTTGCGTCGAGCTTGGTCATGGCCAGCGCGGCGAGTGCGCAGGAACGTCATTTCCGCTTCGCGCACGATCAGCAGCTCAATACCGGCTACAGCATCGCCTACGATATTTTCTCCGCGAAGCTGAAACAGCTCAGCGGCGGCAAGATGCTGGTGGATCAGTATCCGGGCGCCCAGCTCGGCCAGGAGCCTCAACTTCTTCAATTGGTAAAGGCGGGCGATCTCGATTTTGCCATCGTGTCGTCAGCCAACACGGCGACGATCTCGCCGCAGGCCGGCGTGATGTCGCTGCACTTTCTGTTCAACGGCCCCGACCACATGGTCAAAGCCTTGGGCGACCAGCGTCTGTTCGAAGCGATCCGCGACATGATGGACCAGACCTCGCAGGGCATTCGCGTGATCGGTCTCGGAACGCAGGGCTTGCGCAGCATGTACTCCAAGCGCGAGATCAAGAAAGTCGAGGACATCAAGGGCCTCAAGATCCGCGTTCAGGCGACGGCGACCGAGGACGCGACCTTCGCCGCTTATGGTGCGCAGACCGTCCATATGCCGTTCGGCAGCGTTTATACCTCGCTGCAAACCGGCGTCGTCGATGTCGGCGAGAACTCGGTCAATGTTTACTTCGTCAACAAGCATTACGAAGTGGCGCCGACGCTCAACATTACCGAGCACGAAGCCAATAACGCCATTCTCTGGATCAGCGACAAGTTGTGGCAGAGTCTGAGCGAAGAGCAGCGCAAATGGGTGCTCGAGGCAGGGCGTGACGTGTCGACGCAAGAGCCGAAGAAGATGTTCGAGCTCGAGACGACGGCGGCGAACAAGCTCAAGACCATGGGCGTCAAGGTCGTTACCGATGTCGATAAGTCGGGCTTCCAGAAGATTTCGGGGCCGATGCTCGACAAGCTGGCCAAAGACCTCGGCCCGCATGCCGACAAGATCAAGACGCTGATTCAGTCAATCAAGTAACGACAAACAAAAAAGGAGAGGCCGGCGCACCGGCCTCTCCTTTTCAATGTGGGGGATAAATGAGCGCGTCGGATCATATGGTGCTGCCACGTCAGCGCCATTTGAAATGGAAGGCGCTCGACTCGCTCGAATACTTTTTAATGATCGTGTGCGGCGTCTGTCTGTTCGGCTTTTCGCTCGCCGTGGTCTGCGACATCGTCACGCGCTTGCTCGGCAATCCCTGGCTCTGGCTGCAAGAAGTCACATCGACGCTGTTCATCTACGGCATTTTCATCGGCACTGCGGTCGCCACGCGGCGGAACGATCACCTCTATCTCACGGCCTTCGCCGAGGCGATGCACGGGCGGTCGCGCACGGTGATCGAGCTCGCCATACGAGCCGTCGTGCTCGGCGTCTGCGCGGCGCTGATCTATTACGGTTACATCAATTTCTTGCGCGGCTTTGGCAGCTTCCGTCTGCCGTCAAACACACCGATCGCCTCGCTTTACGCGGCAATCCCGCTTTGCGGCTTGTTCACGGCTCTT
Source organism: Pseudolabrys sp. (assembly GCA_019247925.1). GTDB lineage: Bacteria > Pseudomonadota > Alphaproteobacteria > Rhizobiales > Xanthobacteraceae > Pseudolabrys. Next base: position 11,485 of record JAFBAG010000200.1, read on the forward strand.
TTTACGGTCGAGCAGATCGTCAACGGCATCAAGCACGGGTTCGACCATCCCGAGCCTGAGCCGAAGGACACGCGTTCGATGTTCGAAGCGCCGGAGAAAGGCGCCGCACCATGACCGCGCCGGTCATTCTCAGCTTGATGACGATGTGTTTCCTGACGTTCGGATATCTGGGCGTGCCGGTGCCCTTTGCGCTGCTCGGGGGCGTCTTTATCGGCGCGATCCTCGCCGACGTATCGCTCGCCGCGATCATCCAGAAAATCTTCGACGGGGTGGACAACGAAGCGCTGCTCGCCATCCCGTTTTTTCTTCTGGTCGGCGAGCTGATGAGTTCGGCGAATGTCGTCGTGCGGATCGCAAACCTCTCGATGGCTCTCGTCGGCCATGTCAGAGGCGGCCTCTCTCAGGTCGTCACCGTTTTCAGCATGTTTTTTTCGGAAATGTCGGGTTCGACCACGGCTGACGTCGCGGTGATGAGCCGTGCCCTCGGCGGGCCCATGAAGAAGGAAGGCTACGACCCGCCCTTCATCGCCGCCATCATCGCCTCGGCCTCGACCATCGCCGCGCTGGTGCCGCCCTCGATCACCGCGATCATTTATGGGGCGGTCGGCAATGTCTCGATTGCGGGTCTGTTCATGGCCGGATTCATGCCTGCGATCATGATCGGCTGCGGCCTGATGATCTATTGCTACTTCTTCGGGCCGATCGGCTACCGCCGCAAGCGCGCGACCTTCGGTATGGTGACGCAGGCGGCCTGGGATTCCGCGCTGCCATTGATGATCCCCGTCATTCTGCTCGGCGGCATCCTTTCGGGCTGGTTCACGCCGACCGAAGCCGGCGTTGTTGCCGCCTGCTGGATCTTGTTCGTCGTGATCCCCTCGCTCAATCCGCGGCATATCAAAAACCTGCCCTATGATTTCTGCCTGGCGGGACTGATCTTTTCATTGCCGCTGGTCACGATCGGTGCCGCCAATGCCTTCGGGTGGCTGCTCGCCTATTTACGCGGCGCCATCGTGATTTCCGAATGGATTACCGCGATCGCGGGCACTGACCCGCATCTCATTATGTTGCTGATGGTTCTGCTCTTCACGATCGTGGGCGACTTTATCGAGCCGGTACCGACAATCATCATTTTCATGCCGCTGGTGAACGCGCTGGCGGCGGTGGGAAACATCAACCCCGTTCATATGGGCGTGGTTCTCATTGCTACGCTCGCGTTCGGGCTTATTACGCCGCCTTACGGCCTCGTTCTGCTTATGGCGTCGAAGTTT
>JAFBAG010000271.1 GCA_019247925.1 Pseudolabrys sp.
ATCGTCGATCTGGGTGGCGGGCTATCTCCGCCGCTGCAATGTCGAAGGCGCATTCGCCGCCGTGCGCCGCCGGGGCGCGGAAGAAGCGGGCGCGGTTTTCATCAAGGTCGCCCGCCCGGACGGCACCGCGGTTGTTTACGGGCCGGCGCCGCAGAGCGCCTTCGACGATGCCCGGCCGTCAGGACGTGCCTTCGTTCCGGTCGCCGGAGCACAGGCCCCAGTCGCCGACCAAGCGGCGGAGGATTATCTCGCCAAGCAGATCAAATTCGATCCCGACGTGTGGATCGTCGAAGTCGAGGACCGCGCAGGCCGCCATTTCCTCGACGATCAGGCGATCTAGCGGCCGCTGGTCTTGAACCGGGCTGCGAGCTGATCGCTGCGGCGGCTGGTGCGCGAACGGGTCGCCGACATTGCGGCGCGCGCGCCGCGCTTCTCGTCGTCGTAAGACGTCGGCTGATAATGCGCGGGCGCCGCGCCGCCGCGCCAGATATCGACCATGGCGGCCGCCGCACGCGGGCTGATCTCGCTGTAAAGATTGGCGAGGTCGTAGACCCGCGCGACCGAGTGGGCGATGTCAGGGTTGACCATCAACAGGATGCGTTGAAGCATCGCGGCCGGCATGGCCAAGGCGCGCGCGGCGACCAGCAGCGGCTCACCGCCGGGATCCTGCATGATGCGTTCGGCGAAGGAGGGCGGCACCGACAGCGCCTTGGCGAGGCGCGCCGAGAACTTGGGTGCGTCGTGCGCCAGTGCGGCGGCCTCGAGCGCCAGACAATCGACCGCGGCCTGCGGCGTGAGCAAAGCCGGCGAAGCCGAAGCGACGTCGAGATTGGCGAGGATCAGACGGCGTTCCGCGGCGCCAGCCCGCATGAAAAGCTCGGCAAGCTCATTGTTTGCGGACGGCGCTGGCCGCGACGCCGGCAGCGCGGCGGGGGTGACGGTGTATCCGGTCAGAGCCTGAAGCCGGTCGAGGAGCACGCGCGGTGCATCGGGGCACGTCATCAGGCGCGCGGCGACCGCGGCCCTGGTCGGCGCATCGGCGCTTTCGATGAGCCGCAGCGACAGCTCGACGAATTGCGCAATTTCGGTCGCGCTATGGGTGCGGCGCTGGACGAAGAGGTCCGTGAGGACGCGCAGCAGGGTCGGCCTGATGTCGACGCCATCGCGGCAGGCGAGGTCGAGCAGGCCTTCGAGTTGCGGATAGATCAGGGATTTATTCGAGGTTTTGGTCATTGGCACGCACACTACGGAACTTGGCCGCCAGAATAATCGGCGCCCGTTAGCGGAGCGTTAACCTTGCCAGCCCTTTAATTGACGACGGTACCGGTGCGCGCGCCGTTGGGGCGCAGGCGCCGGCAGGATAGGGGAAGGGGCATGGGCGAAGTGATCCGGTTTCCCGAAGAGGGGCTGACGCGCGCCGGCAGATATGTCGACGCCAGTACCGAGCCCGCGACGGTCATCATCCTTCCGGTAATTCGGATCGATCGTAAGCCCGACGATTCCGGCGACCGCGAACCCCAAGCCGGCAACGGCAACGGCAAACGCAAGCGCCGCCGCGCCGGCCGCTAGCGCCCGCCGCGGGCGCCTCTCGATGATCTTTCCAACAGCCCGGGCCCTGCGTCGCGCACTCACGCTGGGCGCATTGTGCTGTCTTGGTGTTCTCCCTGACTGCGCGAATGGAGATTTCGGCCAGATCAAACCCTCGCTGGTGCGCGAGGACGTTCATGATTGGGTCGGCGGCATTGGCGGCCCGATCTCGGGCTTCCAGCTCACCGATGACGAGCGCCAGCTGCGCGATCTGGCTTTTCCGCTGATGCAGCAGCCGCTCGACCGGCAACAGCCCTACAGCATCGCCCAGGAATACGGTGCATTGCCGGCGAACGTCTCGGGGCCATATCCCTTCGTGCTTCTGAGCACGCGGTTCCGCTCCCCCGAAGCCCGCTACGCGCAGCTGATTGACGATGTGCGCAACGATTCGACCCGGGCGCCGGCCTTCTTCGAAAATGCCGCGCGGGTGATCGACATGGACCGCAAGCGCGAACGCAGCCTGCAGTATGTGCCCGGGCTGAGCATCGTCGAGCGGGACAATGCGATCACGCGCATGCGCGAGAATTACACCGTGGTCCGCGCGGTGCAGGATTCACTGCGCCATCGCGTGCACGATTATCATTTCGCGCTGGGGCGGCTGGTCATCGCTACGCCGTCGCCACGCGCGGTCGATGCCGAGCGCGCCATCAACGAGCTGCGCGCCATCCTCGAGCGATACCGCTTCGGCGCGCCGCCGGCTCGCCGCGGTGCCGGCAGCCTCGCGGAAGCGCGCTGACCCCTAGCGCCGGGGGTTTTCCTCGGTTGCGCACCGCGCCGCGGCAATAGCGCCGCGCGCCATCGGCATCAGGCCGGGCTCCGGCGCGAGGGCGCGGATCGCAATCAATCCCGTCACGGTCGGCGACTCGACGATCAGCCGGTCTGCGGCGGTGACATCTTCCTCTTCGGGCAGTTCGGCACGCTGCGCGGCCGTCATCAATTCGAGTTCGATGACGCGGCGTCCCGCGGCGCGGTCGTTGATGGCGTAATAGGAGACGTCATAGCGATTGTAGAAAGACACCGACGTATAGGCGAGGCTGATGGGCACCGAAAACTTCAATGGGCCCTGCGAGAGGTCGTAGCGGCACACGCCGCCGGCGAAAGCCGGGTCCATGAATGGCAGGACGGCGGTGTCCGGGGTCGGCGGGGGCAGCGCCACGACGGTATTGACCGGTGCGACGGGCGTCAGCCGCGAATAGGCATCCTGGCTCGCGGCGCGCGGGAGCACCATGATCGTGCCGAGATGCACGATCGCGCCGAGTACGACGCCGACGAACAGCAGGAGCATCCAGCGCATCATGGCGCGCGTCCTGCGGTTACGTTTGGTATAAGTGCGGCGATCATGGGCAGCCTCGCGTCATGACCGCGGGCATCGGCGCTTCGCGGCCGGCGCGGGTCGAGACCCCGACCGGCGTGTCGTAGAGACGCAAAACCAGCAAATAACGGTCGACGCCGCCGGTCGGCAGCCAATTGCCGGACGTCGCGCGCGGGGCCACCACAATTTCGAAACTGCCATCGGCCCGCCGCACGATTTCCTGGCTGGTGAAGCCGTAACGATTGACGGAATTCGCGACGAGCTGGCCGTCGGCATTGTACAGCGTCATGGTCCAGAACCGCGCGGTCGGTGTGATGCCTGACA
>JAFBAG010000276.1 GCA_019247925.1 Pseudolabrys sp.
ATCACGCAGCGCTGCGGATGCTGGCACTCGACACTCACCCGGCTGATCAACAAGCCCGACGAGCTCGAGGCGATCACGACCTCAGCCGGCACCGCGGCGTCGAGCGTGGCGAGGAGTTCGATCTTTAGGTCCTCACGCTCCGGTCCGCTTTCCTGGATGAAATGCGCCCCGCGGGCCGCCGCCGCCGGATCGCTGAAAAATTCGAGCCGGGTCTTGTCTGCTTCTGCGGTGACGAGCCCCAGCTTTTCCAGCGCTCCCCATGCATTGTCGACAAACGAACGGACGAATTTTTCTCCCGCCGGCGAGGGGTCGTAGGCGGCCACCGTGAAGCCGCGGGCGAGGAAGCAGGCCGCCCAGCTCGCGCCGATAGTGCCGGCCCCGATCACCGCGATCCGTTTGGTCATATTGGCTTTTCCCGGAAAATTGCCGCTACGGCCATGCTAGGCGGTTTTTGGGCCAGCGACGAGTCATGGAACTTTCCCGCGCGATATTGGATTGTCGGGGCGCAAATCCGTCACCTGAACACCTAGGAGATTTTTTCATGCGAGTTTCCCGCTCCATTCGCGCGGCGCTGGTCGCCCTCACTGCGATCGTCGCCGCCGGCGCGGCGGTGCCGGCCAAGGCCGACTCCGGGACCATCCGCTTCAATGTGCTGAAGGCCGGCTGGGTCATCGGCGGGCAGGGCGGCAGCGGTACGCTGATTTACAAGGGCCGTTCCTATCCGATTTCGATCGGCGGTCTGAGCTACGGCCTGACTTTCGGCGCATCGGACACGCAGTTCACCGGCACTGTCACCAACATCCGCCGGCCGTCCGATGTCGCGGGCGTCTATGGCGCGGGCGGTGTCGGCGCTGCCGCCGGCCGCGGCGTGCAGGCCATCGTGCTGACGAACGCCAATGGCGCGGTGATGCGGCTCACGGGGCGCCAGGCCGGGCTGATCGTATCGGCGGACCTGAGCGGTCTGGCGATCACGATGCGCTAATGCATTTCCTCATCTGAGAATGAAGGGCGGAAGCCGCGGCTTCCGCCCTTTTTCGTTTTAGCGGCGAAACCCGCGTGAGAGCTGGTCGAAGGCGCGTTCTTCTTCACTCTTCCAACGCTCGAAGCGCGAGGCCCAGCGCTGCTCTTCTTCATTGTCATCGGCCTCGGACGCAGCGGGCGCCGGCTTGCGCGCGCCGGTTTTTTGCTTGGCCTTGGGATCGGCCTTGTTGAGCGGGCAATCGGCATAGGCCGCGGCGAGGGCCTCGACGGCGCCGTCCACTTCAAACTCGGCGCTGGTCCGCCCGGCGCCGTATGAGCGCACGCGCGTATAGGCGAGCTTCGCGTTCGCAAGGCCTTTGGCGAAGCGCGCGACTTCTTCGCGGTCCTCGATCACGACCGTGCTGTAACCCGCGACAATCCGCGCTTGCGGGGTATGGCCGACATTGCGGTCGAAGGCGTAGCCGAGCTCGGCCGTGCGCGTCGAACCGATCTTGAAGGGAAACGCGATCCGCACGATCGGTTCGCCCTTGAAGCAGCCGAGCTGCAGCTGCGCGCCAGGAAACTCAAATCCGAACGGATTGTCGGGATCGGTCGTCGCGACTTTCGTCGTTTGGGTGAAGGCGCTCGACACCGGCCTGTTCGTGATCCGGTCGTGCCCGGCCTCGATCATCCAGGCGCCGCGCTTGTAGCCCATGCGATCATTGACGATGGGATCAGCCGCGCAGCCGCCCAGCGTCAGCGCGACACAGACAAACACGGCGGCTTGATACGCAGCCGGCATGACGACACCCCTTCACCCGCACTTATTCTGGCGTGCATCTGTGGGAGGGGCAAGATCGCGCAATTCGTGGGTTTTTGGGTCGCTAACGCATTGCGGCAGCATGCGCCCATGGTAATTTTGCCCGCGCGCAAGCAGCGCAGTAGCACAGGGGACATCCATGCGAGCAGCTCTCATTCTTGCGACGGCCACGATCACGCTATCGCTCGGGCCGGCCATGGCGCAGGGCAAGTGCCCCGCGAGCGCGCTCACAGCGAGCTACAAGGTTTGGGCGCCTGACACGCTTCCGACGGGCCGGACCGCGACCGGCACGCACCCGTGCGGCAAGTCGCTCACCTGCACGGGCGGCGTTCGCGGACAGCGCGCCTCGCGGGTTTGCCGCTGGAACTAATGCCAGTGGCGCGGTGCGCCCGACGGCTGCCCTTTTTTAGGAGGGCGCGACCCTACGCCCCGCCGATCAAGATGCCGACCGCGAGCACGATCACGCCGCCAAGCACGACCTGAAATGCGGCTTGCAGGAACGGCGTGTCCATGTAGCGCGCTCGCACGAACGCAATTGCCCACAGTTCGAAGAAGACGACCACACCGGCAATCGCAGTCGCGATCCAAAATGCGTTGGGCCAGCTGTCGGGCACGAGATAGGGCAAAGTGTGGCCGATGCCGCCGAGCGTCGTCATCAGGCCGCAAATGCCGCCGCGCAGCCATGGCGAGCCGCGGCCGGTCAGCGAGCCGTCATCCGACAGCGCTTCAGCGAAGCCCATGCTGATGCCGGCCCCGATCGAGGCGGCGAGGCCGACCAGAAACGTCGGCCAGTTGCTGTGGGTCGCGAAGGCGGCGGCGAACAGCGGCGCCAATGTCGAAACCGATCCATCCATCAGTCCGGCGAGGCCTGGCTGCACATATTGCAGCACGAACATCCGCCGCCGGGTCTTGTCCTCCTCGCGGCGGGAATCCGGCGTCAGGATTTCCGAGGTGAGCTCGACGGCGCGGTGCTCGTGGCTCTTTTCCATCTCGGCGAGGTCGCCGAGCAGCTTGCGCACGCCGACATCGGTCGTCTGCTCGGCGGCGCGGGCATAAAACCGCTCCGCCTCGAACTCCATGGTCTCGGCTTCCTTGCGCATCCGATCGAGCGACAGGTTCTTGGTCAGCCAGATCGGACGGCGGCGCAGAAAGCCTTTGACGTCCTGGCGGCGGATCGGCGGCAGGTTCGCGCCGAACCGCTGCTCGTACATTTCGAGCAGCAAGTGGCGGTGGTGTTTCTCCTCGTCCGCCATTTTCTCGAACAGCTTGGCCGAATCCGGATAGCGCTCGCGCAGGTCTTCCGCGAACGACATGTAGATGCGGCTGTCTTCTTCCTCGGCGCCGATCGCGATGGCGAGGACTTCACGCTCGCTGAGGTCTGAGAATCTTTTCATGTCCGGAGTGTAGGGACCGCGCCAGGCGCCGACAATGCGACGTTCAGCCCGGCGTCACGCCCTTCGCGGTGAATACGGCCCTGGCTTCCGGCGTGCGCAGGTAATCGATGAAGGTCTTGGCAGCACCGGCGTTCTTGCTCTCCATGGCGACGCCGCCGACGAACACCAGTTCGCTTTGCAGGTCGCCGGGGAAGGGGACGGCCGGCTCGACGCCGGAGCCGATCAGCACATTAGTAAGGAACACGCCGTATTGCGCCTCCCCGGCGGCGACAGCCTTCGGGATATCGCCCGGCGCTTTCTGCGGCTTGAGCTTGGGCTTGACCGCCTCCGCGATGCCAAGCCGGTCGAAGGTTTTCAACACGAAAGCGCCGGCCGCGCTCTCGGGATAAAGCGCGATGGATTGCGCGGCGAGCATTGCCGCCTTGAACGTGTCGGGCGTGGAAATGTCCGGTTTCGCCGCGCCGGCTTTCACCGCGACGCCGTAGCCGACCCGTGCGACGGTGACAGGCTCGGCCGCGGCGAATTTCGCACGCGCCTCCGCGTTCTTCATCACGTCGACCGGCACGACGGCGAGATCGAACGGCGCACTCGTCGCCTGCTTGATCAATTCCGGCGTGCCGGCGAACGACATATCAAGCTTGTGGCCGGTCGCCTTCTCGAAGCTCGGACCGAGCTCCTTGAGGCTCGCTGTCATCGATCCGCCGGCGAGAACTTTGAGTTCCGCCGCGCGCGCAGCGGGAGCAAAAGCCATGGCAAGCACGAGAGCGGCGGGGATCAGCATCTTGTCCATTTCGGCACGCTAGCAAAGCCGGCGCCGTCTTGTAAGCGCGGACAAGTTGTTGCGGCGCCGGAATAAGTGCGCCGTTACGAATTCCTAACCGTGACACATGGAAACGCCGTCTCGTTCAAAACTTTCCCAATCTCCGCCGGTTGAATCCCCCCGATCAGGAACGCCTCAAGAGGTGACCATGACGGATGCCGCCGCCATTGCGGAAGACAAACGCCTCGCGGCACTTGCCGAGCTCGACGCGCTCGACACCCCGGCCGAGGCGAGCATCGATCGGATTTCGCGAATCGCGAAGACCGCGTTTGGCGTGCCGCTCGCCGGCGTAACGCTGATCGATGCGCACCGCCAGTGGCACAAATCGCGCCAGGGCAGGCTCGGCAAGCAAGGTCCGCGCAGGGACTCCTTCTGTA
>JAFBAG010000343.1 GCA_019247925.1 Pseudolabrys sp.
CCAGAATGTGCTGCACCTTGTCCTGCGCGAAGATCGCGTCATAGATCGGCAGCACCGCGCCGCCGGGATAACCGAAGATGTGCTTCACGCCCTGATCGGCGAGCGCCTCGATCACCATTTCGGCGCCGGTCATTTCCTTCATCGTCATCGTCCTTCCGTCTCACGCACTCGTTCGTTTGTTCGCATGGCTTTTGTCCCAAAACCGGTATCCACTTTTCGGGAGCCATGCGTGCGGCAACAAAAAAGGCCCGCAGGGGCCTATGTCCGGTACGTCCTGGCAGCGGCGCTTCACGCCGGCCCCGGCCGTACCCGACTAACTACCAGAGTAATAATATTGCGCACTGGTTTCCTCGCCCGAACTTTCATTGCGCGCTCTTATAGGGAGCGCCCAACCCCGGGTCAAGCGGGATAATCGCGCTGCACCCGGCGCCTAGCGGGCCGCGAACTCAATTTCAATGGCCTGGGCGGCCTGCTCCGGCGCCATCCAGGGCCAATCCGGCAGTTGATTGCGAAACCATGTGTTCTGCCGCTTGGCATAGCGGCGGGTATCCATCTTCGCGCCTTCAATTGCCTCGGCCAGCGCAATCTCGCCCCGAACGTAGCGGATCAGCCATGGCACGCCGTGGGCGCGCATCGCCGGCAAGGCGGGATCCAAATTGCGGTCGGCGAGCGCCCGCACCTCATCCAGGGCGCCCGCCGCCATCATCGCATCGAAGCGCTCTTCGATACGCGCCACCAGCGTGTCGCGCTCCGTTGCGAGAAAGACTTTTGCGGCGTCCTCGCCAGCCATGATCGGCTTCATGCCTTCGCGTTGCCACTCGCTGATGGAACGCCCCGTCGTCTGAAGAACCTCCAGCGCCCGCGTGATGCGCGAACTGTCATTGGGCATCAGGCGGTTGGCGGTCGTCTCGTCGACGCGCCGCAGCTCCGCGTAGAGCGCGGCAATACCCTCTTGCGCGAGGCGAGAGCGCACCGCCACGCGAATGTCGGCAGGAGTCGGCGGAATCTCGGCAAGGCCTTTGGTGAGTGTGCTGAAATAAAGCCCGGTCCCGCCGACGATGATCGGCACGCCACCCGCCGCCCTCACCTCCGCGATCGCCTTGGCGACATCCCGCAACCAGCGTCCGACCGAGTAATTCTCGGCCGCATCGACATGGCCGTAAAGGAGGTGCGGCACACGCGCTTCATCGCCTGGGGTCGGCCGTGCGTTGATGATCCGTAGATCGCGGTAAACCTGCATGGCGTCGGCATTGATCACCGCGCCGGCCAAGCGTTCCGCCAAAGCGAGCGCGAGCGCCGACTTGCCGCTTGCGGTCGGCCCTGCAATAAGCACCGCGGATTTTGCCCCATGACTCATGTCGCGACGCTGATTGCTCCCGAAGGCTCGTTGCCAGCGCAGGTTTTGCGCGTGGCGAGCGACGCCTTGCCGGGCGCGAAGCCGCCAACCTGGCTGGCGCCGGAAACCGCCGCTGACATTGCCTTTAGCCCGGATCGTGGCTTCGACAAACGCCAAACCGAAGCGGATTTGCGGCGTGCCGCCGCTCCCCTCGATATCGTGATCCAGCCGGCGGCGGCGCGCCGCAAGCGGCTTTTTCTCGCCGACATGGATTCAACCATGATCCGCCAGGAATGCATCGACGAGCTCGCCGACCGCGCCGGCCTCAAGCCCAAGATCGCTGCCATAACCGAGCGCGCGATGCGCGGCGAAATCGCTTTCGAGCCGGCGTTGCGCGAACGCGTCGCACTGCTCAAGGGATTGTCGGCAGCCGTCATCGATCAGGTCCTGAAAGACAACATCGAACTGATGCCCGGCGGACGCACCCTGATTGCCACGATGCGGAAGAACGGCACGCACACCTGTCTCGTCTCGGGCGGCTTCACGCACTTCACCGACGTCATCGCGAAAAGGACCGGATTCGACGAGGTCCGCGCCAACCGCCTCAAGCTCGATCCTGACGACCATCTCGCCGGACTGGTCGAGGAGCCGATCTTCGGCCGTGACGGCAAGCGCGATACGCTGGTCGAATTGCGCGGGCGCCTTGGCTTGGGTCACGAGGAGACCATGGCGATCGGCGACGGCGCCAATGATATCGACATGATCGAGGAAGCCGGGCTCGGCGTCGCTTTTCACGCAAAGCCGAAGGTCGCGGCGGCAGCACCGGCCCGCATCGACCACGGCGACCTCACCGCGCTTTTATATGTTCAGGGCTACCGGAACGCCGATTTCGTCGTTCCGTAAACGCGAAACCGCCGGAGCCCAGCCCCGGCGGCTTCAGCACCAATCTCATTCGGCTCTACTGTAAGGTCAGCGCCACAAAGCTGGTATCGCCAGACCCATTGGCGACCAAAAGCACCGCGGCTTTCTTGCCTTCCTTTTTCAGCTTGTCGATCCGCGCTTGAAAATCGGCGGCGTCCTTGACCGGCTGCTGCTGCAGTTCGACGATCACCGAGCCGGCGGCGAGACGTTTTTCGGCGGCCGGCGAACCGGCGTCGACCGCGGTGATTACGATGCCGGATTTGATCTTGTCGCTGATCTTGTAGCGCTTGCGCAGGTCGTCGTTCAGGTTGGCGAGATCGAGCCCAAGCGCCTTTTTCACGCTCGACTTCTGATCGGCCGGGGCCTCGTCCTTCTTCGTGAGCGAAGCCTGCTGCTGCTTTTCGCCATCCTCGAGGCGCCCGAGCCTCACTGTTTTCTTTTCTTCCTTGCCCTTGCGGATGATCGTGACCTCGACATCCTTGCCGACCGGAGTCTCGGCGACGATTTTCGGCAGGTCGCGCATTTCCTTGATATCGCGGCCGTCGAACTTCACGACGACGTCACCCGGCTCGATGCCGGCCGGCTTCGCCGGACCCTTGTCATCGATTCCGGCAATCAGCGCGCCGCGCGGCGGCTTCACGTTAAGGCTTTCAGCGATGTCGTCGGTCACTTGCTGGATGCGTACACCGAGCCAGCCACGGCGCGTTTCGCCGAATTGCCGCAGCTGGTCGAGCACACCAACCACCGTCTTCGATGGAACGGCGAAGCCGATGCCGATCGAGCCGCCCGACGGCGAAATGATCGCGGTGTTGACGCCGATCACCTCGCCATTGAGGTTGAACAACGGGCCGCCGGAATTGCCGCGGTTAATCGCGGCGTCGGTCTGGATGTAATTGTCGTAGGGGCCCGAATTGATGTCGCGATTGCGCGCCGACACGATGCCGGCGGTCACCGAGCCGCCGAGGCTGAACGGATTACCGATCGCCACAACCCATTCGCCGAGCCGCAGCTTGTCGCTGTCGCCGAAGCTGACGGCTTTCAGCGGCTTGGTCGGCTTCACCCGCAGCAGCGCGAGATCGGTCTTCTGATCGCGTCCGATGAGCTCCGCGCGCAACGAGGTCCCGTCGTTGAGAATAACGTTGATCTCGTCGGCATCCGCGATGACGTGATTGTTGGTCACCACGACACCCTCGGCATCGATGATGAAACCGGAGCCGAGCGAATTCACGCGACGCGGGCCCCGCTGGCCGTCATCGCCATTCGGGCCGCCGGGGCCGCCGCGGCGGTTCTTGAAGAACTCTTCGAAAAATTCCTCGAACGGCGAGCCGGGCGGCAGTTGCGGCGTCTGCGCGTTGTTGCGGACTTCGACCTTCTGCTTGGTCGAAATGTTGACCACCGCATCGATAACGGTTTCGGCAACATCCGCGATTGAGTCCGGACCGCGGGCCGCGACCGGATTGGCCATCGCGAGAAAGCCCGCCGCAGCTATCGCCGCGCAGGCGGACAGCCTGGCAAATCTGGAACGTTTGGTAGTGCCGACCATTGGCGCCATTTCTCCTGAAACCTTGTTGTCGACAGTGCCCGTGGGGATGCGGCGATACAAGGGCAGCGATGTCACGTCAATTTAAGCGGCCCGCGACACGGCTTTTTGGGGGGAATAACCCCTAGCTGCGGACTATCCAGACCAGAATCAACCCGACGAGGGCTGCGCCGATCCCGACCACCCGCAACGAGAAGTCGCTGGCTTCGAGTACCGACGCGACCGCGTTCTTCGCGGAATTGGGAAAGGCAGCGAACACCAGTCCCTCGATCACAAAGACCAGCCCGATCGCGACAAGAAAGTCCGACATCGTCCTCTCGGGCGCCGATGACCGCTTACCGCGCCGGCGCCGGTGAGGCTGGCGCAGGCGACGCCGCCGAACCGCCTTCACGCGGCCGTCCCATGGGATCGGTGAAATAGCGGAAGAAGTTCGTGTCCGGCTTGAGCAAGAGGCGCGTATCGTTGTGTCGCAAGCCGGTCTCGTAGGCCTGCATCGAGCGATAGAAGGCGAAGAAATCCGGATCGCGATTGAAGGCGTCGGCAAAAATCTGGTTGCGCTGCGCGTCGCCTTCGCCGCGGATTTGTTCGGAACGCGACTGCGCCTCGGCGATCAGGATGGTGGCTTCGCGGTCGGCCCGGGAGCGGATTTCCTGCGACCGCTGCGTGCCGGTCGCGCGGAATTCCGCCGCTTCGCGTTGCCGCTCGGTCTGCATGCGTTGGTAGACCGCCTGGCTGTTCTGATCGGGCAAGTCGGCGCGCCGGATCCGCACGTCAACCACCTGAATGCCGTAAGCGCCGGCCTCGCGGTCGACCAGTTCTCGGATACGCCCCATCAGTTCGGCGCGCTGGTCGCGCACGACGTGCGTGAATGTCACCTCGCCGAGCACCCGGCGCAACGCGGAATTGAGCAGGATCGAAAGCTGCGAGTTCGCGCCCTCGATCGAGCCGAGCGTTTGATAGAACCGCAGCGGATCGAGAATCCGGTAGCGGGCGAAAGCGTCGACCACGAGCCGCTTCTGGTCGGAAGCGATGACTTCCTGCGGCGGCGCTTCGAGGTCGAGGATGCGTTTGTCGATGGCGATGACCGCGTCGACGAACGGAAGCTTGAGGTTGAGCCCGGGCTCGCTGACGACGCGCACCGGCTGGCCCAGCCGCACCACCAGGGCCTGGCGGGTCTGGTAAACCGTGAAGAACGACGAATACGCGACGACCAGAAGCCCGACGATCACGACGATCAGCACGCCGCCGAGGATGTTGCTTTTCATTGGCGGCCTCCCGGCGGGGTGGGCTGCCGGGCCGGCGCCAACTCGTTGAGCGGCAAGTACGGCACTACGCCGCTTCCTGACGGACCGGAATCCAGAATGATCTTGTCGGTGCCGCCGAGCACGCGCTCCATGGTTTCCAGATACATGCGCTGGCGCGTCACATCTGGCGCTTTCTTGTATTCCTCGTAAATCTTCACGAACCGCGACGTCTGGCCGGTCGCTTCCGCGACGGTCTGCGAGCGGTACGCTTCGGCGGCTTGCGTGATCTGTGCGACACGGCCGCGCGCCTCAGGCACGATGCGGTTGGCATAGGTCTGCGCTTCGTTCTGCGCGCGCTCCAGGTCGGCGCGCGCCGCCTGGACGTCGCGGAAGGCGTCGATCACCTGCTGCGGCGGGTCCACCTTTTGCAGCTGCACCTGCTGGATAAAGACGCCGGCGCCGTATTGATCGAGCGTGCGCTGGATCAATTCCTGCACCGCATTCTCGATATTCTGACGCGCGCCGGTCAGGATGGGCTGGATTTCCGAGCGGCCGACCACATCGCGCATCGCACTTTCGGCGACCGCTTTCACGGTGCCCTCGGCGTTCTGGATGTTGAACAGGTACTCGCCGACCCCGGTCGGCTTGATGCGCCAGAGCACAGAAAAGTCGACGTCGACGATATTCTCGTCGCCGGTGAGCATCAGGCTTTCTTCGGGCACGTCGCGCACAGTCTGACCGCGGCGCACGTCCTCAACGACGCGCATGCCGATGTCGATCTTGTTGACCCGCAGCGCCTTGGGCGTCAGCACCGTCTCGATCGGATATGGCAGGTGGTAGTTGAGGCCGGGCTGCACTTCGCGCGTCATCTTGCCGAAGCGCAGCACCACGCCGAGCTCATCCGGCTCGACCCTGAAGAAGCCGGAAAAGCCCCAGAGCGCCAAAGCGGCAAGCGCCAGCAACGCGAAGCCTCGGCTGCTCATGTTGCCGCCCGGGAGAACGCGGCGTAGCCGGTCCTGACCGCGGCGAAACATTTCCTCGAGATCCGGCGGGGTCGGTCCGCTCGAGGGACCGCTAGGACCGGTGCCCCAGGGCCCCTTCGGACCGGAGCCCCACGGCCCGCCACCACCCTGATTACTCCACGGCATCGACTGACTCTCCTCGCGCGCTGCGCGTTTCTTTGTTGAGCTCAGTTATAGGGGTTGCCGTTGAGCCTTACAACGCACGGAAAAATCAGCATAAATGTCCGGCGGTGTGACGTTTGGCCGCTTAGCGCCGCCGATAGACGGCCGTCGTGTAGCCGTACTCGTCCTCAGGCCCGGGCGCGTGTTCGCTGCGGCTGACACTTTTCCAAACTTGCGGATCGATCGGAGGAAAATATGTGTCGCCCGCCGGCGAAGCGTGGACGTGAGTAATTTCCAGCCGCGTTGCGAGCGGAAACGTCGCTTCGAAAATATCGCTGCCGCCGATAATCATGATCTCGTCGACCCCGCGCAGTGCGGCATCCTTGCGCGCCATCGCGATCGCGGCATCGATTCCGAGCGCCAAAACGCCGCCCTTCGCCGGCCGCGCCAGGTCACGCGTCACGACAATGTTGGTGCGGTCCGGAAGCGGCCGCCCGATCGAGTCGAAGGTCTTGCGACCCATGACGACGGGCCGGTTCAGCGTCAATCGCTTGAAATGCTGCAGCTCGGACTTCAGGCGCCACGGCAATTTTCCCGCGCGGCCGATGACATTGTTCTCGCCGATGGCGGCGACCAGCACGATGTCCGTCATGCAGCCCCTCCGCCGAAGCGGCGCAGCGCGTCGTCGGTCAGGCGGCAAATTTTCCAATCATCCAGCACTTTGGCACCAAGCGACTGATAGAAGGCAATCGAGGGAGCGTTCCAGTCGAGCACTGCCCATTCCATGCGGGCCCAGCCATTCTCGACACACCGGCGCGCCAAGGTCCGCATCAACGCTTTGCCGATGCCATTGCCCCTGAACCTGGGACGCACGAAAAGATCCTCGAGATATACGCCATGCCGGCCGCGAAACGTGGAGTAGTTGAGAAACCATAGCGCCATGCCCGCGCTCTCGCCATTCCATTCGGCGATATCGCAGAACACTCTCGGTGCGCTACCGAACAAAGCGTCCGCGATCACGGCCTCGGTCGCGTCGACGTGATCGTTGAGTTTTTCGTAGTCGGCGAGTTCGCACACCAGCGCATAAATCAGGCCGCAATCCGCCGGCTGCGCGGCACGGATCGCGAGACTCAAACCGCAACCTCCGCCTTGATATGCGGGTGCGGATCGTAGCCCTCCAGCATGAAGTCTTCATAACGGAAGGCAAAAATATCCTTCACCGCCGGGTTGAGCTTCATGCGCGGCAGAGCACGCGGCGCGCGCGAAAGTTGCAGCCGCGCCTGCTCCAGATGGTTGAGATAAAGATGCGCATCGCCGAACGTGTGCACGAAATCGCCCGGTTCATGCCCGGTCACCTGCGCCACCATCTGTGTCAACAAGGCATACGACGCGATGTTGAATGGGACGCCGAGGAAAACATCCGCCGAGCGCTGATAGAGCTGGCAGGAGAGCCGTCCTTCGGCGACGTAGAACTGAAAGAGACAATGGCACGGCGGCAGCGCCATCTTGTCGACCTCGGCCGGATTCCATGCCGTCACGATCAAGCGGCGCGAATCCGGATTGCGCTTGATCATCGCAATGACGTTGCCGATCTGGTCGATCGTCTTGCCATCCTGTGACGGCCAGGAGCGCCACTGCTGGCCATAGACCGGGCCAAGATCGCCGCGCTCGTCGGCCCATTCGTCCCAGATCCGCACGCCGTGGTCGTTGAGATATTTGATGTTGGTGTCACCGGCGAGAAACCAAAGCAGCTCGTGCACGATCGATTTGACGTGCAGCTTCTTGGTGGTGAGCAGCGGAAAGCCATCGCGCAGATCGAAACGCATTTGATGGCCAAACACCGAAATCGTGCCGGTGCCGGTGCGGTCGCGCTTCTCGACGCCGTCGGCGAGAATTCGCTCCATCAGCTCCTGATATTGGCGCATCGGATGATCCAGTCCGCGACTCGCAGCGATAGATGGTCAAGTCTACGCCCGGGCGCAACGGGGCAAAATGCGAAACGGCGCCTCGGTGGAAGACCGAAGCGCCGTTTGCGACTTTCGCGGGATATTTCCCCGCTATTCGACGAACACCTCGTCGCGCTGTTTCCGGATCGCCGGCAGCACGGCCAGGATCAGCAATATGGCCGAAACCAGAATCAAGCCGGCAGAAATCGGCCGGGTGAGGAACACCGTTGCGTCACCGCGCGCGATGAGCATGGCACGACGCAGGTTCTCCTCCATCAGCGGGCCCAGCACGAAGGCCAGCACCAGCGGAGCCGGTTCAAAGTCATGCTTGACCAGCCAATAGCCAAACACGCCAAAGACGCCGGCGATAATGACGTCAGTCGGCGAATTGTTCACCGAGTAGATGCCGATGCAGCAGAACACGATGATCGACGGGAAGAGCAGCCGGTAAGGCACCCGCAGCAGGCTCACCCAGACGCCGACGAGCGGCAGGTTGATGATGACCAGCATCAAGTTGCCGAGCCACATCGAGGCGATCATGCCCCAGAAAAGTTCTGGCTGCTTCACCATGACCTGCGGTCCCGGCACGATGCCATGGATCGTCATCGCGCCCACCATCAGTGCCATGACGGCATTCGGAGGGATGCCCAGAGTCAGCAGCGGTATGAACGAGGTTTGCGCGGCGGCGTTGTTGGCGCTTTCCGGCGCCGCCACGCCCTTGATCTCACCACGGCCGAAACGCTCGGGATTCTTGGAGATGCGCTTTTCGAACGTGTAGGCGGCGAATGACGCCACCACCGCGCCGCCGCCGGGGAGAATACCCAGCAGCGAGCCAAGGATGGTGCCGCGCGCGATCGCCGGCGCGGAATCGATGAGATCCTGACGCGTCGGCATCAGGCCCGAAATCTTGGTCTTCAAGATGTCGCGGCTTTCCTGCGACACTTCGAGATTGCGGATAATTTCGGCGAAGCCGAACACGCCCATGGCGACGTTGGCGAAACCGATGCCGTCCGACAATTCCGTGATGTCGAATGTCATGCGCCCGGCGCCGGTCTCAAGGTCGGATCCGACCATCGACAACAACAGGCCTAGGACGATCATGGAGATCGCCTTGAGAACCGAGCCCTTGGCCAGGACCACGGCGAAGATCAGGCCGAGCACCATCAGCGAGAAATATTCGGCGGGCCCAAACAGCAGGGCGATCGAGGTCAGCGGTCCGCCGAGCGCAGCCACCAGCACGGTCGAAACGCAGCCGGCGAAAAATGAGCCGATGGCGGCAATGGACAGCGCCGCGCCGGCGCGGCCTTGCCGCGCCATCTGGTGTCCGTCGAGACAGGTGATGACGGATGTGGCTTCGCCGGGAATGTTGACCAGCACGGACGTCGTCGAGCCGCCGTACTGCGCACCGTAATAAATGCCGGCGAGCATGATGAGCGCGCCCACCGGGGGCAGGCCGAAGGTGATCGGCAGCAGCATCGCCACCGTCGCGACCGTGCCGATACCGGGCAGAACGCCGACCAGCGTTCCTACCAGCGCGCCGAGCAGGCAGAAAGCGAGGTTGTACGGGTGCGCGGCGACCGAAAACCCGAGCAGAAGATTTGCGAAAAGATCTGACATGCGCCGGTCCCGCTCAGTACATGAAGGGTGGCCAGAGCTGGAAAGGCAGCCCAAGCAAATAGGTGAAAAGGCCGACGCAGAACGCCGTCATGGCCGCCGCTGCGATCACACTTTCGATCAGGCGCATTTCTTTCGAGGCCATGATCGAAACCAGGAATGTGACGTAGGTCGCGAAGACCAGGCCGAGCGGCCGCACCGCAAGCGCAAAGGTCAAGATGGCCGCAACGATAAAGAGTGGACCGCGTATGGCGTAGGCGCCGATCTTCGGACCATCCTGCAGCAGGCCAACCAGCGCGACCAAAGCGCCGCAAAAGGCAAGCAAGCCGGCGAACAAACGCGGCGCCGTGCCCGGGCCGAATGCGAAGCCACGCATCCCGGCGAGATCGCGGCTCGCCCAGATGGCGATCAGCGCGATGATGATGAGTACAATGCCGCCCCAGAAATCCTGCGGCGAACGGACACGAAAGCCCATACGCCCGCCATTCCGAGAGCTCTTCGCCCCTTCGGCCATACTTACAAACCCACGTTACGCGTGTTCCCCCGCGCCTTCCCTAGCATAACTGCGTGAGCGCCCGGAAGGCATTTTCCCTGAGGCTAAAGGTAGCCCGCGAGGCCCAAGGCACCGGCCAGGGCAAACAGCCAGAGCGGATTGATACGGGTGAAATAGCCCGCCGCAGCGGTGGCCGCGGTGATCAACGCGGCCGCGAGAGTCTTATCGGCGGCGCCAGCAATAATGTAGGCGCTCGCCGCCATCAGCCCGATCGAAACAGGCACAAGGCCGGACTGGATGGCGATCCGCCAGGGCGCATCCTTGAAGCGGTCCCAGAGCCGCGCCACCCAGAACGCGACCAGGCAGGTCGGTCCGGTCATCGCGATGGTTGCAACCAGCGCGCCCGCAATTCCCGCGACGTGAAACCCGATCAGGGTGACAATGATGACGTTGGGACCCGGGGATAGCTGCGAGATGGCGAACATGTCGGCGAATTGCCGGTCGGTCATCCAGCCCTGAACGTCGACCGCCATGCGGTGCATCTCGGGCATCGCGGCATTGGCGCCCCCCACGGCGAACAGCGACAAAAGAGCGAAATGCGTCGCCAGCGTGACGAGCGGACTGTCGTCTTTCATCGCCATATCCACGCGATCGCGATGCTGATGGGCGCGAGGATCAGCAGGACCCATTGCAGCGGCAAATGCAGCGGACCGACCGCAATAGAGCCGATCAGTGCAATGGCGATCGCCCAGTAATGACCGCCGCCGAAAAGCGGACGCGCCATTTTCGCGACGGTCGCGATCAGCAGACCCGCCGCTGCGGCCGCGATGCCGGCGAGCACCCGGCCGAGGGCCGCCAAATCCCCGTAGCGCGCGTAGAGCGCGGCGAGCACCGTGACGATGATCAGCGGCGGTCCCAGCAATCCAAGCAGAACGACGATGGCCCCCCGCGGCCCCGCGATGCGCGAGCCGAACACCACGGAGAAATTGATGAAGTTCGGACCGGGCAAGAACTGCGACAGCGAAAATGCCTCATTGAACTCTTCCGCGGTCATCCAGCGGCGCTTGTCGACGATCATCCGCCGCGCCCAGGGCAGCACGCCGCCAAAACCCATCAGCGAGCAGAGCGCGAAGTCGACAAAGAGTTGGGTGAGCGACGGGTTTTTAGCCGACGCGGGGACGTGCGGAGGCGAAGGCGTCATGTGGACTTTTGTTTAGCCCGGGGCGGCGGCAAATGCCCGGATTTGCTGGACGCGTCCCGGTCTTTTTTCGTCAACCCTTCGCGCCTATATTGGTGGGTGCCGGAGCAATCCGGCTATGGCGATAAACGGCCGTCGTAATAAACCTTTCGGACCCGGGGGCAGTACCCGGCGCCTCCACCCAAGCCCACCGTCGGCGGGTTTCGGCGGGGGCGAAATAGGATCGACGAGGGCGTAAAAGACGGACTTTTGCCCGGAATGGGTCCGACGTTATGGGCCTTCATATAGTTGCCAACGACAACTATGCTCCGGTTGCCCTGGCCGCGTAATGCGGCTCGGAATACCGATTAAAGCCCTGACGGGTTAAGCTCCGGCAGGCGGGGTTCGGAGGCACCTGGCAACAGAAGCCTCCACTTCAACTTTTCCGAACAACGCCCTCGCCGCCCGCGCGCGCGCGCCCTACAATGCGAGCCGATCCGCGATTCCAGCGAGCCCATGCCCGTCGACCACATCCGCTACGATCTCCTGACCCAGCAGGCGCTGCGCGCCGTTGTGCGCCGCGTGCTCGGTGACGTGGCCAAGACCGGCGCGCTGCCGGGTGAGCATCATTTCTACGTGACGTTCGATACGCGC
>JAFBAG010000022.1 GCA_019247925.1 Pseudolabrys sp.
GCTGGAGCGTGCGGCTCGGCGACGCGATCCTGTCGCGCAATTGGTTCGACCCGGGCGCCTATTACCAGGGCATTGCCTGGTATTTCGAGCTGCCGCTTGTCGACTTGATCGCGCATCCGCCCGATCGGCGGCTGCTTCGGCATGAGGACGCGGATTTTTACGCCCGTTCGCTGATGCTTCCCATCGCAGCGCGTGACGGCCGCATCGTCGTGGCTACGGCGGTTCCGGGACCCGAAACGGTGCTGGCGGCCCGCAAGCGCTGGGGCAATGCAGTCGACTTCGTCGTGGCGAGCAAGTTCGACGTCATCTGGGCGATCCAGACGGCCTTTGCCGGCGAACTATCGCACCGCGCTGTGTACTCGCTTGCCGAGCGCGACCCGGTCATGTCGGCGCGCACCGTCATCACCACGCCGCAGGCAGTGTTCTTTTACGGCCTGCTGAGCGCGTTTGCCTTGGGCCTCGCCTTTGCGCCCCTGCCGACGTTGATTGTGCTCAATCTAACCTTGAGCACGTTCTATCTCGGCAACTTCCTGTTCAAGGGCTTGCTGGTCGCCGCCGGAGGCGGCCGTTCCACGCAGTGGAATGCGGAGATCGAAATCGCCGCGCGCGCGTTGCGCGAGGACGAGCTTCCGGTCTTCACCGTGCTGGTGCCAATGTTTCGCGAGGCGGCAGTGCTGCCCCGCCTCGCCGCTTCGCTGCGCGCGCTCGATTATCCGCTCGGCAAGCTCGACATCAAGATAGTGCTCGAAGCCGAGGACACCGAGACGATCGAGGCGGCGCGCAAGCTGGGTCTCGAAGGTGTGTTCGAGATCATCCGCGTGCCGCCGTCGCAGCCGCAGACTAAACCGAAAGCGTGCAATTTCGCGCTGCGTTTTGCCCGTGGCGAATATCTGGTGATCTACGACGCCGAAGACCAGCCCGAGCCGGATCAACTGCGCAAGGTCGTCGCGACCTTTCGCCGGCTGCCGGCCGAAGTCGCGTGCCTCCAGTGCCGACTCAATTACTACAACGCCGAGGAGAACTGGCTCTCGCGGATGTTCACCCTCGACTACTCGCTGTGGTTCGACCTCATCCTGCCGGGTCTCGAGAAACTCAATATCCCGATCCCGCTCGGCGGCACGTCCAACCATTTCCGCATCGACGTGCTGCGTGAACTGCACGCGTGGGATCCGTTTAACGTCACCGAAGACGCCGACCTCGGTATCCGGATGTACGAGAAGGGCTACCGCGTCGGCATCGTCGACTCGACCACCTTCGAGGAAGCGAGCTGTCATGTCGGCAATTGGGTCCGCCAGCGTTCGCGCTGGATCAAGGGTTATATGCAAACGCTGCTGGTCCACACGCGCCGGCCTTTGCATCTGATCCGCACGACTGGGCTGCTCGGGTTTCTCGGTTTTGTCTTTTTCATCGGCGGCACGGTGATGGCCGGATTGTTTAATCCGATGTTTTGGCTGTTTTACGGACTGTGGCTGCTACCCGCGACCGGCGGCCTCGACGCTTTGTTTCCGCAAGTCTTGCTGTTTATCAGCCTGGCCAATCTGCTGCTCGGTAACGGCGCGTTCATGTTCCTCTCGATGATCGCGCCGCTGCGCCGGGGCTGGCTCGGCCTCATCCCCTATGCGCTGAGCGCCTTCGGCTATTGGGTTCTCATCTCGGTCGCAAGCTACAAAGCGCTCTGGCAGCTCATCACCGCTCCTTTCTATTGGGAAAAGACTCAGCACGGCGTGTCGCGCCGTCTCGGTTCGCTCCAGCCGGGGACAAGGCCATGAGCGCGGCAGCCGCGCCATTTCGGCCGCTCGAGGCGGCGCCGATCGCTTTTGTCAGCTTTATCGCGGCGCTCGCAGTCACCACGGCGGCCGTAAGGGCGGGCCTTGTGCCAGACGACACGCTGGCCCTGTGGGCCGGCGCCATCATTGCCGGGGACGGCGGCTTGTCCCTGGGCAAGATCGTCGCTGCTTACCCGACGCTGCCGTTTCTCGCGACGGTCGGTCTGGAATTTTTAGCGCCCGCAGCGTCTCCTGTGCCGTCGCTAATCGCCGCGTTGCTGGCCGGCGCGCTCGGCGCCATCTGGTTCGTCATGGCGCGGCGCGCCGGACAATCAGGCGCAGTCGCAGCCTGTGCGGTTGCGCTGCTGATATTTCATCCGGCGCTGCTGCGCGCCCTGGTGGCCGGCCCAGCCGAGATGCTGGTTGCGCTGGCGCTCTTTGCGCTCGGTCACGCGCTATTCGACTTGCGCGCGCGAGGCGCCGCGCCGGAGGTCATGCTGGCGAGCTTGATGCTCGCAACCCTGACTTTCTCGCATTCGATCGGGGCGGCCCTGGCTATCGCCTCGGTGCCCTTTCTGGTGCTGGCGGTGCGCCCGACGCTGCTCGCGGCGTCTCCTTTTAACGTCGTGCTGGTCTTGATCTTTCCCGCTGTGTTCGCGGTGTTGGCTTTCGCCTATGTGTCGTGGGTATTTCCGGGCAGCGGCTGGAGTTTCTATAGCGCGCCCGCCGAGGCGGCCGCAGCGTGGACGGCCGGCACCAAATTATCTCTGAGTGGAATTGAGCCAATCGACGCGGGCGCGAATTTTGCGCTCGCAATCTTGCTCGGTGCACCGTTGGCGGCAGTCTTTGCGTATCGGATGCGCAAGCGGCGTCCGCTGCTTGCGCCTCTGATAGTGCTTGCCGCCAGTGCAACCGTCGCGGCGGTATTGAGCATCGCAACGGGTTGGTTTGGCGACCCGGCCTCCATCATCGTCGTGGCGCCGGTGCTTAGCGCCTTGGTTCTGGCGCGGGCGCCGGTTTCGGCGATGGCGTCGCGGGAGCTCCTCCCCTTGCTCGCGGCAGGCTGGATCGGAGGCGCTGTTGCGCTTGGCTTTGCCGATCCGAGCTTGGTGGCCCAGCTTGCCGGCGCGAAAACGGCCGAACGGGAGCGCATTCAAACTTTAAGTCTGGGTCATGCGCTCGCTGAGCGCGACGGCGTCCTGGTCGATACCGACAACGCGCCGGCCGTCGTGGTCGGCCGCGGCAATGCGCGCGGCCTCCTTCCGCCCGCCGACGAGAGCTTTGCGCTGACGTTGATGTTCGAGCGCGTCGACAGCCCGTTCGTGGCGGTGCCAAACCCGCAAAGCGCGAGCGGCGTCAATGACCGCCTGAATCGGGCCTTTCCTCAGCTCTGGCGCGAAGGTCTGCCCGGTTACCGCCTCGTCTATCAGAACAGCCTGTGGCGGCTTTATGCGCGCGGTTGAACCACTCACCTCCCACAAATAGGACCTTCGCAATGTCTATCGCCACTGCGCCCTCTCTTGCCCCTGCGCTCAAGACCGTCAGCGCGCCGCGCATGACCATTCTTGTCATCGACGACTCCGAAGATTCCCGCGACTTGACCGAAGCCGCGCTCACGACGGGCGGTTATGACGGCGTCCAGGTCGCGGCGTCGGCCGCGGAAGCCTTCAAATTCCTGGACATCGGCGGCGACACGACCGGCCGTCCAGTGCCAGTCGACATCATCCTGCTCGACATCGTCATGCCGGAGATCGATGGGATCGAAGCCTGCGCCCGGATCCGCAACGACGGCCGCTATAACGACGTGCCGATCATCATGGTCACGTCGCTCGCCGACATGGACAGTCTTTCGAATGCGTTCGTCGCCGGCGCCAATGACTACATCACCAAGCCCGTCAACCGCATCGAATTGATGGCGCGGGTGCGCGCCGCGCTCAAGCTCAAGACCGAGCTCGAGCGGCGTCTGGAGCGCGAGCGTGAACTCCTCACCTTTGTTTCGAGCTGGGGTGATCGGCGCGCCACTTTGTGGGTGGATGAGACGAGCGGCTTGTTTGTCGGAGAAGTCGCCGAAGCCTACCTCACCGCGGGGAGCGAGGCCGACACCGATGAACTCGTCTCGGTTATCACGGTGGCGATCGACCGGCTCGAAGCTGTGCGCGCCACGCAGGGCGAGAAGGCGACCCGCGATCTGCAAAGCCGTGTTGCCCGTGCGGTCCGGAGCGTGACCGCCGCGATCGGCGTGGTTGCGGCGTCTTATCGCAACGGATTGCTGGTGATTGTTGCCCCGGACTTCGACGCCATCGCCGCCGAGCGCCTGGCGCAAACGATCCGCGCGGCGATCGCCAAACTCAACATTGCAAGCTCCGAAACCGTCGCCACCGATCACATCACGGCGTCGACCGCGGTGATGAGCGGGCGCGTACAGCGCGGCCCGGCCCGGGTGCGGCTCCTCACCCAAGCGATCAACCTCGTCCAGCGGACCGCTGCGGAGGGTGGTGATCGCCTGGTGGCGATGAGCGCTTAGGCAGGCCGAGAACGATCATGGCGCTCGCCCGTATCCTGGTCGCTGGCCTTGCCTGCCTAGCGCCTGCGTCGGCTCTCGCCGGGGCTTGGACCTTCGAAGAAGGCCGCGGGCAGGTTTCCTGGAACGCGCTCGTCAGCAGCGCGCACCGCGCTTTCGATGCGAACGGCCGGCGCGCCTCCATCCCCCGTTATCTCAAGGCCGAGGACCAGCTCCTTCTCGAATACGGTGTAACGGATTGGCTGACAGCAATCATCGGGCCGGGCCTGCAGTACGTCGAAATTGCCGCCCCGGTCAATGCACGTCGCACCGGTTTCGGCATGAGCGAATTCGGCGCTCGTTTGCGGTTATGGCAAAGCGATGGCTGGGTCGTGTCCACTCAGGTTTTGGCCCGCGTTCCGGGGACGTCGCAAGCGGGCAATCCCGCGGCGCTTGGCTATACCGACGCCGAATATGACTTGCGCGCGCTGGTCGGCAAGAACTTCACGCTTGCGAACATGCCGGCTTTCATCGACGTGCAGATCGCCCAGCGCTTTCGCGCGGGCGCACCGCCGGACGAATTTCGCGCGGATTTTACCTTGGGAGTCGAGGTCGCGCCGCGCTGGATGGTCCTGGCGCAAGCGTTCAACGTGGTGTCACAGGGGGCGGGACAAGCGCCCTTCAATGCGAGCTATGACTATTCAAAGGCGCAGCTCAGTGTTGTGCATGCGGTGACGCCGGCTTGGTCGGTGCAGGCCGGCGCCTTTACGACCTATCGCGGGCGTAACGCCCTAGTCGAGAACGGGCTCGTTTTCGGCGTTTGGTATAAATTCTAGGCCGGTCGCGCGAGTTGCGCGAGGCAGCCGCGCAGGGACTCCGCGAGCGAAAGCGGATCAAAAGGCTTGGCGAAGACCGCGGCCGCTCCCAAGGAGCGGAAATGCTCGAGCTCGTGACGCTGCGCCTTTGCGGTCATGAAAATCACCGGGATAGCGGCGGTCGGCTCCTGCTTGCGTAGCCGGATCAGCGTTTCCGGGCCGTCCATCAGCGGCATCATGACATCCATCAGAATAAGGTCGGGCTGCCAGGCGGCGGCCTCCTGCAGCGCGAGCGTGCCACTGTTGCAGCTCTTCAGCTCGATCTGCGGATCGAGCGCCAATGACATCGAGACGACTTCGCGAATGTCGTCGTCATCATCGACATGCATGATGCGCAGTGAACTCATACCGCTTCCTCCATTGATCTCTCCGACAAAGTGTCTCCGCTCTGCCAGCACGGCAGGTCGACCCAAAACAAAGTCCCCTGTCCGACGGCGCTTTCGAAGCCAAGATCGCCGGCGAGACGCGCCACGATCTCCTTCACGATGCTCAAGCCCAGTCCGGTGCCGCCTTTTTGCCGGGCATCGCTGGAGTCCGCCTGTGCGAAACGGTCGAAGATGCGGCCACGGAATTCCTCCGGAATGCCCGAGCCCCGGTCCCGAACCGTAATACGCACGGCATCGACCCGGCGTCCAATTGCGACCACCACTTCCTCACCGCGGGGAGAAAACTTGATGGCGTTCGACAAGAGATTGGTGATGACCTGCACCAGCCGGTCGGGGTCGGCTTTGACGCAAAGCTCACCCTGTTCGGCATTCAGCCGGACCTGCAGCCCGTATTCGGTCGCCAGTGTCCGATTATGTTCGATCGCCAATGCGGCGACCGCCGCGACATCGACCTTGCTCACTTCGAAAACCAGCCGCCCGGACTGAATCTTCTCCATATCCAGAATGTCGTTCACCAGCCGCACGAGTCGTTGCGCATTATTGGCGGCGATGGACACGAGCTTGGCCCCGCCGTCTGCCGCCTTGGCGAGCCCGCCGCCTTTGATGAGGGCTAGTGAAGCGGCAATGGAAGTCAAAGGTGTGCGCAGCTCATGCGACACGGTTGAAACGAATTCATCTTTAAGACGATCGGCGCGTTTGCGGTCGCTGATATCGAGAACGACGGCGAGGTACAAAAGACCGTCCCGAATCCATACCGGTGTGAGTTTGATCTCGATCGCGAATTCGATTCCGTCCTTGCTAACCGCGACCATTTCCCGGGTCTTGCCGCTTTTGCCGCGCCCTTGCGGTTTCGCGCATTCGGCGCGCATCTGCGCGTGCTCGCCCCGAAACTGTGCCGCCGTCAGAGTGTCAAGCGGCCGCGCCAATAGTTCTTCGCGGTGGTAGCCGAACAGGCGCTCGATCTCGCCATTGACCATGACGACGCGGCCGCCGCGATCGATCATCATCATGCCGGCCGGACAAGCTTCGACCGCGAGGCGAAACAGCTCTTCCGCGGTGCGTTGCTCGGTCACGTCGCGCCCGATGAAAAAATGTTTTTCTTCAGCTTCTGACCAGATCCCGGTCCACGCGAGCGTGACAACGCGGCCATCGCGGTGCACGTAGCGCGATTCAAAATTGCGCATGACGCGCCCACGCCGGGCCCTGCGCATTTCGGAGCGCGTACGGTCGAGGTCCGCGGGGTAAAGAAAGTCGCGCCCGCTGTGCCCGAGCATTTCGCCCGGGCTGTAACCCAGAATGACCTCGCAACTCGGACTGACGCGAAGGAAGACACCCTTGCGATCGGTGACGAGGATGAGGTCTGGCGAGGCCTCGAACATCATGCGGAACTCGGCCAGATCGCGGCGGCGATCGTAACCAAATCGGCGCGCAAAAATTCGCTCGAACCACCCCATACAAAGATGATTAGCGGCTCTCCCTCACCAACGTGTGAAAAGCTGGGCGGCGAAGCCTAAGTAAAACTGCGGAGGCGCGCCTGATTCGCGGTGAGCGCAGTGAGCAGCGCGACGGCGCGCCGGAGTCACACAAGCGGAGTTCCCGCCCGGCGCGAATTGTGACGGAAGCGTGCTTTTGAGCGAATGGGCCGAAAGAAAATCACGTCAGCTACGCAACGATTGCCAGAGTTTCCCGTTTGTCCCGCAAGTGGCGGAACTACTAACGGTTTCCCGCTTTATCTGTAGCGAGACAGAGGCGTTCCACTATGAACCAGCGCATTCACGACCTCAGTTGGGACCCGGGTGCGGACAAGAAAAAGCCCGCGAAAGCCGAGACCTTGCGGATGCGCGCAGAGATCGGCCGCCAAATTCGCGCAATGTATGACGAGGTCCTCAATCAGGGCGTGCCAAGCCGCTTTTCGGACCTCCTGACGCGCATGGACGGTCATAGCAACAGGGCCAGTGCGTGATGGCAAACGACGCACTCCAAAAAGAAATTCTGCAAAACATTCCGCCGCTGCGGGCCTTCGCCGCATCGTTGACTGGCAACTTATCGCGCGCGGACGATCTGGTAGAGGAAACTCTAATGCGTGCGATGGCCGATGGCACATCGCGGGACGCAGATGACGTTCAAGCGTGGCTGTTCGGCGTGTTACGCAATCACTTTTATTCCGACTACCGCAAGCGCCGCCGGGATACTGACGAAGCGCGCCAAGGTGGCGGCGAAACCGAACAGTTCAATGCGACACTTTCCAAATTGCCCGCGGAGCAGCGCGAAGCATTGATTCTGGTCGCTGGCTCGGGCTTGGCCTACGAAGAAGTGGCAAAAATTTGCGGCTGTGCCGTCGGCACCATCAAGTCGCGTGTCAATCGTGCACGAAACCGCTTATCGCAATTGATGTCATCGAAATCCCAAGATCCGAATTCGGATCGCCCGTTTCGTCCGGTAATGGCCGCCGGCGGCAGGTACTAAATCGGTGAATAAAAAAAACCCCGCCACGTGGCGGGGTTTTTGCTGGGTCGCGGTTAAACCGTTGGAGGGGCACGGCCTCGCACCACCGCCATGACGCCGGAAATCAGGAACAGAATGATTGCAACGATGAAAACTAGCTTCGCTGCTTCGATCGCTACGCCCGCAATACCGCCGAACCCGAGCACCGCGGCAATCAGCGCTATAATAAGAAAGGTAATGGCCCAACCCAACATGATGTGATCCTTTCGATAAATTGCGTGTCGCTATTAAAACGCGGCACGCGGCGGCCGGGTTCCGTAGCCATAAATCGCTGCCTGACGCTATAAGTCGTCGTCCAAACAGAGCACAACGCTCATGCGAAGACTTTTGACATTCACAGCGATGACGCTGCTCGTATCGAGCGGTCCGTTGGCCGGAGAGGCCGGCGAAAGCACGTTTTCCGGACGCGCCTCTTATTACGCCAAGAATTATTCCGGCCGCACCGCTTCCGGCGCCGTCTACGATGCGGAAAAATTCACAGCGGCACACCGCACCCTGCCCTTCGGCACCAAGCTTCGCGTCGTCGACACGCGCAGCGGCCGCACGGTTTCCGTCGTGGTGAACGACCGCGGACCCTTCATTCGCACCCGGGTGCTCGACCTGTCCTTCGCCGCAGCAAAAGAACTCAAAATGATCAGCCGAGGCACCGCTATGGTGCGGGCCGAAACCGAATAGACCCGCACCTTTCGCGGCGGATTTTTTACGCTAAATTCCCGCTCGCGCGCCGGCGCCCGCGCGTTTTCATGGTCCTTGGCGTCAGGGCATTTTAAAATGGCAAAGCGTCCTTCGCCCCGTTTGGCGATGCTGCGAGAAGAACAAATGAGCCCGCCGCAGCGGGCGCTCGTCGATGCCTTGAGATCCGGGCCGCGCGGCAAAAGCATCGAAATTCGCGGGCCCTTTGCGGCATTCCTCCACGCCCCGGCATTCGGCGACCTCGCTCAGCGTCTGGGCGCGCATTGCCGCTATCACACGGCCTTGCCGCCGCGTCTGTCGGAGTTTGCGATCCTGTGCACGGCCCGGCTCTGGCGCGCGCAATATGAATGGTTCGCCCATGAGCCGATGGCTTTGAAAGCGGGGGTTCCGCAAAAGACAATCGACGCACTGCGCGCCGGCCGCGTCCCGAAAGCCGCGCAGAAAGATGAGCGCGCTGTGTATGACTTCATCCAGGAGCTCTACAAGAACAAGCGCGTGGGCGACAAAACCTATGCACGGGTGCGCGGCTTTCTCGACGACGCGGCCATGGTCGAGCTCGTCGGCATCCTCGGCTATTACGCGCTGATTTCAATGACGCTCAACGTGTTCCGGATGTTGCCGCCGGACGATGCAAAGCTCGCCTTCGCGGAAACGAAGGGACGTTAAGACCGTCAGTGACCGTGGGAGGCGCCCGCGCTGCTAGCGCCGATCGGAGCCACGTCGAACTCGACATCGACCGTGCCGGCCTTCTCGAATGTCAGACGCGCCTTCACGCGGCTGCCTTTCTCCAGAGCTTTGCCGAGGCCGACGAACATGACGTGTAGGCCGCCAGGTTTAAGCTCGACCGTGGCGCCTGGTTTGATATCGAGACCCTTGTCGAGCGGCCGCATCGTCATGACGCCGTTCGCCACGGCCATCTCGTGAATCTCCACGCTGCGCGCGATGTCGGACGTGGCACTGACCAGCCGGTCGGGTTGTGAGCCCACATTTGTGATCGTCATGTAGCCGCCGCCAACCGTCGCTCCCTTCGGTGTCGCGCGGGTCCAGGGCGCGCTTATCTTGATATCGCCCTGTTGGATATCGGCCGCGTCAGCCGCGCTGAATAAAAGCAGGCTGGCCGCAGCTGCGAACAGAGATTTAGCGTGCATCTCGCGTGTCCTTCTTTGATCCTATTTAAGAGGGCTCCAGGCGAAGGTCTACGCGCAGAGAAGTCGAAATCGCGGGCGGATCGTTGTAGCTTATCGGTTAGACCATGAGCGACGATGACAAGGCTCCTCATCAGCCCGGCCAAGAATCCGGGCAAGTGCTGCGCTTCCGCCAGCGCACCAGCGAGAATCCGCCCTCGGGCGCCGCGGCGGAAAAGCCGGCGCTTGATCTGCGAAAATTCGAGGGCAGCGGCGAGCCTGACGACTACAAGCATCGCATGATCGTCAACGTCGTCGCGCTGTTGTTCATCGCAGCCCTGGTCGGTGGCGGGCTCTGGATCGCCACCACGATGGCGCAGATGCGCAAAAACCAAGATTGTGTCCTGTCGGGCCGACGCGGCTGCTCGCCGGTGGAGTTTAGCCGCGACCGCTGGTGAATTGCCCGCCAAAACAAGGGGTTCGGCACGCCTGCCAGCATTGAACTTACCGTTTCGCTTCGCTATACGGGCGCGCAGCACCAACCGGCCCCTATCGCCATCGCGCGCGAGGGCCGTCCCATCACTTAAGTCCGCAGGCTCCGCATGGCTTCGACCTTCGATACCGTTGCCAATATCATCGCCGAAACGTGCGATATCCCGCGCGAAACCATCAAGCCGGAGAGCCACGCGATCAATGACCTGGGCATCGACAGCCTGGATTTTCTCGACATCGCTTTTGCGATCGACAAGGCATTCGGCATCAAGATGCCCCTTGAGAAATGGACTGCCGAGGTCAACGAGGGCAAGGCAACGACTGAGCAATATTTCGTCCTCAAAAACCTCAGTGCGCGCATCGACGAATTGGTCGCCGCCAAGGGCGCGTAAGCCGACGCGACAGCGCTACGCTCGCGTCCGGGACGCAACAGACCATGCGCCTTGAATATTTTGAAATGATCGACCGCATCGTCGAGATGGACGTGGCGGGCGGCAAAATCCACACCGAAGCGACGCTTCCCGCGGAAAGCCCGATTTTCGAGGGTCACTTCCCGGGGCTTCCGCTGATGCCGGGCGTCCTCATGTGCGAAGCGATGGCCCAAACCTGCGGCTGGCTCATCGTCGCGCGGGAGAAATTCCGGCGCATGCCGTTTTTGGCGTCCTTGCGCGAAGCAAAATTCCGCGGCTTTGTGCGGCCCCGCGACCATTTTTCGCTGTGGGCGGAATTAACCCACGACGGTTCGGGCTTCACGGTTGCGCAAGCGCGCGGCGAAGTAGGCGGTAAGGTCGTGTGCGAAGCGGCGATTACATTCCGTATTTTGCCATTCCCCGAAGAATTGAAGAAATATATGGAATCTCACGCCCACCGGATCAGTTTTCCGCTGGAGACGATTCTCAATGACTGAGGGAGCACGCGATGCGTGCATAACCGGCATTGGTATCGTGTCCTGCCTCGGCGAGGGGCCCGAGGCGCACTGGCAAAAGCTTGTGGCCGGCGAGATCAATGTCGACGAGAAAACCTATGCGCCCTTCCTTGTGCACCCCATCGCGGCTCTCGCGTTGGACAAGCAGATCCCGAAAAAAGGCGATCAGCGCCAAATGGAGATGTGGCAGCGTATCGGCGTCTATGCCGCTGGTCTGGCGCTCGAAGCCGCCGCCATCAAAGGCGACAATGAAATTCTCGCGCGCACCGACATGATCGTCGCGGCTGGTGGCGGCGAGCGCGATTTGGCCGCCGACAGTGCCATCCTGTCGGCCCTGCCCGCGGCGGCGAATCCCGACGCTCTGCTCAATGAAAAGCTGATGAGCGATATCCGCCCCACTTTGTTCCTGGCTCAATTGTCGAACCTGCTCGCGGGCAATATTTCCATCGTGCACAACGTCACGGGATCCTCGCGGACCTTCATGGGAGAAGAGGCCTGCGGCGTGGACGCCGTGCGCACGGCGGTTGCTCGCATCAACGCAGGGCAAAGCGACATCGTGCTGGTCGGCGGCTCTTATAATGGAGAGCGCAAGGACAACCTGCTGCTCTATGAATTTGGCCATGCGCTCCAGCGCGGTGCGTTCAAGCCGGTATGGGAACGCGGTCCCGACGGGGGAATGGCGTTTGGATCGCTCGGTGCCTTTCTTGTCGTCGAGTCTCGGTCGCACGCGCTCAAGCGCGGCGCCAAAGTGTTGGCAAAGATCGTCAGCGTGCTCTCCGATCGCGCCCGGTCGACAGATAGTGCGGCGGACGTGCTCGGCCGCATGTGGAGCAAGATTGCGGGGCGGCTGCGCAATGGCGAAAGCGCGATTATTTCCGGTGCCACCGGAGTCGGCAGTCGGACCTCGGCTGAACGGATCTTTTTAAGCGGCCATAAGGACCTTCCGGTCCGCGCCACCGGCACCCATATTGGGCACGGACTGGAGGCGCAGTTTCCGATGAATCTTGCGATTGCGGCTCTTGCGCTCGGTCGTGGCAAGCTGTTCCCTCCCCGCGACGGCAGCGGATTCGAACGCGCGATGGACGGCAGGCTCACGCAAGTGGTCGTCACCAGCGTCGGCGCGCGGCGCGGCGAAGGCCTCGCTCTGGTCGAGGCGGCATAAGGCACACGATGGTAGACCTTAAGGACAAAGCGGGCCGACCGGTCGTCGTCGTAACCGGCATGGGCGTCGTAACTTCACTCGGCGCCGGCAAGAGCGACAATTGGGCCAAGCTGACGGGTGGGCAATCCGGCATCCGCACGATCAGCCGCTTTCCGACCGATGGCCTCAAGACCAAGGTCGCCGGGACCGTCGACTACATGGCGCTCGATCAAATGGTTGCTCCGCGGCTTTCGGAAAAACTCGCCGATACCGCAATTGACGAAGCGATCACCCAATCGGGCATCGGCAAGAAGGGCGATTTCCCCGGTCCCCTGTTCATGGCTGTACCGCCGGTCGAGCTTGAATGGACCCAACGGCGCGAGCTGGCGAAGGCGGCCGGAAGCAACGGTCCGGTCAGCTATGACGATCTCGTGCGCGCAGGCGCCGCCAAGGAATTCGCTCCGTACTACGACCTGTTCATGTTCGGCAGCGTCGCGGAGGCCCTGAGCGAAAAATACGGCACCCGCGGCTCGCCGATCTCGCTGTCGACCGCGTGCGCGTCCGGCGCGACCGCGATCCAGATGGGTGTCGAAGCGATCCGCCGCGGCGAGGCCGAGGCCGCGCTCTGTGTCGGTACCGACGGCTCGGTCAATATCGAATCGCTCGTGCGCTTTTCACTGCTGTCGGCGCTGACCACCCAGAATGATCCGCCGCAGGCGGCCGCCAAGCCCTTTTCCAAGAACCGGGATGGGTTTGTGATGGCGGAAGGCGCCGGCGCCTTGGTCCTGGAAAGCTACGAGCACGCCAAGGCGCGCGGCGCGAAGATTCTGGGTGTCCTCGCCGGC
>JAFBAG010000071.1 GCA_019247925.1 Pseudolabrys sp.
GCCGGCGAGGAACAGCGTGCGGAATTTCGACAGATCGTATTTCTGGATCAGCGCGCCTTTCGGGTCTTCCTTCTTGATGGCGCGGAACGCGGTGGGCGCGGTGAACAGAGCCGCGACCTTGTGCTCGCTGATGACGCGCCAGAACGCGCCGGCGTCCGGCGTGCCGACCGGCTTTCCTTCCCACAGGATCGTCGTGCAGCCGTGAAAAAGCGGCGCGTAGACGATGTAGCTGTGGCCGACCACCCAGCCGATGTCGGAGGCCGTCCACCACACCTCGCCCGGCTTGATGCCGTAGAGCGCGTGCATCGACCAGGTGAGCGCGACGAGGTGGCCGCCATTGTCGCGCACCACGCCTTTCGGGATGCCGGTCGTGCCCGACGTGTAGAGGATGTAGAGCGGATCCGTGGCGGCGACCTCGACGCAGTCGGCGGTGGCTTTCGCGGCGATTGCTTTTTCCCGCAGCGTCGCCCAGTCGTGGTCGCGGCCTTGCGTCATCTCGGCCTGCGCCTGCGGGCGCTGGAGAATGATGCACCCGATGGGCTTGTGCTGCGCCAGCGTGATCGCGTCGTCCAGCAAAGGTTTGTAGGGCACGACGCGCTGCGCCTCGATGCCGCACGACGCCGAGAGGATGAGCTTCGGCTTGGCGTCGTCGATGCGGGTCGCGAGCTCCTTGGCCGCGAAGCCGCCGAACACCACGCCGTGGATCGCGCCGATGCGCGCGCAGGCCAGCATGGCGAAGATCGCCTCCGGCACCATCGGCATATAGAGGATGACGCGGTCGCCCTTCTTGACGCCGAAATCCTTGAGGATCGCGGCCAGCGCCTTCACCTCGGCGAGCATCTCGTCGTATGAGATCGAGCGCTTGGTGTTGGTGACAGGTGAATCGTAGATCATCGCCGCCTGCGCGCCGCGGCCGGCGGCGACGTGGCGGTCGAGCGCGTTGAAGCAGGTGTTGACGGTTGCGTCGGGAAACCAGCGGCCGTAGAGGCCGGCCTTGGCGTCGAAAATGTTCTTGGGCGGCTTGATCCAGTCGATCGCCTGCGCCGCCTCGCCCCAGAAGCCTTCCGGGTCGCGCTGCCAGTGCGCGTAGACGTCATGATAGCGGCTGGTGCGGGCGTCCATTGTCGTTTTCTCCTGCCGCAATAGTGGAACGGGGGGAAAACGCAGACAAGTCATGCACGGCAGCCTCTGGCTCCCACGGCACGATTCTCGTAGTTGAGGACCGCCCTCCCGCCGTCATTCCGGGACGCGCCGCAGGCGCGGACCCGGAATCCAGGGGCGGCACGACGCGCGGCTCTGGATTCCGGGCCCGCTCGCTTCGCTCGCGCCCCGGAATGACAAGAAATGCCCATCGTCACCGACCCGCTGTTCTACGCGCTTGCCGTGCCGGCCGTGCTGGCGCTCGGCCTGTCGAAGGGCGGGCTCGCCGGCGTCGGGCAGATGGCGCTGCCTTTGCTCGCGCTGGTGATGCCCCCGCTCGAAGCCGCGGCGATCATGCTGCCCATCATGATCGCGCAGGACCTGTTCGCGGTGTGGGTCTATCGCAAGGATTGGGACAAGCGGATCCTGGCGATCATGATCCCGGGCGCCGCGATCGGCATCATGGCGGCCTGGGCCTTAGCCGCGCACATCTCCGACGCGATGGTGCGCATCTTCATCGCCGTCATCACCCTCGTCTTCGTGGCCTACAATTTTGTCGGTCCGAAACGCGTCGCCAAGGAAGCCGACAAGGATTTCGGCAAGATCAGGAAACCGACGGTCACGGGCGGCGCGTTCTGGGGCGCGCTGTCGGGATTTTCCTCGACCATCTGCCAGGCCGGCGGACCTCCGTATCAGATCTACGTGCTGCGGCTGAAGCTCGCGAAGATGGTGTTCGTCTCGACCAATATCTATTTCTTCGCGGCCATGAACTGGATCAAGGTCGTGCCCTATGCCGGGCTCGGCCTGTTCACGACGCGCAACCTCGTCACTTCGCTGGCTTTGCTGCCGCTGGCGCTCGCCTTCAACCAGCTCGGCTTCTGGGTGGTGCGGCGGCTGCCGGAGAAGATGTTTTTTCGCATTCTGATGGTGTTGATGGTTCTGGTGTCGCTTGAGCTACTGCGCTCCGGCATCACCGACCTTCTGCGCGGTGCCTGAAGCGCAGCAGCAGATACAGGCCGAGCCGCGACACGACCCGCGCCGTCTCGATCGCCGCGCGAAACGGAAACACGGTGAGGTAGCGCCAGGCCGGCAGCTTGCGAATGTTGTACTGGATCTGGGTGTCGGTGCGCGTCTCCTGGTTGATCGGCATCGGCATTGCGCCGAGCGCCTTGAGGCCCATGAGGTATTCGAGGTCGAACGCGATGTCGTAAGCGAGCCGCATCGGCATCAGCCGTTCGCGGAAGAGCTGCGCGGCGCGGCGGCTCAGCACATAGCCGGCGGCGCCCTTCTCGCGGGTGAAGCAGACACCGAGCGCGCGGCCGGCGACGCGCGTGACGGGGAAATACCGGCCGGTATTGACGGTGCTCAGCCGCAGGATGTCCCAGTCGCCGCGGCAGTCGAGCGCGGCGTCGATGACCGCGCCGATATCGCGCTCCATCAGCGCGTCGTCTTCGAGGATCAGCGCATAATCGAGATCGCCGGCGAGGAAGATATCGATCGCCTTGATGTGGCTGAGGTAGCAGCCGACCTCGGAGGGGCTCAGATGCCGCCCGTGCAGGTAGCGGTAGGAGCTGTCGCTGACCTCCGGCATGGGAAAGCGCAGGGTCTGGCCATCGACCGCCTCGACGCGATGGAAGGGAATAGCCAATGCGCGCAGCTGCCGCTCCATGAAGGCCCAGCGCTCGGCCGCCCGCGCAAGATTGATGACGAACGCCTCCCAGCGCGGCTTCGCGGCTGCGGGGTCAGATCGGGTTTGTTGCGGTGAAAGACTTGCGGACGTCATGGTCTGCGCCATTGTCGCGTAGCCGCGGCGCAAAGGGAATACGAATTGCCGAGAAGGGAATCGCCAGAGCGGCAAGGACCGCTTAGTCTAGACGGCCACGAATTTTGTTGAGTGCGACAATGGCGATGCGTGACACCAAAACCGCTTACGACACCGACCTCGACCGCAATCCGGCGAATTTCCAGCCGCTGACGCCGCTCGGCTTTCTGGAGCGCGCGGCGAGTGTATTTCCCGATCATCCGGCGGTGATCCACGGGCCGCTCAAGCGCAATTACCGCGACTTTTACGCGCGCTGCCGCAAGCTCGCTTCGGCGCTGGCGAGGCACGGCATCAAGCGCGGCGACACCGTCGCGGTGATGCTGGCGAATACCCCGGCGATGCTCGAGTGCCACTACGGCGTGCCGATGACGCAGGGCGTGCTCAACACCCTCAACACGCGGCTCGACGCGCCGGTGATCGCCTTCTCGCTCGACCATGGCGAGGCTAAGGTCGTCATCACCGACCGCGAATTCTCCAAGACGATGAAAGATGCGCTGGCGCTCGCGAAAGTGAGGCCGCTGGTGGTCGACTATGACGATCCGGAATACAGCGGTGCCGGCGAGCGGCTCGGCACAATCGAATACGAGAATTTCATCAAGGACGGCGATCCGGACTTCGCCTGGACAATGCCGGACGACGAATGGGATGCGATTTCACTCAATTATACATCCGGCACCACCGGCGATCCGAAAGGCGTTGTCTATCATCACCGCGGCGCGCATCTTCTCAGCGTCGGCAATGTCGTCACCTGCTCGATGGCGAAGCATCCGGTCTACCTCTGGACGCTGCCGATGTTTCACTGCAACGGCTGGTGCTTTCCGTGGTCGATCTCTGTCGTCGCCGGCACGCATGTGTGCCTGCGCGCGGTGCGCGCACCGGCGATGTATGACGCCATCGCCACCCATAAAGTGACGCATCTGTGCGGCGCGCCGATCGTGATGGCGACGTTGCTCAATGCACCAACGAACGAGAAAAAGCCGCTGCCGCACGTGGTGGAGTTCTTCACCGCCGCCGCGCCTCCGCCGGAGGCCGTGCTCGCGGCA
Source organism: Pseudolabrys sp. (assembly GCA_019247925.1). Classification (GTDB taxonomy): domain Bacteria; phylum Pseudomonadota; class Alphaproteobacteria; order Rhizobiales; family Xanthobacteraceae; genus Pseudolabrys. Next base: position 4,006 of record JAFBAG010000071.1, read on the forward strand.
ATGAAGGAAGCCGGATTCAACGTCACGCATTTATACGGCCTGACCGAGTGCTACGGCCCCGCTGTCGTCAACGACTGGAACGAAGCCTGGGATGCACTCCCCGCCGCCGAACAGGCGGCGAAGAAGGCCCGCCAGGGCGTGCGCTATGGCGCGCTGGAAGCGCTCGACGTCATGGACCCGGACACGATGGCCCCTGTTGCCCGCGACGGCGTCGCGATGGGCGAAGTGATGATGCGCGGCAATGTGGTGATGAAGGGCTATCTCAAGAATCCGAAATCGACGCAGGCCGCCTTCAAGGGCGGCTGGTTCCACACCGGCGATCTCGGCGTCATCCATCCTGACGGCTACATCCAGCTCAAGGACCGCTCCAAGGACATCATCATTTCGGGCGGCGAGAACATCTCATCGATCGAGGTGGAGGACGCGCTCTACAAGCACCCTGCCGTGCAGGCCGCCGCCGTGGTGGCGAAACAGGACGACAAATGGGGCGAGACGCCCTGCGCGTTCATCGAACTCAAGCCGGGGCAAAAGGCGTCGGCCGAGGACCTGACCGCGTGGTGCAAGAAGAACCTCGCCGGCTACAAGGTGCCGCGCCATTTCGTCTTCACCGAAATCCCGAAGACCAGCACGGGAAAAATCCAGAAGTTCAAGCTGCGCGAGATGACGAAGGACGCATGACGTGACGCAGTATCGCATCGTGCTGATTTTGCCGCTGCTGATGGCGGCCGCCGATCTGGCGGCTTTCGTCTACACCGATGAGGAAATTCTCCTCATCCGAACCGCCCTCGACCTCGGATGCGCACTCGGTCTTTGGCTACAGCGCGGGTGGATACGCTACGCGGCGGCGGCGTATTTCGCGCTCTCCTTGTTGTTCGCGCTGCTGCCGCTCCTCAACGCCGCAAACATCGCCTGGGCGGGCGCGTTCGTGTGGATCGCGGTGATCGGGATCGCCAGCGGCGCCGAACTTTACCTTTTGCTGATCTCAAAGGAGTTAGTCGCGGCGCCCGGATCGAGAAAAGCGGCAAAGGATGTCGGCTAATGCGCGGCGTGACATTTCCTGGCGACCGCAAGATCGACTTCGTCGACTTCCCCGATCCGACGCCGGGACCGGGCGAGGTCGTGCTCGAGATCAAGGCGTCGGGCATGTGCGGCAGCGACCTCAAATCCTATCGCGCCAAAGGCGGGCCCGCGTCGCTCGGCTTCAAGGCGGCCGGCGGGCCGGTGATTGCGGGGCACGAGCCGTGCGGCGTGGTGGCCGCGATCGGGACCAATGTACCGGCGAACCAGGCGCGCGTCGGCCAGCGCGTGATGCAGCACCATTACCGGGGCTGCGGGGTGTGCCCGCAATGTTCGACCGGCTGGATGCAGCTGTGCGACGAGGGTGTCGCCGAGGTCTATGGCGTCACCGGTCATGGCGCGCACGCGAAATACATGAAGTGCCCGGCGCGGACGCTGGTGCCCCTGCCCGACGAATTGTCGTTCGACGCCGGCGCGGCGATCTCCTGCGGCACCGGCACGGCGTGGGGCGCGCTGCAGCGGCTCGGCCTGCAGGCCCAGCACACGATCGCGATCTTCGGCCAGGGGCCGGTCGGCCTGTCGGCGACCCAGCTTGCCGCCGCGATGGGCGCACAAGTGATCGCGCTCGACACCAGCGCGGAGCGGCTTGCGCGCGCGAAGGAGCTCGGTGCGGCGCATATCATCGATCCCTCGCAGACCAATGATGTGATCGGCGCGATCAAGGACCTGACCCACGGCCGCGGCGCGCATTGTTCGCTCGACGCTTCGTCGTCGCCGCAGGCCCGCGCGCAGGCGGTGCGCTGCGTGCGCACCTGGGGCAAGGCTTGCTATGTCGGCGAAGGCGGCGATGTGACGCTCGATGTCAGCCCGGATTTGCTGCGGCGGCAGGTCACCTTGATCGGTTCGTGGACGTTCTCGACCGTCGGCCAGGCCGAATGCGCGCGCTACATCGCCGACCGCGGCATCGACGTCGACAAACTTTTCACGCACCGCTGGAAACTCGACCAGGCGGTCGAGGCGTATCAACTGTTCGACCAGCAGACTTCAGGTAAGGGCGTGTTTCATCCCTAGCGCCAGCGCCGTGCCGCAAAGATCGCAGCGGCGCCACCAGCCGCGGTGGCTAGCCCGATCCAAATCCACCGCGTCTCGCGGATCATGAAGCTCGAGGCCGGGTAGGGAAAAATCCCGCTGCCCTGCGCCGCCCATACCAGGCCGGCGAGAAGCGCGAAGCAGCCGATGATGAGCAGCAAAATCCTCACCGCGCGACCCCCACTTCCTTCACCAGCGGCCACCACAGTTCCTGCTCTTTCTTGATGAACTCGGCCGATTGCGACGGCGTGAGGTAGCGGGGATAGGTCCCGATGGTCGCGAACTTGTTCTGCAATTCCGGCTCGTTGAGCACGGTGCGCAGATCGATGTTGATCTTGTCGATGATCGAGTCGGGCGTCCCGGCAGGCGCCATTAGCAGCAGCCAGCCTTTGGACTCGAAGCCCGGCACGCTCTCGGCGATGGTCGGCACATCGGGATAGTTCGGCAGCCGCTTCGCGGAGCCGACCGCGAGCAGCTTGATCAGCCCGCCCGCCGCCGCGCCGCCGACGCCGGCGATGCCTTCGAACATGATCGGGATGCGGCCCGCCGCAACATCACTGATTGATTGCGCCGCGCCCGGTGCGTGCACATAAGTCATTGGCACATTGGCGCGGCGCGCGAACAGCTCGCCGGTCAGGTGCGACTGCCCGCCGCGATTGGTGGCGCCGAACAACATGCCGTTCGGCGTCTTGCGGATGAGCGCGATCAATTCCGGCACGGTGTTGACGCCGAGCGACGGCGTGACCGACACCGCAATGGGCTGCTCGCCGATGAGCCCGATCGGAACGAAAGCCTTGTCGAGATCGACGCCCATCTTCTCCTGCGTCACCGGAAGCACGGTGTAGGTCGAGGCCTGCGTCATGTAGAGGGTGTAGCCGTCGGGCGTGGCGCCGGCCGCGGCCTGCGCCGCGATCAGCCCGCCCGCCCCTGGCCGGTTCAAGACGACGATCTGCTGCTTCCACATCGCCGCCAGGCGGTCGGTGACAAACCGCGTCGCGACGTCCGGGCTGTTGCCGGCAGCGGCGGGGGTGATGATCTGCACCGGCTTGACCGGATAATCCTGCGCCTGGGCCGGCGTGAGCGATGCCCAAAGGGCGGCGACAATGACGAGACGCAACATCAGCGTTCTCCGATTGAGCGCGGTTTGATTTTACGCGATGCTAGCGCAATGGCGCACGACACGCTCAAGAAAAAGCTGGCGGTGGCGGGGGCGATCCTCGCCGCGCACGGCCAGGACGATTTCACGCGCGGGCACATTTCCGTGCGGGTGCCGGGCAAGCCCTCGCAGTTCTACATGAAGCCGCACAGCATCGGGCTCGACGAGATCACGCCCGCCAGCATTCTCACCATCGGCCTTGACGGCGAAGTCGCGACGGGGCGCGGCCGCCGCCACAGCGAAGTTTTCATCCATTCCGAGATTTATCGCGCCCGCGCCGACGTGCAGTGCGTGATCCATTCGCATCCGCCGCACGCCATCGCGCTCTCCGCCAGCGGCCGCAACTTTCTGCCGCTGAGCCAGGGCGGCGCGCTGTTTACCGGAGCGGTGGGTCTCTATGACGACACGATCCGGCTCATTCGCACCCGCGATATGGGCGCGGCGTTGGCGGGGGCGCTCGGCAAGGGCCGCGCCGTTCTGCTCAAGCATCACGGCGTCGCTGTGGTGGGCGCGTCGATCGAAGAAGCGACGATCAGCGCCATCATGCTAGAAAACGCCGCACGTATTCAGCTCCTGGCGCAGGCCGCGCGCGGCGCGATGCCCGACGTGGCGGACAAGGATGTGGCGCAGCTGCAGCGCGACCTGTCACAGCCAGAGCAATTCGCCATCAACTTCGATTATTTGGCGCGGCGGACGGCGAAGCGGCGCTAGCTATTCCGCTTTCGCGCCGGAGACTTTCACCATTTCCTGCCACATCGGCCGCTCCTTGGCGGCGTGCGCTGAAATCACCTCGGGCGTTGAGGCCAACACCCGCGCCCCCGCGACCTGGAAGCGTTTCTGCAGATCGGGGTCCGCGGCAATCTCCTTCTGCGCGGCGGCGATGCGCTCGACGATGGGGCGTGGCGTGCCGGCCGGCACCACCCAGCCGGCCCATGACGTGACGACGAAATTGGGTTGCCCCGCCTGCGCCATCGTCGGCACGTCCGGCAATGTCGGCCAGCGCTGCTCGGACGTCACGGCGAGCGCACGCATCGAGCCGGCCTCGATGTTCGAGATATATGACGCAAGATTGTCGATCGCGTAGGTGACGTCGCCGGCGAGCATCGCCGGGATGGTCTGCGCCGCGCCGCGGAAGGGCACATGCACGCCATTGAGGCCATTGCGCGTCGCGAACAGCGCGGCCGACAGATGCGGCGAGGTGCCGACCCCGGGGCTGCCGAAGCTGATATTGCCCTTCTGCTTCGCCCAGGTGATGAACTCGGCGACGGTTTTCGCCGGACAATGCTGCGCGGCGACGACGAAGACGTTGGGCAGTTCCCACGTCATCGTGACGGGGATGAAATCCTTCTCCGGGTCGTACGGCATCTTGGCGTAGAGATATTGATTGATGGAGAAGTGGCCTACCGTGGCCGCACCGATCGTGTAGCCGTCCGGCGCGCTGCCGGTGACGGCCGCGATGCCGATATTGCCGCCGGCCCCGGGACGGTTCTCGATCACGAAAGGCTGGCCAAGTTTTTCCTTGAGCTTCTCGGCGAGGATCCGCGCCAGCACGTCGGTCGAGCCGCCGGCCGGATAAGGCACGATGATCTTCACCGTTTGCGCGGGCCAGGCGGCCTGCGCACCGGCGCGGGTCGCGAACGCCGCGGCGGACGCAGCGGCGCCCACCACCGCCACGCGACGTGTCATGGTGAAACGCCCGGACATCGTCTCCCCCTTTGCTCTCTTCTGCCCACGTGCGCGTGAGCTTGTTGCCGCAAGGGTGGAGGCTTTTGCCGCGACGGGCAAGCTCAACTCACCGTGAGTGCGGCGCTAAAGCGGTTGGCGGCGCACAAAAAACGCTGATAGTTTGCGCCGGCATTTCGGCACAGGGCGGCATGACAGCTCGCATTCGATCTGGAATATCCGGGTTCTATGCAAGGCATCCCGCGGTTGCCTTCGTCATATTCGCACCCCTCGTCGCGCTCGCCTATTACGGCCTCGCCCGGCTCGGCCTGCGCCTCGCCTCGATCAATGCGAGCACGACCCCGGTCTGGCCGCCGACCGGCTTTGCCATCGCCGCGCTGCTGATCGGCGGCTACCGGCTGGCGCCGGCGATCCTCGCCGGAGCCTTCGCGGCAAACTTCATGACCGCCGGCACCGCCGAGACTTCGGCGATTATCGCGGCCGGCAATACCCTCGAAGCGCTGATTGCGGCGGCGCTCGTCAACTATGCATCCGAAGGCCGCCAGACTTTCGCGACCCCGCTCGGGGTCATCCGCTTCGGGCTGATTTGCCTGGTGCCGGCGACGATGACCAGCGCCACGATCGGGGTCGGCGTGCTGCTGTGGGGAGGCCTCGTTACCCCCGATGCGGCCATGACGGTGTGGACCACGTGGTGGCTCGGCGATCTCAGCGGCGCGCTTGTCGTCACGCCGTTCCTGGTGCTGTGGGCGAACGAGCCGCCGCCGTCCTTCCGCTACGCGAGCATCGGAGAATTCCTCCTCATTCTCATTGCCGCGACGGCGGCGGCGCTCATCACCTTCAGCCCCTGGCTCGACGACAAGATGAGCCGCAATGCGCTCGGCTTCATCATCGTGGTGCCGCTGCTATGGGCGGCGATCCGAACGAGCCCCCGCGAAACGGCGACGGTCGCGGTGCTGACCTCAAGCATCGCTGTGTGGGGCACCTATTCCGGCAGCGGGCCATTCACAGCGTCCAATGTCAACGAATCCTTCCTGTTCCTGCTGATGTTCATGCTCAGCGTGGCGATGCCGAGCCTGGTGCTCGCCGCCGACGTTGCGCAGCGGCGAGAGACCGAGCATCGGCTGCGCGAATCCCGAAACGAGCTGGACCGCCAGATCGCGACCGGCATCGCCGAACTCGCGCAAAAAGAACAGCAATTCCGGCTGCTCGTGCAGAGCGTGACCGACTACGCGATCTACATGCTCGATCCGCAAGGCAATGTGCAGAGCTGGAACGCCGGCGCCGAAAAAATCCACGGCTACAGCGCGAGCGAAATCATCGGCAAGAATTTCGAGCGCTTTTATCCCGCCGAAGAACGCCGCAATGGCGCGCCACAGGCGGCGCTGCAGGAAGCGCGCGAGAGCGGGATTTTCCAGCGCGAGGCGCGCCGCTGCCGCAAAGACGGCACTCTCTTCTGGGCGAGCGTCATCGTGCGGCCGATCTACGATTCCGAAAACAAGCTCATCGGCTTCGCCAAGGTGACGCGTGACGACACCGAGCGCAAAGCCGCGGAGGAAGAACTCGCCCATTCGCGCGACCAGTTGATGCAGGCGCAGAAGATGGAGGCGGTCGGCCAGCTTACGGGCGGCATCGCCCACGACTTCAACAACCTCTTGATGGTGATCATCGGCAATCTCGAAAACGCCGACCGCAGCCTCAACCAGCTGCACGAGGAACATGCCGGCCGACTGAGACGGCTGATCAATAATGCGGTGCTCGGCGCGCGGCGCGGGGCCACCCTGACCCAGCGCCTGCTCGCTTATTCGCGCCGCCAGCCGCTGGTGCCGAAGCCCCTCGACATCAACAAATTCATCACCTCGGAAATCGACTTCCTGCAGCGCACGCTCGGCGAAACGATCGAGATCCAGCCGGCTTGCGGCGCCGGTCTCTGGCGCGCCGAACTCGACGAAGCCCAGCTCGAATCGGCAATCCTTAACCTCGCGGTGAATGCGCGCGACGCCATGCCCGGCGGCGGCAAGCTCACGATCGAAACCGCGAACGCCTATCTCGATGACGAATATGCCCGCGACCATCCCGACGTTAAGCCGGGCCAATACGTGTTGATCTCGGTCACGGATTCAGGCAGCGGCATGAGCAAAGAGACGATCGATCATGCCTTCGAACCGTTCTTCTCGACCAAAGCGCTGGGCGAAGGCACCGGTCTCGGGCTGTCTCAGGTCTACGGCTTCGTGCGACAGTCCGGCGGCCACATCAAGATCTACAGCGAGGTCGGCCAAGGCACGACGGTCAAACTTTATTTTCCGCGGCTGCTTGGCGGCAATGTCGATGAGCAGCCGATGGCGAAGCCAAAGGCGCATGCCGACCAAGGCACCACGCTCGTGCTTGTCGAGGACGAGGAACTGGTGCGCATGTACCTGATGGATGTGCTGACCGATCTCAACTACAACGTCCTCGATTTTGCGAGCGCCGAAGCGGCGCTCAAGGTGATCGAACAGCAGGACCAGCGCATCGATCTGCTCCTAACCGACGTGGTGCTGCCCGGCATCAATGGCCGGGAGCTCGCCGACAAGGCGCGCGAGATCCGCCCCGGCATCAAGGTGCTGTTCATGACCGGCTATTCGCGCAATGCCATCGTCCACCAGGGCCGGCTCGATCCCGGCGTCGAGCTGGTGCAAAAGCCGGTTACCCAGGCCGATCTGGCTGCGCGAATCCGTGCAATATTGACGGACAAGCCGGCTTGATCTTCGGGCAATCCGGCGTGAACTTGAAAACGCCACAGTGCGCGCCGGATACTCCCGCGAAGCTATTTCCGATTCCGGAGGGGACCATGCGCCTTGCTCGTAACGCCGCTCTCGCCGCCGCGTTTGTCGTGTTCGCCGCGCCGGCGTTTGCCAAAACGATCACGCTTGGCGCGGAAACCAATTTGCGCAAGGCGCCGGGCACCACCAGCGAGGTGGTCACACTGATGCCGAAAGGCGAGACGGTCGAAATCGGCGAATGCGACGCCGGGTGGTGCCGCGTGACCTGGAACGGCAATGAAGGCTACGCCATCCAGCGCAATCTCGGCATGGTCGTTCCGGGCGCGCCGAAAACCGCCGCCCGCCGCGCACCGCCGCGCACGCAGGACTATGACGACGCGGACGATGGCGTCGAGGTCGAATACGGCCCCGGCTACGCCTATGGGCCCGGCTACGTCTACGGCCCGCCGCCTTATTACGGCGGCTATTACTACCGCCCGCGACCCTATTGGGGTTATCGGTACGGCTACGGCTATCGCCGCTGGTAGCTACTCGACCTTCAGTCCGAGCTTTTTCACCAGCGCGCGCCATTTGGTCTCGTCGGCATCGATCGCCTTGACGTATTCGGCGGGCGTCGAGCTTTGCGGATCGCCGCCCTCGGCGTGAATGCGCTCCTTGACGTCGGGCGTGGCGACGATTTTCTGCAATTCGGCGTTGAGGCGATTGACGATCTCCGGCGGCGTCCCGGCAGGTGCGAGCACGCCATAGATCAGCTCCGCCTCGAAGCCTGGCAGGCCGCTTTCTGAGAAGGTTGGGACATCCGGCAGCAGCGTCGAGCGCTTCTTGCTGGCGACGGCGATGGCGCGCAGCTTGCCCGCCTGCAAATTGCCGAGCGCCGGCGGCAGCACGCCAAAGGCGATCTGCACGTGACCGCCGAGCAGATCGTTGATCACCGGCGCCGTGCCCTTGTAGGGAATGAGCGTCACATCAAGCTGCGCGACCGATTTGAATAGCTCGGCCGTCATGTAGCTTCCGGTGCCGACCGGCGACGTGCCGATATTGATCTTGCCGGCCTGCTGGCGCGCCATGACGATGACTTCGGCGACTGATTTTGCCGGAAAGCCCGGATTGGCTATGAGCGCAACCGGCATCGACGCGACCATGCCGACCGGCGCGAAGTCCTTGCGCACGTCGTAACCCGGATTGACGTAAAGCGACGGATTGACCCCGATCGTACCGCTATGGCCGAGCAGCAATGTGTAGCCATCGGGCGCGGCCTTGGCGACGACGCGGGTGCCGATGGTGCCGCCACCGCCCGGGCGATTGTCCACCACAACCTGGACGCCAAGCGCCGTGGAAAGCTTCTCGGCGACGACTCGCGCCATGGCGTCGACGCCGCCCGCGGGCGTGAACGGAACGATGAGGGTGATCGGACGCGAGGGCCAGTCGGCGGCCGGTGCGGCGGCCGCCATCGTGCAAAACACCGCCATTAAAACGAGACGCGCGATCAGCCGGACCATGGGCTTTCCTCTTTTGCCGCACTATAGCCGCGTCGCGCCAGCGGCAAAAAGCAAACCGCCGCCTCGCGGCCGCGAGCCGGCGGTTATCCCGGTCATGAGAGCGGCGACGCTAGTGGAGCGTGGTGCTCTGCATCTGCCGCAAACGCGATATCTCGTCCTTCAATATCAGCTTGCGTCGTTTGAGTTCTGCGATTTGGAGGTCGTCACTTGCGGGGTGCGTCAAAGCCTCGACGATCTCGTCCTCCAGCGCTTTGTGCTTTTTCTCGAGTTCCGCAAGGTGCGATTGCATCGACATGGGGAATGTCTCCTCAATCTGTAGGTGGACCCTGAGGACATAAGAATACACCAGAGTCGCGACAAGGGCGAAGGTAGGCTTCGCCAGGAAGGGCGGCAATTCACGAACAAGGGAGCGGGCAGTGCCCGTTTTCCGACACTCCCGCCGCCTTGCTGGGGCTTGTGGAAAACGTGATAATTTTACCGGTATTGCCGCACCCCGCGGCCGCGGACAGCGCCGGGTCGAACAGGTGGCGATCAGCAAGGAAGAAGAACACGCCTTGCGCGAACAGCTCGGGCGCCTGCAGCAGGAGCATCGCGACCTCGACGCCGCCATCGCCGCGCTTGCCGCCTCCCCCGCGTCCGATCTGATCCAGGTGCAGCGCCTGAAAAAGCGCAAGCTCGTCCTGCGCGACAAGATCCGCGCGGTCGAGGATCAGCTCACGCCCGACATTATCGCCTGACCGGCGCGCCGCTCGTTCTTGCGGACATACATCGCGCGGTCTGCGGCCTCGATCGCCTGAGGCGGCGTGTCGCCCGGCGACAAATTCGTGACGCCCGCCGAAGCGCCGACCGAAAGGCTTGCCGTGCCTTGGACGATGCTCGTCTGCGCGACCCAGCGCTCGAGATCGAGGGCTTTGGCCGCGGCCTGCGACGCGCCGAGATTCCACAGCAGCAGCGCGAATTCGTCCCCGCCGAGGCGCCCGATCATGTCGGAGGCGCGGACCTTGGCGGCGAGCACCGCTGTGACAGCCTTAAGAAGCGCGTCACCCGCGGCGTGGCCATGCGCATCGTTGATCGCCTTGAAGCCGTCGAGATCGAGATAGATCAGCGCCGCCTCGGTGCCGTAGCGCTTGATGTACGCCAGCGCGCGGGCGAGCTCGCGCTCAAAGCCGCGCCGGTTCGGGATGTCGAGCAGCGGGTCGATGTCGGCGCGCGCCTCGAGCGCGGTGATTTTCGCGCGCGCTTCTTTCAGTTGCGCCTTGAGACGATCGACCTCACCGGCGGTCCCAGGCTGAGCAGCCGGCTTGGGTTTAGGCTTCTTGGCCGGCTTGCTCTTCGCTTTGGCCTTTTTGGCCATCAGAGCGCGATCGTGTTGACCGTGCGGTTTTCGATCTCGCCGCGCACCTGCGCGTAAATCTTCGGGTTTCGAGCGGCAAAGATATTGAGCGCGCCGAGCACCGCGTTCGAAGGCTCCAGCACGGTCATGACCGGCACCGCGCTCGGCGCGCGCAGGCAGGACCAGACATCGTCCGGGAATTCCTTGACGCTCGCCGGCACGGTGATGACGGGAACGTGCGAGATCGCGGACAGCACCGGACCCGCGCCATTGGATCGGCCGATATAGGCGATGATCACCGTGTCCGGCACTTCCTGCAGCATCTTCTGGATGATCGAGACGCCGCGCGCCGGCTCCTTGTGGATCGAGCAGGTCACGACTTCCATCATCGGCGCGAGATCGCCAAGCGCCTTGGTGAAAGCTTCGGTCGGATCCTTGTCGGAGCCGCGCCACAGCACGATGCGCTGCTTCGGAATGCCGAAGCGGCCGGTGATGTCGGCGACGCGCTTGTATTTCGCGGCGACGTCGTCGAGCGCACCGCCGTCGCGATAGACCTGCTTGTCGATATAGGCGCCGCTTTCGAGCACGCGCCAGCTGTCATTATCGATGACGTCGGCGAGCAGCAGATTGCCCTTGGCATCGGTGCCGAACTCGACCTTGAAGTCGACCAGCGTGCCGCCTTCAAGCGACCACGCCTTTTCGAGAATGAGGAAGGCGCGGCGAGCGATCTTCGCCATCTCGCAGCACATCTCCCACTCGTTTTTATGCGTGAAGACGTCATTCTCCGGGAGAACCAGGAAGGGCTCCTGGCCGATGATCGGCTTGGCCGGATTGAAGAGGCGGATTTCCTTCTTGTCCGCATCGTAGGTCATGAAGGGATCGTCGGCGACGAGCGGCTTGCCCTTCCAGTCCTTGTCCTTGGTCTTCAGATAGAATTCGACCAGCAATTTCGGGAACAGATGCCCCTTCGAGAGGTGCGGAGTGCGCTTGACGTAAGAGCCATGCGCTTCGCGCCGGACCACCACTTCGTAAGGCAGCATGGTGCATCCCGGCGCTATGAATGACGTCGGCGAATCCTGCTCGACGAAAGCGACCGGCAGTCCGCACGCCTTCAAAAGGCGAAAGACGTTCGAGGTCGTCGCGGTAGCGAGCCTGCCCTTGTCCGGGATGATGTCGTGCTTGGCGCCATCGCCCGCGGTGATGTCATCCTTCGCCTGGACGTGGACGAGGTCGCCGCCCTTGATCTGAAAAACCTTCTTGGTCTTGCCCTCGGTGATGAGAGCGCCAAGTTGATGCTTTGTGTTCTGGATATTCACGTTCCCAATTCCCTCAAAGGGTCCCACTGGAAACGGCTAGGCTTACACCAATCCCCGGGGCCAAACCAAGCGCAGCCTGTGGCTAATTCGCGGGTCCTCGGGTCAAGGCCCCCGGCCGAGAAAATTAGTCGAGCGATTCGAGGTTCTTGACCGCCGGCCCATTGAGCGCGGTTCCGTCGCCGGCAAATTGAGAGCCGTGGCAGGGGCAGTCCCAGCAGCGCTCGAAACTGTTCCAGTGCACATGGCATCCGACATGCGTGCACATGGCCGATGACTTGTGCAGCTTGCCGTGGGTATCCCGATAGGCGGCGACCTTGCGCAGGCCTTCGCGCACGATCGCGCCCTCCCCCTTTTTGATCTGGGCATAGGAAGACACTTCGCCTGGCGCGAGATATTCCGCGAAGTTTTTGATCGTGGTCATGTTCTCGCGTGCGTAATTGGTGAGATCGCGCGTCGGCTTGCGGCTCGGTTCGTAGAGCTTTTGCCACGGACTTTTGCCCGAGGTGATGAGGTCGGCGATCAGCAATCCCGCCAGCGGGCCGTGCGTCATGCCCTGCCCGGAATCTCCGGTGTGCACATAGACGTGCTTGTTGCCCGGGTTGAGGCCGCAATACGCCGCATAGTCCGGGGTATCCAGCACCTGACCGGACCAACGCGTGATCTCCTTGCCGAGCTGCGGAATGAGCCGGCGGGTGTAAGCCTCGATCGCCTCGAAGCGCGCCCAGGCGTCATCGGCTTCGCCGGATTTATGATCGCCGCCGCCGGTGATGAGATAGTCGGCGCCGCCCGGGCCCGGTTGTTGGCGGATGTAATGGTAGGGGTCCATCGTGTCCCAATAGAGCGCATCGGGCAGCGAGTCCTTGGGGATCGTGAACGCCATTGCATAAGTGCGATAGGGCGCGAGCTTGGTGTGCAAGGCGAGCCGGTCGTTGATCGGTGAGTTGGTCGCGACCACGGCGGCCGCCGCTTCGATGACCGCGCCATTCATCGCACGCACGATGACAGCGCCGTCCTTTTCCTCGACCTCGCTGATCACCGTGCGCTCATAAAGCGCGCCCCCGCGCTTGGTGATCGTCTCCGTCAGTGCGCGCAGATAGCGCAGCGGATGAAACGTCGCCTGGTCGGGATAATGCAGGCACGTCGTGGTTTCGTAGCCGGCGAGCGGAATGCCTTTGATTTTCTCAACGGCCACGCCGGCTTTCTTCATCGCCTTGAGTTCTTCATCGAGCTCGGAGGGCTCGGTCTTTGGACCCGGGAACAGGTAGGCGCTGAGGCGGCGGAAATTGCACTCGATGCGGTCGAGCTTGACGATCTCCTCGATACGATCGACCGCCGCCCGCTGGCTTTCGTGGAACAGTTTGGCGTTCTCTTCTCCCTGCATCTTGATGAGTTCGCCGGCGCCGTCATCGCAGACCGGCGCGAGGTGCGCCGTGGTGCGCGCGGTCATGCCCTTGCCGATGTGGCCGCGGTCGACGACCACGACCTTCAGGTTGCGCGCCGCCAGCTCATAGGCAACGGACAGGCCGGCAATGCCGCTGCCGATAATGACGACGTCGGCCGTCGCTTTGGCGCGCAGCGGCTCCGCCGCGGCCACTTCGGTTTCCATCCAGAGCGATGTGCTGTGTTCGTTTTCGACGTTCATGATCGGCCGGTTCTTGCCGATGCAACGTGAAGCGAAGGAATGCAGTTCCAGGATTCCGGCTTAGCGGAACCCGGCCGTCCCACCGTCACGCAGGGCATAGATGGCCGCCAGGACTTGGGCGACGAACAGCGTCCAGCCCACGAACGGGACGAAAGCGGCGACCAGCGAACGGTAAAGCGTGCGGCGCGCCTCCGGCCCGGCATGATCCGCAATCGCGGTGATGTTGCGGGGAAGGACAATGAGCCGCATCAGGCGCTCGATCTCGAAAGTTGCGAGGCCGTAGTTCTTGCCTTTTACAGCCACGCCCGTCGCCTTAGCCGCCGACGCGAGCGTCGTGTCGTCGCGCAACGAAGCGGCGATGCTGCCGTCGTCCTTGAAGCCCAGCGCCGCCAGAACCAGGATGAGCAGCAGATCCTCGGTTTCGTCGCCGCGCTTGGGATCGACGGTGGGCAGCGGCGCCCGCAGAAACTCCTCGATCTCCTGCGGCCGCGGTGCGATGCGAATGACCAGTGGCTGCATCGTCAGAACGAGGTCGAGCTCGCGGGTCGGAACGATCAGCAGGAAATCATCTTCGCTGACCCGGCCGTTGAAGATCGCCGCGAGGTCGCGCATCAAATTGGCCTGCTCGGTGCGGAACCGGCGCACCGCGAGCCCGCCGCGCTCCGCCCCGTCGGCCACGGTCTGGCGCAGCAGGTTGTCGGCGCGCCGCGCCAGCGCCCCGACGTCGCGGCGGGCCTGCTGGGCGGCCTGGCTGATCGAGGTCGCCGTGAAGGTTTGCGCTCCAAGCGGTCGCGGCATAGCCGCAACGGCTGCCAAAAGGCCGGCACCCTTTATGACAGACCGGCGCGACGCAGCCATTCGTGTTCCCTCAAAGATTTCAGATGGATCGGAGCATGACAGGCCGTCATAACAGGCGGAATTGTGGACTCTTAAGGATTTTGGTGCTACTGCCGCGCGACTCGAAAGCGCCTTTTATGGCGGCTTTCACCCGAACCACCTTTTTTGAACCCGAGACAAGGAGCAGGCGTGCAGGTTCTCGTTCGCGACAACAACGTCGATCAGGCCCTCAAGGCGCTCAAGAAAAAGATGCAGCGCGAGGGCATCTTCCGCGAGATGAAGCTCCGCGGCCATTACGAAAAGCCCTCCGAGAAGAAAGCGCGCGAAAAGGCGGAAGCTGTCCGCCGCGCCCGCAAGCTCGCCCGCAAGAAGATGCAGCGCGAAGGTCTGCTGCCTATGAAGCCGAAGCCCGCGCCGGGCGAAGGCCGTGGCCCCGGCGGCGCCGGCCGCGGTGGTCCGCCGCGCGCCCCGCGCTTCTAAGATCTTTCTCCGAATTCGCTTTCGACGCGGGCCCATCCGGCCCGCGTTTTCGTTTGGGCGGCGGCGCGATATCGTCTTGCCATGCGCCTCGCCGCGATCACCGCCTTGGTTGTTTTGACCGCGCCGGCGCTGGCGCAAACCCCGCTCACCGAATTCAACGGTCACTGGTCGGGCAGCGGCACCGACCGCGATTTTCCTTCCGAATCCGCGCAGCCGACACGCTGCCGCACAATTGTGAAGGCGGACGCGGCGCGGATCGTCAGCGAAACGCGGTGCCGCGGCGAAGCCGGGCTCGACAAAACGCTGCGGCTTTCCGTGGCGGTCGACGGCAGCGGATTTGAGGGCAAGGGCGAGCAGGTTTCGACCAGACGGGGCAGCGGCAATCCGCCCCGAATCCGCGCCGGCCGGGTGACCGGCACGCGCAGTGGCGACCGCGCGACGTTCACGGTGCATATGCCGGGCCTGATGCCGAATGCGACCGTGACGCTCGATCTCACCTCGCCTGCGACCTACGTCATGCAGATCACGGCGCTGGGAATGGTGCTGACCGACGTCACGTTCCGCCGCGGCCCCTAGGGCGGAACGCGCGGCGAGGAACGCGCGGTCGCGGCCTGCTGCTCGTGCAGCAACGGCCTTTCCGGCACCTGCCGAACGTTATATGACAGATTCATGACGCAGACCCTCGTGAGCCAAGAAGATCTGGTCATCATCCTGCGGCTCGTCACCGCGCTCGCGATCGGCGGCCTGATCGGGCTCGAGCGCACCATGCATGGGCGGCCGGCGGGCTTTCGCACCCACGCGCTGGTGTGCCTCGCGTCCGCGCTGCTGATGCTGGTCACGGTCTATCAGCTCCACTGGATGACCGAGGTCCCGCTCGACACGATCCGCGCCGACCCGACCCGCATGGCGCAGGGCATCATGACCGGTATCGGCTTTCTCGGCGCCGGCGTGATCTTCAAGGAAGGGCTGAATGTCCGCGGCCTCACCACCGCGGCTTCGATCTGGATCACCGCGGCGATCGGCATCCTGATTGGCATCGGATTTTATTTTCCGGCCATCATCGGCGCCATCATCGTGCTGGCGGTGCTGGCTGTGTTCCGGTGGATCGAGAGCCAGGTCCCCTCGGAATATTACGCACACCACATGCTGCGTTTCGCCCGCGCCAAGGTAATGCAGGAAGCCGAGCTGCGCCGCATGATCGCGAAATTCGGGTTCTCGGTCGCCAATATCTCGTCGCGGCTGACCGACGATGGGCGGTCGTTCGAGTATCACATGACGATCAGGAGCCGCGATCACGGCGCCCCGGACCGGCTCTCGCAGCATCTGCGGCGGCTGCCGCATGTGCGTGAATTCCGCATCACGCCGATCGGCGACTGAGTTATCCTCGCCGGATGGAAATCCGCCCCGCGACCGGCGCCGACGACGACGCGATCTGGCGCGTCCTCGAGCCCGCCTTTCGCGCGGGCGAGACCTACATGATCGAGCGCGATATTTCGCGCGACGCCGCCTTGGCCTACTGGAAATCGCCAGGCCATGCGGTATTCGTGGCTGACGATGGCGGCGCGGTGGTGGGGACCTATTACCTGCGCGCGAACCAGCGCGGCCCCGGCATGCATGTCTGCAATAGCGGCTACATTACCGCTCCGCAGGCGCAAGGGCGTGGCGTTGCCCGGGCGATGTGCACCCATTCGCTCGACGAGGCCAAGAAACGCGGCTTCAAGGCAATGCAGTTCAACGCCGTGATCTCAACCAATCAGCGCGCCATCAGGCTGTGGCAACAGATGGGCTTCGATATCGTCGGCATGCTGCCGGGCGCTTTCAATCATCCGCGCGACGGCATGGTGGACGCGCTGGTCATGTTCAGAAGGCTCTGACCCGCCGCATGCAAGCCAACATCGACACCAAGACGAATTGGACGGCGGTCGCGGCGCTGCTCGCCGCCGGCGTGATCGTCGCCTTGCAGATCGGCAAAGCGGTGATCGCCGTGCCCGTGGTGCAGAAAGAGCTGGCGATGTCGCTGACCCTCGCCTCCTGGATTATCGGCACCTATGGCCTTCTTGGCGCGCTCGTCGGCCTGCCCGCCGGCATCGCAATGTCGCTTTATTCCGGCAAGCGCGCCCTGATCGTGGCGCTGTTGCTTTGCGGCACCGGCAGCCTCGCGGGCGCCTGGGCAACGAGCGGCGCGTTCCTGATCGCCACGCGGGTTCTGGAAGGCTGCGGCTTCCTTATTGCCGTGATCGCTATTCCCCGCCTGCTGCGCATCGTCACTACGCAGCGCGACAGCGGGCCGGTGCTCGCCGTGTGGGGCGCCTATATGCCGACCGGCTCGCTGCTCATGATCCTCACCGGCCCGCATCTGATGGCGCATGGCTGGCAGACGATGTGGCTGGTGAATGGCGCGATCGTCATCGCGTTTGTCGCGGTCATCGCCTTGATCGACTTCCGTGAACCGCCGCCCGGCACGCGCGCACTCGGCGCGATTATCGGCAATGTCCGCGCCGCGGTGGCGCAGCCGGGGCCGCTGCTGCTGTCGGTGATCTTCGGCATCTACACCTTTCAGTATGCCGCGATGGTCGGTCTCCTCCCCGTGCTGCTGGTCGATCGCATGGGCTTATCCGTCGCGACCGCCGGCGCCTTGGGCGCCATAGCCGTCGCCGGAAATGCGATCGGCAATGTCAGCGCCGGCGCGCTGGTGCGCTTCGGCATTCCGATCTGGGCGGCGGCGATCGCCGCCTTCATCTTTGTCGGCTTCGCCGGCTATGGCGTGTTCGGCAACGTGCTGCCGCCGACCGGCGTCGCTTTGCTGGCCGCGGTCAGCCTCGCCATGACGGGTCTGATCCCCGCCTCGGTTTTTGCGGCGGCGCCGAATTTCGCCCGCGACAGCGCGGTGCTCGCGATCACGCTCGGCCTTCTTACCCAGGCCAGCAATGTCGGGAATTTGCTGGGCCCCGCCGCGATGGCGAGCGTGGTCGAGCGCGCGGGCTGGGACTATGCGCCGCTGCTGTTTGTCGGTGTCGGCGTCTGCGGGGTCGCTGCGGCTTCGATGCTGCGCGCCGTGATGACCCGCAGCCGCTGAATTACATCGCCTTCACGATGCTCTCGGTCATCTTCTTGGCGTCGCCAAGCAGCATCATCGTGTTGTCTCGATAGAACAGCGGATTGTCGATCCCGGCATAACCCGACGCCAGCGAGCGCTTGATGAACATTACGGTGCCGGCCTTCCAGACCTGCAACACGGGCATGCCGTAGATCGGCGAGGTCTTGTCTTCTTCCGCCGCCGGATTGGTGACGTCGTTGGCGCCGATCACGAAGGCGATGTCGGCCTGCGCGAATTCCGAGTTGATGTCCTCGAGCTCGAACACCTCGTCATAAGGCACGTTGGCCTCGGCGAGCAGCACGTTCATGTGGCCCGGCATGCGGCCGGCCACCGGATGGATGGCGTATTTGACCTCGACGCCCTCCTTCTTGAGATGGTCGGCCATTTCGCGAAGGGCGTGCTGCGCCTGTGCCACCGCCATGCCGTAGCCCGGCACGATGATGACCTTGGAGGCGTTCTTCATGATGTAGGCGGCGTCTTCCGCCGAGCCGAGCTTGACCGGGCGCTGCTCCGCCGCGCCGCCCGCCGCCGCCGTCTCGCCGCCGAAGCCGCCGAGGATGACCGAGATGAACGAGCGGTTCATCGCGTGGCACATGATGTAGGACAGGATCGCGCCGGACGAGCCGACCAGCGCGCCGGTGAAGATCAGCGCCGAATTGCCGAGCGTGAAGCCGATGCCGGCCGCCGCCCACCCCGAATACGAATTGAGCATCGAGATCACGACCGGCATGTCGGCGCCGCCGATCGGGATGATCATCAGCACGCCGAGCAGCAGCGCCAGCCCGGTGATGAGCCAGAAGTCGAGCACCGACTGCGAGACATAGAAGCCGTAGATGAAGAACACGAGCGCCAGCGCGATAGCGATGTTGATGATGTGGCGGCCCGGCAGCAGGATCGGGGCGCCCGACATCCGCGCCGACAATTTGAGGAACGCGATCACCGAGCCGGTGAACGTCAGCGCGCCGATGGCGACGCCGAGCGACATCTCGATCAGCGAGGCCTGGTGGATATGGCCGTGGGTCCCGATGTCGAAGGCCGCCGGCGCATAGAACG
>JAFBAG010000114.1 GCA_019247925.1 Pseudolabrys sp.
CTGTCGCGCGACCGCGTGCCGCTGATCCTCGCCGCGGGCCGCACGCCGATTACCGAGAAAGGCACATTCGGCTCGCGTTCGCGGCCCATCCACTGGGCGCAGGAGATGTTTGACCAGGCCGGAATGGTGCGGGAGCTGGTGAAGTGGGACTACGAGCTGCGCGTCCCCGGCCAGGTGCCGGACATCGTATCGCGCGCGGCCGAGATCGCGATGACGCGTCCGCGCGGGCCGGTCTATCTCGTTCTGCCGCGCGAACCCCTGTCGGCGCCGCTCGCCGAGCCGCCGGGCCCCATCAAGCCGCGGCCGCTCGCAGCCCCGGTCCATCCCGACCCAAAAGCGGTCGCCCAGCTTGCGGAATGGATCGCGGCGTCGGAACGGCCGCTGATCGTCGCCGCGACGATGTCCGATGAGGGCGTAGGCGCATTGTCCCAGCTCGCGGAGCGCTGCGCGATTCCAGTAATCGCCTATTCGCCGCGCACGGTCTGTTTGCCGTCGAGCCACCCCATGCATTTCGGCTTCGAGCCCGGCGCGCTCCTCTCCGATGCCGATCTCGTCATTGTCCTCGAATCCGACGCGCCATGGATCCCGCACCTCCAGCAGCCGCCCGCCGGCGCGAAGATCGTCCATATCGGCGAAGACCCGGTGTTCTCGCGCTATCCGATGCGCAGTTTTCCGAGCGACCTGACCATCGCGGCCGGCGCTGAAACAGTGCTCGCCGCGCTCACCGCCGCGCTCGAGCAAAAATTGCAGATGGCCGAAGCGCGCATCGCCGCGCGGCGCGGCCGTCTGACCGAACGCATGCGCACGCGCCGCGCCCAGCTTGCCAAGGAATCCGCGCCGGGCGACAAGATCTCACCGGAATATCTCAGCCGCATGATCGGGGAGATCGCCGGGCCCGAGGCGATCATCTTCAACGAATATCCGCTGCGCGCGGATCATTGCGCGCGCGAGAAGGCCGGGACCTTCTTTGCGCTCGGCCCGGCCGGCGGTCTCGGCTGGGGCCTTGGCGCGGCGCTCGGCGCCAAGCTCGCGGCGCCGAAGAAACTCGTCATCGCCACGCTCGGCGATGGCGCCTACATGTTTGCCAATCCGATGGCCGGGCACTGGGTCGCCGGCACGCATGGCTTGCCGATCCTCACCATCGTGTTCAACAACAGCCGTTACGGCGCGGTGCGCCGCGCGACGCTCTCGATGTTCAAGGACGGCGCTGCCGGCGCCGACGACGGCAACATGCTCGCCGATCTCGGGCCCGCTCCGGCCTATGAGGCGCTGGCTGCCGCGCAGGGCGCCTATGCCGAGCGTGTCGAGAAGCCCGGCGACCTCCCCGACGCGCTCACGCGGGCGCGCGAAGCCGTCGTCAACGGCAAGCAGGCCCTGCTCAACGTCATCACCCCGTACTGAAGAAAGAAAGTCCATGCGCGTCGACGCCTATACGCATTTCATGCCGCACAAATTCTACGAGAAGCTGGTCGAAAGCGGTGCCGGCGACATCGGCAAGCGCATGCGCTCGATCCCGGCGATCTACGATCTCGATCATCGCCGCAAGATGGTCGAGAGCTTCCCCGATTACGGGCAGATTCTGTCCTATCCGATGCCCCCGGTCGAAACGCTGGCGAAGTCGCCGGAGCAGCTCGAGGACTACTGCAAGGTCATCAATGACGGCTTCGCGGAAATCTGCGCGAAATATCCCAGGCAATTCCCCGGCTGGGTGGCGCAAACCTCGCCCGGCATGAGCGACGCCGGCGTGCGCGAGGCGGAGCGCGCAATCAAGAACGGCGCGCTCGGCATCCAGATCTACACCAACATCGTCGGCCGCCCGCTCGACGAGCCGGAGTTCGAGCCGCTGTTCGCCGCGATGGCAAAAAGCGGCAAGCCGATCTGGCTGCACCCGGCCCGCGCGGCCAACTTCCCGGATTATCTGACCGAGAAGAAATCGAAATACGAAATCTGGTGGGCGCTCGGCTGGTCCTACGAGACCGCGGCGGCGATGGCGCGCCTCGTCTTCTCCGGCATCATGGACAAATATCCGGGGCTCAAGATCATCGTGCATCATTTCGGCGGCATCGTGCCCATGCTCGAAGGCCGCATCGGTCCCGGCTGGGATGTGCTCGGCCAGCGCACGTCGGACGAGGACTATGGCGCGGTCCTCAAGCGGCTGAAGAAACGCCCGCTCGATTATTTCAAGCACTCTTTCTACGCCGACACCGCCGCCTTCACCGCCGAGCC
>JAFBAG010000164.1 GCA_019247925.1 Pseudolabrys sp.
TCTCGTTAACAGGATGGATTGAGGAATCGCCGCTCTTTATAGTCAGGCAATCTATCGTCGTGCCTTGGCCGGGTGAAGAGCGCGCGTGACTGCCATGCGGAAACTTATTGCCTGTCTCATTGCAGGCGCTTTGCATATCGCCGTGCCTGGCATTGCCAGCGAATACAGCGACTTTAATGCCGCCATGGAGCGCATCGCGGCCTATAACCGCGTTGCTGTTGGCTATCTGCGCACCGGCAATGTCGACCTCGCCTCGCTTGAACTTGATCGCATGCGTGAAGCCTGGGCCGCCGCCGCGGCCCGGTTCGCCAAGCCACCGGATGCCCTTGCAAGCAATAGCCACCTTTACCTGACAACGATGACCGAGGTGAATGCCCGCCTGGTGGCCGCCGCGATCATGCTGGGCTCTAAGCGGCCAGAAGCCGCGCGCGACGCGTTGAGCTCGGTGCGCACGCTGTTCTACGACCTGCGAAAGGCCAACGGCATCGTCACTTTGGCCGACTGCATTAAAGATGCAAACGATGCGATGGACGCGCTCTATTTCTATAATGACCGAGCGATCGACTGGTCGAAAAGCGAAACGCGATTCGGCGTCGCCAACAAAGCGTCGATCTACGGCTATCTGCTCGAACGCTGCGATGGCATGGCGGCGCTGGAAACCCGCAGCAGCCCGGAGTTCCGACGCCTGATTGATGGCGCCAAAGCCGGGCTCGCTCTCGTACCCAAAGCGATCAACACGCGCGACGGCGAGCTCTTGCACAGAATCCTGATCGAATTGCGCTCGTTCGATAATCTGCTGGCGTTCCGCTACGGTTAGTGATGCGGGGATTTGTATTCGCAATTGCGCTTTTGCTATTCGCCGGCGTTTCCTCCACGCGCGCGGCAGAGCTAGTGATGTTCTGGGACGCCAATTGCGTCTGGTGCGCGCGTTTCGATCACGACATCGGGCCGATTTACGCAAAGACCTCCGAAGGCCAACGCGCGCCACTGCGCAAAATCGATGTCGCGGCGAAAATCCCCGCGGATTTGGCGTTTATCGAGACCGAGCGCTACACGCCGGTTTTTGTCTTGATTGATAACGGCCGCGAGATCGGCCGCATCCGCGGCTATCCCGGTGAAGACCATTTTTGGGGCTTGCTTGGTGTGCTGCTGAAGAAACTCGACGGCGATAGCCACTAGCCGTCACTTCAGGTCGACTGTCAGCGGATTATACGAATAAAGCCATTTGTTGCGATCGGCGCCCTCGTTGCGCCGCGCGAAGGCCGAACGCATTTCGTCAACCGACCGCAAGTGAAACAACGCACGGTTGGCCGTGGATTGCTCGACGATCCGCGCCGTGCGGTCGATACGATTGCGCTGGTAGAGTTGCAAAGCGTCCAGAATATTAGGCGCCATAGCGAGTGCGCGCATCAGAACGGCACCGTCCTCAATCGCCATCGCGGCACCCTGCGCCAGATAAGGCAGCGTAGGATGCGCGCTGTCGCCGAGCAGCGTGACTCGCCCCGTGCTCCAGTTGCGCGTCGGCGGCCGTGCATGCATCGACCAGCGGTAGCATTGATCTTTGTCGCAATGCTCGATGATGGCCTGCACCGCAGGATGCCAGCCGACATAGTCGGCCTTGAGCCGCTCCCATGGAAATTTGACGGTCCACGATTCCTCGGCGACGTCGTCCGTCTCTACGCAGCCAACGAAATTGATGAGCTCCCCGCCCCGCAGGTAATAACAAACGCTGTGTCCGCCCGGCCCGAGAAACAGCGTCATGGCTTTTTCCAGCCGGTGCTGCTGGGGGATGCGATGGATCGGGACCGTGATCCGCCAGGCCGCGTCCCCGGTGTAAGTGGCGACAGCGTCACCCAGCATTTGCCGCCGCACCGCCGATTTCAGCCCGTCCGCCCCAATCAGCAGGTCGCCCGTGGCCGAGGTGCCATCGTCGAAATGCAGCATGACGTCATTTTCGTTTTCGGTGTAGCCGCGCACGCGCTTGTTGAGCTGCACAACATCGGGATCGAATTCACGCGCTTTCGCCGCGAGGATTTCGTGGAAATCGGCCCGGTGCATCTGCGTATAGGGCGCGCCATGCGTATGCTCGTGCTCCGCGGCGAGCGAGAAACGCTGGAGAGTTTCGCCGGTGTCGTGAAGCCGGAACACGTAGGCCTCGGGCCGCACGCCACTCTTGCGGATCGCGCTCTCGAGGCCGAGATCGCGCAGCACATGCATGGCATTGGCGCTGATCTGGATTCCGGCTCCGACCTCACCGAGCTTCGGGGCCTGCTCAAAAACCCGGACGCGATGCCCGGCCTTCATCAGACAACACGCGGCGGCGATGCCACCCAATCCGGCGCCGGCAATGAGAATGTTGTAGGACGGCATTAAATCTGATCGGCCTGTGATGCCGGTCAATTAACAGCAACGTCGATCAGCCGCAATTGAACCCGCTCACCGCCTTGCCAGCGATCGACGGCCAGTGACCCGGCCGCGTGTAGGGTCGAACCGCGCCGCTCCATCAAGGCGCGGCCGAGCGGCTGCCCGGCGGCGCGGAATGCAATGACATTGACGAATTTTCCGTCGTCGCCGCGCAGCCGCGCGCGCACGTGGCTCTCCCCTACCGGATCGGCGAACACGACAGTGTGCGCAGGCAAGGCCAGCACGGGTTCCGGATTGCCAGCACCGAACGGGCCTGCCTTGGCCAACAAATTGCAAAGTTCCACATTGGCGCCGCCGGCGCTCACCGCGCCGTCGATCTTGAGCACATCTTCGCGGCGGGCTGCGGCCACGGATTGTTTCAGCGCTTCCTCCAGGAAAGCGCGGAAGGCTGCAAGCCGGTCTTTCGCCAAAGTCACACCCGCGGCCATGGCATGGCCGCCGCCTTTTTGCAGTAGCCCTTCGCGAACCGCGCGGCGGATCGCGTTGCCGAGATCGACGCCGGGGATGGAGCGCCCCGATCCAGTGCCTACGCCGCTGGGATCAAGCGCGATTGCAAAAGCCGGCCGGCCGAAGCGTTCCTTGAGCCGGGCGGCGAGCAAGCCGACGACACCGGGATGCCAGCCGGGCTGCGCCGTAACGATGGTCGCCGCATTGCCGTTTTCGCCGAGCGCCATGGTGGCTTCAGTCTCTGCCTGCGCCAGGGCGGCGATCTCAATCGCCTGGCGCTCCTTGTTCAGGCGGTCGAGCTCGAAGGCAATGCGCGCGGCTTCCGCAGGGTCATCTTCGATCAGAAGGCGCACGCCAAGATCCGCGCGCCCGATCCGCCCTCCGGCATTGATACGAGGGCCGAGCAGAAATCCCAGATGCCATGCCTCCGGAGGGCCCGAAAGCCGGGACACGTCCATCAGCGCCGTCGCGCCGATACTCTCGCGGCGTCGCAGCGCAACGAGACCTTTCACGACAAGGGCGCGATTTAATCCAGAGAGCGGCACCACGTCCGCCACCGTGCCGAGCGCGACCAGATGCAGATAGGAAAGCAGGTCGGGTTCGGTGCGCGCCGGGGTCCAGAAATTTCGCGCGCGCAATTCGCGACTGATGGCCACCAAAGTGATGAAGACCAATCCAGCGGCGGCGAGATTTCCCAACCCGGAAAGATCATCAGCCCTGTTCGGATTGACGACCGCAACCGCCGGCGGCAATTGTTCGTCTGCCTGGTGATGATCGATCACAACCGTGTCGAGGCCGAGCCTGTGCGCTTCGTTCAGGGGCTCGATCGAAGTCGTGCCGCAATCGACCGTGACCAGCAGCGTGATGCCCTGCGCCGCGAAATTTCGGACCGCGTCGACGTTCGGGCCGTAACCTTCGAAAATCCGGTCTGGAATATGGATGAGAGGATCCAGCCCGCAATGCCGCAGGTAGCGCGCCAGCAAAGCCGACGCCGTGGCGCCGTCGACGTCATAATCGCCGAAGATTGCGATCCGCTCGCTTTTGACAATCGCGTCGGCGATCCGTGCCGCGGCGGCGCTCATGCTCGTAATGCCGTTCGGATCGGGCAGGAGCCGCTTGATGGTGGGGTCGAGATATTCGGCCACGCCTGCGGCCTCGACCCCGCGCCCCGCGAGCACCCGCGCCAGTAACTCCGGAACACCGGCCTGTTGCGCAATCGCAAGCGCGCGCGCCTGACCGCGCTCGTCCAGCCGGTCGCGCCAGCAGCGCCCGGTTGCCGAATGCTCCACGCCCAGAAAAGCGGGCGGCCCCGATGGGGTGAAGGCAGGCAGACTCATGAAGCCAAGATAGAAGCTTGGGCGGCTCGGTGCGAGGGCGTCTATCCGAGATGGAATTTCTCGTGCTGGCGGTGCTCGCCCCAGACCCGGCGCACGGTCCCGGTCACCGACCGCATCACGATTGTCTCCGTCTCGATGATGTCCTTGCTGAACTTGACGCCTTGCAGCATCGCGCCTGTCGTCACGCCGGTCGCGGCGAACAGGCAGTCGCCCTTCACCATGTCCTCGATCTCGTATCGTTTGCGGGCATCCTTGATGCCCATCTTGGCAATGCGCGACTTGAGCTCGTCACTGTCGATGACCAGACGCGCCTGCATCTGGCCGCCGATGCAGCGCAGCGCCGCGGCCGCTAGCACGCCCTCCGGAGCGCCGCCGGTGCCGAGATAAATATCGAGCCCGGTCTTGGGCTCGGCCACGTGGATTACTCCGGTGACGTCGCCCGCGGTGATGAGGCTGACCGCCGCCCCCGTCTTGCGTACCGCGGCGATGATCTTGTCGTGGCGCGGGCGGTCGAGAAGGATGGCCGTGATCTCGGTCGGCTTGACTCCCTTCGCCTTGGCGAGGTTGAGGATGTTCTCCTCGGTGGGCGCATCGAGATCGACGGTACCCTTCGGATAGCCGGGACCGATGGCGATTTTTTCCATGTAGCAGTCTGGCGCGTGCAGCAGAGTTCCGGATTCCGCCATCGCGATCGTAGCCACCGCGCCCGGCATGTTCTTCGCGCAGAGCGTCGTGCCTTCGAGCGGGTCGACCGCTATGTCGACTTTGGGACCGGTCTTGTTGCCGACCTTTTCGCCGATGAACAGCATCGGCGCTTCATCGATCTCGCCCTCGCCGATCACCACCGTGCCATCGATCGGCAATTTGTTGAGCTCGCGACGCATCGCGTCGACCGCCGCCTGATCCGAATCCTTTTCGCGGCCGTGGCCGCGCAAGCGCGCTGCCGAGACAGCGGCACGCTCGGTCACGCGCACGATTTCCATGGACAGGACGCGTTCCAGCACCTGGCCTGGTTGGATAGTGATCGTCGCCGGCATTGAATTCCCCCTCGCCGCGTTGGCGGTCAATTCTTCTCGATGCGGATGACCTGCGGAGCCCCCGAAATCACCCGGTCCCGGCTCACCCCCGCAAGTGCCTTGCGCACCGCGTCTTCGGTGGTCGCGTAGGTGATCAGGATAACCGGTACCGACCCCGATTTTCCATTTTGGCCGACCGGAGCGCCGTCGAGATGGCGCTGAACGATCGATTCGAGCGAAATCTGCTGCTGCGCAAGATGTTTGGCAATGGTTGCAGCGGTGCCCGGCTTGTCGCGCGCTTGCAAGCGAATGTAGTAGCCGCCTTCATGGCGCTGCATCGGCGCCTTGCGCACGCTCTGGAGACGCACTGCGGGCTGCCCGAACGGCGCCGTGCGCACGCCGCGAGCAATATCCCCGATATCGGCGACCACCGCAGATGCCGTCGCCGCACCGCCGGCGCCGGGCCCGACCAGCGTGAGCGGATTGATGCCGGCCGCATCGACCGTGACGGCGTTGGTCACGCCCATCACCTGCGCGATCGCGGAATCCTTGCGCACCATCGTCGGATGAACGCGCTGCTCGATGCCCTGCGGCGTTTTCACCGCAACGCCGAGCAGCTTTACGCGATAACCAAGCTCATTGGCCGCGGCCAGATCGGCCGGAGTGATCGAGCTGATGCCTTCCACGTAGACCGCGCCTTGATCGACTTTGGCGCCAAATGCGAGGCTCGCCAAGATCGCGAGCTTCTGCGCCGTGTCGTGGCCTTCCACGTCGAATGCCGGATTGGCCTCCGCGTAACCCAGCCGCTGAGCGTCCTTGAGGCAGGCGGCGAAGGTCAGGCCTTCCTGTTCCATGCGGCTGAGGATGTAATTGCAGGTGCCGTTGAGGATGCCGTAGACGCGTTGCAGCGAATTACCGGCGAGGCCTTCCCGGAGCGTTTTCACGATCGGAATTGCGCCGCCAACTGCCGCCTCAAAATTAAGAGCGGCATGATGCTTTTCCGCGAGCGCCGATAATGCGACGCCATGCTTTGCCAGCAGCGCTTTATTGGCGGTGACCACCGACTTGCCCGCGCCGAGCGCGGCTTCGATCGCAGTCTTCGCCGGATTATTTTCACCCCCGATCAGCTCGACGAAGACGTCGATGTTCGGATCGCGCGCGAGCGACAGCGGATCGCTGTGCCATTTGAATTTACCGACCGCGACGCCGCGCTTCTTGGTTCGCGACCGCGCGGTAACGGCGACCACTTCGATGCGCCGCCCACAGCGGACGGCCAAAGTGTCGCGCTGCGCGGCGATCTGAGCGATCACCGCCGAGCCGACCGTGCCAAGACCGGCAATGCCGATGTTGAGCGGCGTTACCATTGAGACGTCCGCAGCCTTCAAGGAGATGAACTAGCGCCGCGTCGCGAGCGGCACGACGTTGTGCAGCTTTTCCGGGCCAGTTTCAAGGAAACGGCGAACGTTGCGCGCGGCCTGACGGATGCGTTGCTCATTCTCGACTAGCGCTATGCGCACATAGCCTTCGCCATATTCGCCAAAACCGATGCCCGGCGATACGGCAAGATCGGCCTTCTCGATGAGCAGCGTGGCGAACTCAACGCTCCCCAGGGATGTGAAGGGCTCCGGAATTTGCGCCCAGGCGAACATCGAGGCGCGCGGCGGCGGCACCGTCCAGCCAGCACGGCCAAAACTCTCGACCAGAACATCGCGCCGCTTTTGATAGACTTCGCGCATTTCCTTGATGCAGTCGTCAGGTCCGTTGAGCGCCGCGGTCGCAGCCACCTGGATTGGCGTAAACGCGCCATAGTCGAGATAGGACTTCACGCGCGCCAGAGCCGCGACGACCCGGTCATTGCCCACGGCAAAGCCGATACGCCAGCCGGGCATGGAAAAGGTCTTAGACATGGAGGTGAATTCGACGCACACATCGATCGCGCCCGGAACCTGCAACATCGACGGCGGCGGGTCGTTGTCGAAATAGACCTCCGCGTAAGCGAGATCCGACAGCACCAAGATCTGGTGCTTCTTGGCGAACGCGACGAGGTCTTTGTAGAAGTCTAGGCTCGCGACATAGGCCGTCGGATTTGCCGGATAGCACACCACGACCGCGGTCGGCTTCGGAATCGAATGCACGATGGCGCGTTCGAGAGTGGGGAAAAAATCCGGAGTCGGCTCCGACGGCACCGAGCGCACCGAGCCGCCTGCCATCAGAAAGCCGAAGGCATGGATCGGATAACTCGGATTGGGCACGAGAACGATGTCGCCGGGCGCGGTGATCGCCTGCGCGACGTTGGCGAAGCCTTCCTTCGACCCGAGCGTGGTGACAACCTGGGTGTCGGGGTTGAGCTTCACCCCGAAGCGGCGCTCGTAATATGCGGCCTGCGCGCGACGTAGTCCGACGATGCCGCGCGACGCCGAGTAACGGTCGGTGCGCGGCTTGCCGAGCGTGTCTTTCAATTTATCGATGACATGAGGCGGCGCCGGCAAATCCGGATTGCCCATGCCGAGATCGATGATGTCTGCGCCTGCATTGCGCGCCCGCGCCTTGGCCTTGTTCACCGTCTCGAAGACGTAAGGCGGCAGGCGGCGAATGCGGTAAAATTCTTCCATCGTCGTTAGATCCTCGGCCGGGCCTCTCGCCCTTTACCCCTTCATCACGCGCCGAACTTGTATCATGCGCGGCGCGGCGTTCCAGCGCCGTCAGCGTGAATCCGGGGCCGATGGTTTCTTTTTGGCCTCGTTTTGGGCCTTGTCACGCGCCGCCGCCGCCTGCGCCGCCGCGGCAGCGCCGCCGTCCTTGGACCTGCCCTCTTTGAACTGCTGCTGCCTTTTGCGCGCCGCGTCGAGATCGCCTTCGAGCTTGATCTTCGCGCTGTCGGACATGGTCGACTCAGGGCGGGCGCGCGGCTGGTCATAGACGCCCGGATAAGGCCGCTGCGTAGTCGGGCGCGCCGGCGCGTCTTTGGGCAGGCCGCCGAGCTCCTGCGGCAAATCGATCGCGCCCGCCGTGACGGTCATGCCGAGCACGCCCGCAACCGCCATGACAAAGGCGCGGTTCCGGCGTTTTCGCAGTGCGGCCGAACGATTCATCGCAATTCGATCTAACTGTTACGCGGTCGCGATAGTGCCTTAATATGTCCAAACAAGGACATAATGCCCCATGCGCATGGACAAGCCGCCACCGCAGCCAGTGCAAGACCCGCCGCAAATCGGCGCGGTCGATGTCGAGCGGTTTGCGCACAATCTCGCGCGGCTGGTTGAGGAAAGCGGCAAAGCGATCGCGGCGTACATGAAGCCGCGCGAAGAGGGCAAAATCAAAAGCGACGTCGCGGAAAACGTCACTGACGTCGTCAAGACATTGGGCGCCGTTGCCGAATACTGGCTGTCCGACCCGCAGCGTGCCGTTGAACTGCAAACGAGTCTCGGCCGCGCCTATCTCGATTTATGGGCCGGGGCGGTCAAGCGCATGGCTGGCGAGGATACGCCGCCGGTCGCAATGCCGCCGACGTCCGACAGGCGCTTCGCCGATCCGGAATGGTCGCAAAACCAATTCTTCGATTTCCTCAAGCAGGCGTATTTGCTCACCACCGATTGGGCCAATCGGCTGGTGAAGGACGCCTCGGGGCTCGATCCGCATACACGGCAGAAGGCCGAGTTCTACGTCAAGCAAATAGCGAACGCGATCGCGCCATCGAACTTCGTGCTGACCAATCCAGAATTGCTGCGCGAGACGATGTCGTCGAATGCCGAGAACCTCGTGCGCGGCATGCACATGCTGGCCGAGGACATCGAGGCCGGCCACGGCAATCTCAAGCTCCGCCAGTCGGACGCATCGAAGTTTGCGCTCGGCAAGAACATCGCGCTGACGCCCGGCAAGGTCATCT
>JAFBAG010000053.1 GCA_019247925.1 Pseudolabrys sp.
GCGACGACTTCCTTGCCGTCCATGACGAAGGAAATGGTCTTCGGCCCCGTGGCCTTGCCTTCGACCTTGTCCATCGGACCCGAATGGGTCGCGCCCGGCTTGCCGGCGTGCTTGTTCTCGCCGCCCGCAGCACCCTTGTGGTCGTGGCCGTAGCCGGCCGGTTTGTTCGTGTCAGCCATCAGGTCACCAACCGCCGAGAGGCTTTTTCAGTTCGTCGGGAAAATATTTCAGCACGCACAGCAACGGATTGGGCGCCGCCTGGCCCAGACCGCAAATCGAGGCATCGCGCATCGCGGTCGACAGCTCGGTGAGCAGGCCTTCGTTCCAAGGGCCTTGCGCCATCAATTTCACGGCCTTTTCGGTGCCGACGCGGCACGGTGTGCATTGGCCGCAGCTCTCATCTTCGAAGAATTTCATGAGATTGAGGGCCACCGCTTTCATGTCGTCCTTGTCGGACAAGATGACGACGGCATGTGAGCCGACGAAGCAGCCATACTGTTCGAGCGTACCGAAATCGAGCGGGATGTCGGCCATCGAGGCCGGCAGGATGCCGCCCGAGGCGCCGCCTGGGAGATACCCTTTGAACGTGTGACCGTCCTGCATGCCGCCGCAGAATTCGTCGATGAGTTCACGCGCGGACACGCCGGCCGGCGCCATCACCACGCCAGGTTTCTTGACGCGGCCTGACACGGAAAAGCTCCGGAATCCCTTGCGCTCCCGGCGGCCTTGCGAGGTCATCCATTCCGGGCCCTTCTCGACGATGTCCCTGATCCAGAACAAGGTCTCGACATTGTTTTCGAGTGTCGGGCGGCCGAACAATCCCACTTGCGCGACGTAAGGCGGGCGGTGGCGCGGCAGCCCGCGCTTGCCTTCGATCGACTCGATCATCGCGGATTCTTCACCGCAGATATAGGCGCCGGCGCCGCGCCGCAGATGGATGCGCGTATGAGCGGCAAGACCGGCTTGCTCGACCTTGGCGATCTCGTCGAGCAGCATCAGCCGGATTTCCGGATATTCGTCGCGCAAATAGATGTAGACGTCCGGCGCTTCGATCACCCAGGCGCCGATCAGCATGCCTTCCAGGAAACGGTGTGGGTCCTGCTCGAGATAGAAACGATCCTTGAAGGTGCCCGGCTCACCCTCGTCCCCATTGACCGCCATCAGCCGCGGCGCGGGCTCCGCGCGCACCAGCGACCATTTGCGTCCCGTCGGAAATCCCGCTCCGCCAAGGCCGCGGAGCCCGGCGTCGCTCACGATCTTGATGATGTCGTCGCGCGTGCGTTTGCCCGAAATGCAATCGCGCAGCAATTTGTAGCCACCAGCTTGCTGATAGGCATCGAAGCCGACATGCGAATGCCAGGCGTGCGGATGTTCGTTCGCCTTGGCCGCGGCGGC
Organism: Pseudolabrys sp.; assembly: GCA_019247925.1. Taxonomy (GTDB): domain Bacteria; phylum Pseudomonadota; class Alphaproteobacteria; order Rhizobiales; family Xanthobacteraceae; genus Pseudolabrys. The sequence goes on from JAFBAG010000053.1 coordinate 1,396, forward strand.
GATCGTGTCGGCGGCTGCACGCTTGACCTGAACGTGGTTGATCGCGGCGACCGGAGCCTGGTCGCAAGCACCCATGCACGGCGCGCGTACAACGCGCACCTCGGCGCCGAGCTTGAGACCTTCTAAGAGCCTTTCGGAGCCCGCCATTGCGCAGGACAGTGAATCGCAAATCCGCACGGTGACGGGGGGCGGCGGCGGGCCTTCCTTGATCACGTCGAAGTGCGAATAAAACGTAGCGACCTCATAGACTTCGGTCAGCGCCATCCGCATTTCCGCGGCCAGCGCCGTGAGATGCGCCGCGGACAAATGGCCGTATTTATCCTGGATGAGATGCAGGTGTTCGATCAGCAGGTCGCGCCGCCGCGGCTTATCGGTCAGCAGCGCCTGGACCTCTTCCAAAGCCTGCAGATCGACCTGGCGACCCTTGGGCGTCCGTGGCGGCCGACGACGGCCGGTCGGTGGGGTGCCCGGTTTTGGCGGGTTCTGGATATTCATGGCCACAGTTCTTGGGGCCGTTCCTGAGCGCGAACAATGCCCCACCGGAAATCGTATGATAGGATGCCTCTATCAGGATTAGCCCGTTTAAGCGGCAAGTTGAACCAAGCGCATTGTCATTACGAGGTTTTTTGGCGTGCTCGATAAGCTCGATTTTTTGCTCGCCCTCGCCCGCGAAAAGCATTTCGGCCGGGCCGCGGAGACCTGCGGCGTGACGCAGCCGACCCTATCAGCGGGCTTGAAACAGCTCGAAGAACAAATGGGTGTCCTGCTGGTGAACCGCGGCTCGCGCTTTCAGGGCTTCACCCCGGAAGGCCAACGCGTCCTCGAATGGGCGCGCCGCATCGTTGGCGACGCGCGCAACATGCGCGAGGAAATAAATTCGCTGAGGCATGGCCTTTCGGGCCGCCTGCGCATCGCGGCAATTCCGACGGCGCTCGCCATGGTCGCGGAGCTGACCACGCCCTATCGCGAGAAGCATCCGAACGTGCAGTTCACCGTCTATTCACGGACTTCGATCGAGATCCTCGAGCTGATCGAAAATCTCGAGGTCGATGCCGGCATCACTTATGTCGAAAACGAGCCGCTCGGCCGCGTCAACATGGTGCCGCTCTATCACGAGCGCTACCGGCTGCTGACTTCCGCCGATGCTCCGCTCGGCGACCGCGACCGCGTGACCTGGGCTGAAGTCGCACAAGTGCCGCTCTGCCTGCTGACACCCGACATGCAGAACCGTCGCATCATCGATCGCCTGCTTAAAGCCGCGGGCGGTGACCCGCGGCCGACACTGGAGTCCGATTCTATGATCCTTCTGTTTTCCCACGTGCGGACCGGGCGCTGGGCCAGTGTAATGCCGGCGAAACTTGCCGAAACGCTGGGCCTGACCGATACGCTGCGCGCGATCCCCATTACAAAGCCGGAGGCAGTGCAGACCATAGGTCTCGTGATTCCAAAGAGAGAACCGAACACACCGCTGACAGCTGCACTGATCGCCGAAGCCAAGCGGATCGCGCCTGCGCTGGATTCTTGATGCCGGGAACCCGACCGTCGCTTCTGTCGTTATCCCCTCTATGATTACCCAGCTCAACCCGCCGCTTCCGATGTCCACGCCGAAAGGCGACGGACTCGCGCATTTCGTCGTCGACTACGGGCCGGAGGCCGACCTCATCTGGGTCGTCTTCCTGGAGAAGGACGGCGCATGCTGGTCAGTGCGCAATCCGGAAGTGCGGATGAAATGGAATTGGACCATGGGACGGCGTCCCGACGACACGGCCCCCGACATGAAAAGCGCCGAAGCGGGCGGGCGCGTGCACGTCTTGCGCGGCCCGACGGCCCCAAAACCTGAGTAATAGAAAGGCCGCGGACGAGCCGCGGCCTTGTCCGTCCAAATCAGTCTTTAAGCGACTTTCTCGGTGAGGTGCCGGAACATCGCCTTTTTCGCCTCGTCGTCGAATTCGGTCTTGAAGGCGTGCTGATGCTTGTCCTTGATCGCCAGCGCGCGCTTGGCGGCCTCACGCGCCGAAATTTCATCGACCAGCCGCTTGAGGTTGGGAAATTTAGCCCAATGCGCCTCGCCGAGTGACGTCGGAATGAGCCGCGCCCAGCCCCACAGGTTCATATCGACGATCGTGTAAGTGTCGCCCAGCATGAATTTCTGCTTGGCGAGGCGAGCATCGACGATCCCGTAATGGCGCTGCGCCTCGAACATGTAGCGGTTGATGGCGTATTCGATCTTCTCCGGCGCATAGTTGCGGAAGTGCACCGATTGGCCCGAGAACGGGCCGATGCCCGAGGCGATGAAAAACATCCAGCTCAGCAACTCGCCGCGCTGCTTGTCACCCTTGGCGGGCAGGAACTTGCCCGTCTTCTCGGCGAGATAAAGCAGGATCGCGCTGGAATCGAACACGGTGACGTCGCCGTCGACGATCGCCGGAACCTTGGCATTCGGATTGATCTTGAGGAATTCCGGAGCGTGCTGTTGTCCCTTGCGGGTGTCGACCGGCACAGGCTCGTATTGCAGGCCTGCTTCCTCGAGAAAAAGCGCAACCTTCATCGGGTTCGGCGCGCCGGAATAATAGAATTTGATCATGCTGTAGTCCTTGGTTTGAAATTGCTAAAATAGTCCGACGATGCGGCCCTGTTCGTTGACGTCGATCGAATCCGCGGATGGCACTTTGGGCAGACCCGGCATCGTCATGATCTCCCCGCAGATCGCCACGATGAACTCGGCGCCAGCGGAGAGACGCACCTCGCGGACCGGAATGTTAAAGCCGGTCGGCGCGCCCTTGGCATCCGGATTTGTCGAGAACGAATACTGCGTCTTGGCGATGCAGACCGGCAGCTTGCCAAAACCCATCTCTTCCCAGGTCTTGAGCTGATCCTTCACCGCCTTGTCGGCGGTCGCATCGTCGGCGCGATAGATTTCCTTCGCGATGGTGCGGATCTTGTCGA
>JAFBAG010000074.1 GCA_019247925.1 Pseudolabrys sp.
GCATGCACATGCGGCTGCTCGACGCCGCGGGCGGCGAGATCGATCCGGCGACGGTCGACTGGAAGACCGGCACGGTGCCGTCCTACACGGTGCGCCAGGACCCGGGCGCGTGGAACTCGCTCGGCTATTTGCGCATCGACATGCCGAACCCGCATTCGGTCTATATGCACGACACGCCGCACCGCGAGCTGTTCGGCGGCGACTACCGCTTCCACTCCTCCGGCTGCGCGAGGATAGGCGACGTGCGCGCGCTCGCCGCCTGGCTGCTGCAGGACAACCCGGGCTGGGGCCGCAAGGAAATCGACGCCGGCATCGCCAGCGGCGCGCGCACCGACATCCGTCTCGCGCACGCGGTGCCGGTGGCGTGGATTTATCTGACCGGCTGGGCGATGCGCGACGGCACGGTGCATTTTCGCAACGACATCTACAAACACGACGAGCTGCCGGCGAAGCAGTTCATGGTCTCGCTCGAACGACCGCCGGCGCTCACCCGCAGCTTCGCCCTGCAATCGGCGGACCCGGAGAAATTCGCGCCGGTGTCTTATTTGGACAGCCGGTGATGGGTTCGGGTCGTAGGGTGGGCTAAGCGCGCCGATGGGCGCGCGTGCCCACCAACCGATGGACCTTTCCAAACAAATGGTGGGCACGGCGTCGGCGCAAACGCGCCTCCGCCCTTAGCCTGCATTTCTCACACTACTGAGGGATCAGCAAGGCGTAAGCGAGTTAGAACCGCCGCGACAATGGTGGGCGCGGCAGTGGGCGGCGCCCTGATAGCGCGGGTAGAATTATGAAGTTGTATCTGGGTCTCCGTGGACCAATGGTGACGCCGCGGCTATGACGCGTGCGGCAGCGCGTGTGAGGCCGGCCCGGCGCGGGCGCGAGCCGCAAGGCCGAGCCTGACGGCCGCCGTTTCCCAGATTTGTGCGTTCGGGCAAGCCGAGGCCATGGCGATGCGGATGCGCCGCACGCTGATGCGCACGCGAGCGCCGATCTTGAGCAGCTTAAGCCGGATGGTGCCACAGGTCGCCGCGGCGAGATCGGTATCATGCAGGCCGATGCGGCGCAGCGCGCAGAGCAGGACATAAGCCATCGAGTAGAACCACAGGCGCAGCTGGTTCGCCCGCAGGGTGGCGGTTGAGGTGCGATCGGCAAAAAGATCGAGCTGACATTCCTTGATCCGGTTCTCCATATCGCCGCGGGCGCAGTAGACCTTCTCATAGAGATGCTTGGCATTGCACTCGCGCCGGGTGAGTGAAGTCACCACGAAGCGCGGGTTGGCTTCTCCATTCGCCCATTCCGCCTTGGCGACGACCCGACGCGGGTGCTTCCATGTGTGGCGCGTCGTCCACATGAAGCTCTTGAAGCGGCGCTCCGGTTGGCCGCTGCGCGCGCTCGCGGCGGCGGCGCGCTCGAGTTCCGGCGCAATCTCGGCAAGCAGGCGCTCGTTGCGGCCGATTCCCAGCACGAAGTCGACCCGGTCGGCCTCGCACGACGTCATCAGCGCGTCGAGCCCGAAGTCGGCGTCCCCGCGCAAAAGGATGCGCGTATGAGGCCACTTGGCGCGGATGCGCGCGACCACGCGCTCGACCTCCTCGACCACGCCCGCGGCGGCGCCGCCATTGGCGGGGCGAAGCTTGGCCAGCAGCAGATGACGGCCGCAGAACACGTAAAGCGGCAGATAGCAATGGCAGTCGTAATAGCCGTGGAAGAACCGCCCCTCTTGCTCGCCATGCACCGGATCGTCGGTCGCATCGATGTCGAGAATAATTTGGCTGGGCGGCCGCGCGTGCGCCGCAAGGAACACGTCGACAAACAGATGCTTAATCCGCGCCGGATTGTGGCTGATCTTCTTGTCGCGCGTCGGCTCGAGCTTGCCCAACTCCAGCCGGTTGAGTGTCGATTTGCCCGCCACCGGCGCATACTCCTTGCGCTTCGCCGTCAACTTGCCGGCGAGCACCGCCATCAACGGATCGTGGCGAAGCTCGTCATGGTCGTTGAGGTCCTCGTAGCCGAGCGCGATCGCGAACACCCGCTGGCCGACCAGCGTCGCCACCGCGTGCTCGATCAGATGCTGCTGCCGCTCATCGTGGAAGCACTCCGCAAAGCGCCCGATGAGCCCGATTGCCTCGTCCGTCGCCTTGAGCAGCA
>JAFBAG010000129.1 GCA_019247925.1 Pseudolabrys sp.
CATGCATCGCGTCATCGACGCGATCCTTGCGCTCCTTCACCTCGACCTCGGTGGCGCCGCCGACGCGGATCACCGCGACGCCGCCTGCGAGCTTGGCAAGACGCTCTTGCAGCTTCTCACGGTCGTAGTCCGAGGTGGTTTCCTCGATCTGCGCCTTGATCTGGCTGATCCGGTCGGTGATGTCGGACTTCTTGCCGGCGCCGTTGACGATCGTGGTGTTCTCCTTGTCGATCATCACCTTCTTGGCGCGGCCCAGCATCTGGGTCGTGACGTTCTCAAGTTTGATGCCGAGGTCTTCCGAGATTGCCTGACCGCCGGTCAGGGTCGCGATGTCCTGCAGCATGGCCTTGCGGCGATCGCCGAAGCCCGGCGCCTTGACGGCAGCGACCTTGAGGCCGCCCCGCAGCTTGTTGACGACGAGCGTGGCAAGCGCCTCGCCCTCGACGTCCTCGGCCACGATCATAAGCGGCTTGCCGGTCTGGACGACCGCTTCGAGCAGCGGCAGGAGTTCCTGCAGGCCCGACAGCTTCTTTTCGTAGATGAGGATGTAGGGGTCGTCCATCTCAACGCGCATCTTGTCGGCGTTGGTGATGAAGTACGGCGAGATGTAGCCGCGGTCGAACTGCATGCCCTCGACGACGTCGAGTTCGGTCTCGAGGCTCTTGGCCTCTTCGACCGTGATGACGCCTTCATTGCCGACCTTCTGCATCGCGCGCGCGAGGAAGTCGCCGATTTCCTTGTCGCCGTTGGCCGAAATCGTGCCGACCTGGGCGATCTCTTCGTTCGAGGTGACCTTCTTGGAGTTCGTCTTGAGGTGCTCGACGACGGCTTCGACCGCAAGGTCGATACCGCGCTTGAGATCCATCGGGTTCATGCCGGCGGCGACCGACTTGGCGCCTTCCTTCACGATTGCCTGGGCGAGCACGGTGGCGGTGGTGGTGCCGTCACCTGCGAAGTCCGACGACTTCGAAGCGACTTCGCGCACCATCTGCGCGCCCATGTTCTCGAACTTGTCCTCGAGCTCGATCTCCTTGGCGACGGTGACGCCGTCCTTGGTGATACGAGGCGCGCCGAACGACTTGTCGAGGACGACGTTGCGGCCCTTCGGGCCGAGCGTCACCTTGACGGCGTTGGCGAGAATGTCGACGCCGCGCAGCATGCGGTCGCGCGCGTCGACGGAGAATTTGACGTCTTTGGCAGCCATAATCGTTGTTCCTCTAAAATGAAATCTGGACGAAAGGCCTTAGGCGGCCTTCTTCTTCGCGGTGGTGCCTTCGATGACACCCATGACGTCGGACTCCTTCATGATCAGGAGATCCTCGCCGTTGATCTTCACTTCCGTGCCCGACCACTTGCCGAACAGGATGGTGTCGCCGACCCTGAGGTCGATCGGGATGAGCTTGCCGGCTTCATCGCGCCCGCCGGGGCCTACGGCGACGATTTCGCCTTGGCTCGGCTTCTCTTGCGCGGTGTCCGGGATGATGATGCCACCCGCCGTTTTCTGATCGGCGGTGATGCGCTTGACGACGACACGGTCGTGAAGCGGACGAAACTTCATGGTAGTCCTCCTAAGAGATTGAAGCGTTTGTCTTTTCTGCGGCCGGCTGAACTCCCCTCCTGCCGCTGGCGGTGAGATGGGAAGTGCCGTTTTGCCCCTCAAGGGCAATCCGAAAATTTTTTAGCACTCATCGGGCCGGAGTGCCAACAAAACATGCCAATGGTAGCCGCCTAGGTCGGTGGCTGCTAATGCATTGATTTTGCACAAGTTGTTTACCTGTTTGCCTTGCAATGGCGTGATCAGGAACCAAGCATCGTCGGGAGTGATTCAGTTACCCGGGGTATTACCTTACGGAGGGCTGAAATGGTCTCGGAAGACTTCGCCAAACAGGTCGAAGGTTACGGTCTGACGACAGCGCATATCCTCTATCGCCGTCCCGATCATCGCTGGCTGCTCCAAACCTATGTCTGGCAGCAATACGACCTGTTTCCCGAATTCCCGGAGCTGGGGAAGTTCCTCGCCTTCTGGCAGGAGAAACTCGAGGGGCCTCTCCATTCGGTGCAGGTCGCGCACCAGCGCCTGATCAAGCCGGCAGAATTGCGCGCTGTTGGCGGCGTATTCCGGCTGCACTGACGTCCGATCAAGCGCGTTCATCGCTTCCATCACGTCTTTTCGTGAGCGCATAGCGGCGCCGCCGTTGGTTAGGCGCGTCAAAGCCGCTTAACTGCCGCGCGTGACGGCCTTTTTCCCTCGCCTTGTCTTGATGCTCGGCAATATCGCGATCGGCCTGTCGGTCCTCGCGCCCGCCGGCATGCTCGCAGAACTGGCGCGCGATCTTGATGTCACGATCCGCGACGCAGGCCTCCTGGTGACCTACGGGGCGGTCGTCCTTTGCGTGAGCTCGCCACTCAGCGCGTGGCTGACCAGCCGGATCGATCGGCGGGTGTTGCTGGCGGCGACGATCGGCATCCTTGCGGCCTGCGAGGCGGCGACTGCCTTTGCACCCAACTATGCCTCTGTTCTGGTGCTCCGCCTGATCATGCTTGCAGCCGCGGCGCTTTACACGCCGCAGGCGGCGGCGACCATCGCGATGATCGTGCCCGAGAAGGCGCGGCCGAGCGCCATTGCCTTCGTATTCTTGGGCTGGTCGCTGGCGATCGCCGCCGGGCTTCCGACGGTTACATTTCTCACCCAGCATTTCGGCTGGCGCGAGGCCTTTGCCGTCCTTGCCGGGCTCGGCGCCATTATCACGATCCTGCTCCTTGCCGTGCTGCCTCCTGCGTTGCGCGGGCGCGAATTGTCGCTGGCGAGCTTTGGCGTCATCGCGCGCAACGGCCGCATCGTTCTCATTTTGCTGATCACGCTTCTGACCACATCAGGGCAGTTCAGCGTCGTCATCTATCTCACTCCAATCCTGGAGAGGCTGACGGGGCGGGGCGCCGCGACCGCCGCGGTCCTCTTCGCGATGATGGGCACGCTCGGTCTCATCGGCAATCTCATCGCCACATCGGTGGTCGGGCGCTTCGGTCTGCAGAAAACTTTTGCGTTTTTCACCGGCTCGCTGACGCTGGGTTTGGTGCTGTGGGCGGCCGGCGCCGGCATGTTTGCCGTCATGGGCGCCGGGATCGCTTTCCTTGGGCTGGGTTTCGCCGCATCCAACTCGATGCAGCAGGCGCGCCTCGCCGAAGCTGCGCCGGACTTCGCTGGTGCCTCCATCGCGATGAACACTTCGATCCTGTATGTAGGGCAAGCGCTTGGATCAGGGATCGGCGGCTGGATGTTCGCGTTCGGCCACTATAGCGCCGCCGGCTATGTCGCCGCGGCCTTTGGCGTCGCGGCGATGGGTCTGGTGATCCTGACGTGGCAGCGTAAACCGCGTAGGCTCAACCCATGACCAAGATCCGTTTCGATTTCGGCACGCTGACGCTCGACGCCGAGCTGCGCGATACGCCCACGGCGCAGGCAATCGCTGCCAAATTGCCATTGACGTCTTCCGCGCTCACCTGGGGTGAGGAGGTCTATTTCATGATCCCGGTCGAAACGGCGCGCGAGAAAGACGCCCGAGCCGTGGTGACGCCGGGCGAGATCGCGTACTGGCCTGATGGCCCGGCGATCGCGATCGGCTTCGGGCGCACGCCCATATCAAAAGGCGACGAGTGCCGGCTGGCCAGTCCCTGCAATATTTTCGCCACCGCGCTCGGCGATGTGAAAACGCTCGCCAAGGTGAGCTCCGGCGTAAAGGTCAGCGTGACGAAGCTCGATTAGCGCGCTGGCGCTTCTCTATTCCGCTCTGCCGGCGAACCACCGACAGCATCAGGTCCCACGCGTTGCGAATGTTGACGAGCAACTGGGTGAGGACCGAAGCGGCCAGGAGTTCGGGCGCCCATTCCCAATGGTTGAACAGCAGGATACCCGAAGCGATGACGCCGACATAGGCGGCCAGAGGAATGAGTCCGTATGCGTAATTATCGATCGCTTCGACCATGCCGTCGCCCATGAAATCGAATATGTGTGATGTCGTAACAATCGCAACGCCCGCGCCAACGACGCCTGCCCCGATCAAAGCAAAGAGCGTCACCACGCCATGCGTCGGCGCGAGCGCCATTGCGCTTATGAACAACACGGCGCTGAAGTGCACGATCACCGGGCTGGTGAAAGTGCGGGTGCCCGCGGTGTTTCGATGTGTGTAAAAGCCTACGCCGATCGAGATCGCGACGAAGAGCAGCGCCACCAGCGCGGCGGCGCTGCTGCCCAGCATCAGGTAGAACTCATGCCAGTCGTGCAAGCCCTCCATTGCGTCTAGCCGCGGCCGACAAACGGCATCGTCGTCGCCATCACGGTCATGAACAGCACGTTGGCGTCGAGCGGCAGGCTCGACATGTAGGCGACGGCGTCGCCGACCGCGCTCGCATCCATGCGCGGCTCGATCTTCATGCTGCCGTCCGGCTGCGGCACGCCCTGGCCTTGCACCATGCGGTCCGTCATCGGGGTCGCCGCGTTGCCGATGTCCACCTGACCGACAGCGATATTGTATTTGCGGCAATCGAGGTTGGTGGATTTGGTGAGGCCAGTCACCGCATGTTTGGTCGAGGTATAGGCGACCGAGAAGGGACGCGGTGCATGCGCCGAGATCGAGCCGTTGTTGATGATACGGCCGCCCTGCGGCTTCTGATCCTTCATGATCTTGATGGCTTCCTGCGTGCACAGGAACATGCCGGTGAGGTTCGTGTTCACCACTTTCTGCCAGGTCTCGAACGGCAGATCTTCGAGCGGAACCGGCGGCGCGCCGATGCCGGCATTGTTAAACAGCACGTCGAGGCGGCCGAAGCTCGATTTCACCTTCGCGAACAGCGCGAGAATAGGCTCACGTTCGGAGACGTCGGTTGGCACTGCCAAGGCCTGACTGCCGATCTGATTGATTTCGCCCGCGACGGTGTCGAGCGGCTCCTTGCGGCGGCCGGCGAGCACCAGAGTGTAGCCCGCTTTCGCCAGCGCGAGCGCAACCGCGCGCCCCACGCCCGTACCTGCGCCCGTCACCAACGCTACCTTGTTCGCCGCCATTGTCGTTCTCTCCCGTTGCGGCGTGACGCATATCAAGAAAAGCAAAACCGCGCCACCAAGGACAACCTTGGGCGCGGTGGGCAGATTGAAAGTGGAAAGCTCAGCCGGCGAGGGCGGCGGGTTTTCCGGTGGCGGGCATCGCGCCCGCGAGGCGTGCGGTGATTTCTTCCGCCGGCACCGCCCGGCCGAAGCGGAAGCCCTGCATCGAGTGGACACCAGCGGCCCGCAGGAAAAGCTGTTGATCGGCCGTCTCGACGCCTTCAGCCGTCACCTTCATGCCAAGACCACGGCCGAGACTGACGATGGCATGGACGATCGCCGCAGCATCGGCGGCCTTTTCAATGGACCGCACGAAGCCACGATCGATTTTGAGTGTGTCGAATGGAAAGCGGCGCAGGTATTGAAGGCTCGAATAGCCAGTACCGAAATCGTCCAGCGCCAGCCGAACACCCAGCGATTTGAGCCGCCGCATCGCAGCTTCCGCGTTGTCGACATTGCCGATGAGGGTGCTCTCCGTCACTTCGAGCATCAGCCGGGCAGGGTCGAAGCCCGTTTGCGCGAGGACGGCCTCGACCGACGCCGGGAAATCGGCGCGCCGAAACTGAAGCGGCGAGACGTTGACCGATACGAAGATGCCCGGCCAGGTTTTCGCGTCGGTGCAGGCACGGCGCAACGCCCACTCTCCGAGTTCGATAATCAGGCCGCTGTGCTCCGCAATCGGAATGAATTCAGAAGGCGGGATTTCGCCGCGCGTAGGGTGCGTCCAGCGGCAAAGCGCCTCGACGCCCACGGTCTTTTCGCCACTGGCGTTGACGATCGGCTGGTAAAGCAGGCGCAGCTCGTCGTTCTCGAGCGCCTTGCGCAGGTCGATCTCGAGCATCTTGCGGTTTGAAAGATCCGCATCCATCGCCGAGTCATAAATGCAGGCGCGATTGCGTCCTTCATTCTTGGCGCGGTAAAGCGCCATGTCGGCGTAGCGCATGATGTCGGCCGAGGAGCCCGAGCTTTTTTCGATCAGCGCGATGCCGATCGAAGCACCGATGACGATGTTGTGGCTGTTGATGAGGTAGGGCGCGCACAGCGCGCCGATGATGCGGTCGGCGAGCATCATGACGTTGCGCTGATCGGCACCGACCCGCGAGATGACGGCAAATTCGTCGCCGCCGAGACGCGCGACCAGATCGTCGCCGCGCAGAGCGCGAGACAGCCGCAGCGTCACGTTACGAATAAGCTCATCGCCCACCGGATGACCGAGCGTGTCGTTGACTTCCTTGAAATGGTCGAGGTCGATGTAGAACACCGCTGCGGGTGACGAGCCCTTCTTGACCTCGACAATCAACGCTTCCAGCCGATCGCCAAAGAAGATGCGGTTGGGCAGCCCGCACAGCGGGTCGTGCATGGCGAGGTACCGCAGCCGCGATTCACCCGTTGCAATCGCCGCGGCTGTGCGACGCATATAGCCCAGCACGAAGGCGGCCAGGAGAGCGAAGCCCGCCAGCGCCACCGCGATGAAGGGAATGACGTTGTTGACGATCTCGGCCCCCGGTTGCCGCGGGGTCCAGGCGTAAATGGCAATCGGCTCATTCGAGGCGTCGCGCAGGGAATATTCGCGGTCGGATGCGGCGACAGGCCCGACGCCGACGCGGCGCAGATTGGCGAGACCAAGTCGCGCGGCGACTTCCCCCAGAACCTTTTCGTCGATCAGCTTCACGGAGACGACAAGCGGAGCGGCCGTCATCTCGATCTGGCCGAGGAACGCGCCTACGACGATCGCGGGCTGGCCGATAAAAGAGTGGACGAACGCCGTGCCGCCATTGGCAGAAAAGTCCCGCATGTGAATTGCATTGGGCAGCGGCCCTGAACGGCCGCGCAGATGCGAGACGATGATGTCGAGATCAGGCCGCGCCGCTTCGAAGGAGATGGAAGGTTGCAGCAAGCCATTTTGCAGATGAGCCAGCCTGTCATTGGCGTCCACGAGAAGCGTGTAATCGTGCTCGAACAGGCCGAGCAGCCGTTGATCGATCCGCTGCCGAAGCCGGACTTCGTCATTGAATTCGGGCGAGGTGTCGGAGGGGAGCGCGCTTTGGAGTTCGCGCAGAAGCCGCTCGCCATGATTGTTGATCGCGCGGTCGATAAGCTGGCGCTCGTGATCGATTGCGACTTCGTCGGCGCGCTGCGCGGAAGACAGGACGGCGACGACGATGCAAAGGATCGCCACGGCAACGATCACACCAATCGGCACCACGACGCTCAACCGCGCCCGGTCCCAACTGTTGTAGTTTCGCTCGGCGATTGCGCGCGCGCGGCTTAGTGCCTGCACCGGCTAGCCCCTCTCGACGTCCTTCCCCGTGTTCTTGACGCGGAAGCTAGTCGGAAAAGCTTGAAAAACGCTCATAAGCGGCAAGGCGCCGGCCAAATCGCTGGTTGGACTTAACCGCCGGTAAATTGCGGAATACCGGAATTACGCGGGGTTTTTATAGGGCGGCCGGGGGATTGCGATGTGTGCAGCGCGCAATGCCGCCGACCAGCGCTCGCGCAGGTCCTGGAAATAAGGCTCGCCGGGCTCGATGCGGTAACTGAGCTCCGAATTGAAGGTGTCGCGGCGGGCGACAAGGATATCAATTGGTAAACCAACGCCGAGATTGGAGCGCATGGTCGAATCCATGGAGATCAAGCCGATCTTGAGAGCGTCATAGGGATCGGTGTCGAAACGGATCGCGCGGTCGAGAACCGGCTTGCCGTATTTGTGCTCGCCGATCTGAAGATAAGGCGTGTCGGTGGTGCACTCGATGAAATTTCCGGCCGAGTACACCATGTAGAGGCGCACCGGGCCGCCTTTGATCTGGCCGCCGAACAGGAAGGCGACATCGCTCTCCACTTCCGCCGCCTTGAGCACCGGCGTCTCCGTGGTGCGCACCTGGCGCACGGCTTTGCCGATGCGCTGCACCGCCTGAAACATGGTCGGCGCGTTCATCAGCGTTTCTTTTTCACCGGTCTCCGGATTTTCCATGCCTTCGGTGAGGGTTGCCCGCACCGTTTGCGAAATCGACAGATTTCCGGACGAGGCGATTGCCATGACGCGTTCGCCCGGCACGGTAAAGACATGTAGCTTGCGGAAGGTCGAAATATTATCGAGCCCGGCATTGGTGCGGGTATCCGCGATCATGACCAGGCCGTCCCGAACAAGAATTCCGCAGCAGTACGTCATTGTTGATTGTCCAAATTTCTGCGGGGTTTATAGCGGCGCGAGCGTGGGGCCGTCCAATCCTCACCTATGCCTGTGATTGAGTTTGGGCTTGGGATTGAGTCTGATGCGCCGGCAGGACGTGCACTTCGACTTCCATGCTTTCATCTCCCCCGCCTATGCGGGTGCCGCGGACGGGCGCGGCGCCGAGGTAGTCCAGGCCCATGGCGACCCGAACGTGGGCGTCGGTCGCGCAAATTCCATTGGCCGGATCGAACGCCACCCAGCCGAGCTCGTCGCTGACATAGGTCTCGGCCCAGGCGTGGCCGGCTTCCTGGGCCGTCACGCCGTCGGCGCGGCAGAAATAGCCCCCGATATATCGCGCCGGAATGCCGAGATTGCGCGCGCAGGCTATGAAAATGTGGGTGAGATCCTGACAAACGCCGCGCTTGAGCGCGAAGGATTCGACCGCAGTCGTCGCCGGATGCGTCGGGTTTGGGTCAAACGTCATCTCGCCGTAAATCTTGCCGAGCAAGTGGTGCAACATGGCAAGTGTGTCGCCGACGGCGCGCGCGGTTTCGCTGAAGGCGATGATCGCGGCGTCAGCCTGCGTCAATGTGGTCTCGCGCAAAAACAAACTCGGCGGAAAGCGCTCCACCGTTCCAGTCACGAGTCCGTTCGTGTCCTGCGTCTCGATCTCGCCATCCACGCTGACCGTGAGCTCATCGAAGGGACCTTCGGCGGTGAAGGTATGGCTGAGATTGCCGAAGGCATCGTCATGCGCAAACAGCGCGCAGTCGGCCGAAATTCCGATGCGCCAGTTCGCGACGAACTGGCCATCATGATTGCGGGGCGTCAGGCGCAAGGTCTGCGTCACGATTTTCGGCGGCGCGGCGTAGCGATAGGTGGTCGCGTGGGCGATGCGGATTCGCATGGGCGCGGATGGTGGCTTGCCGACCGCGCCCAGCGCAAGCCTTACAGGGCGCGAGGGGGCGGCCTAGTTGAGATATTGCTGCGTGATCGCTTCGCCCAGCCGGTTGTTTTCGCCGATGAACTCGCTGATGAACTCGTGCAGCCCGCGCTGGAAAATGCCTTCCATTTTCGAGTTCTGTAACCGGGCGCGAATGCCGCGTGCGAGCCGTTGCGCCGGGCCCTGGCGGCCATAGGCGCCGGAAATTTGATCGAGATTGCGCACGACGGCCTCGTAGCAAGACGCCAGCGAGCGCGGCATCTCGTCCTTGAGAATGAGCAGGTCGGCGATCAGCCAGGGCTTCACGCTCTCGCGGTAGACCCAATGATAGGACGTCAGCGCGGACACCGAGCGCAGAATGGCGGCCCATTGGAAATAATCGAGCGGCCCGCCGACCCGTTCGTGCTCCGGCAGCAGCAGGTGGTATTTAACGTCGAGAATCCGCGCGGTGTTGTCGGCGCGCTCGAGATAGACGCCGAGCCGGGAGAACCAGTAGGCGTCGTTGCGCAACATCGTGCGGTAGGCCGATCCGTCGAAACGCAGCGAGCATTCTTGAACCCAGCGCAGGAAGCGCGACGTCTCCTCCGGAGTCGAAGGGCCGTTGCCGAAGCGCTGCAGTTCCAGCCAGGTGCCGTTGATCGCGTCCCACATTTCAACGGTCAATGCCGTGCGCACCGCACGTGCATTGGAGCGCGCATGCTCGAAGCAGCTTCTGATCGAGGACGAATTGTCTGAAGAGAACGCGAGGAAATCGGTGACGTTCTTGGCATCCGCGGTTTCGTGATGTTTGTAGAAAGCGCTGGCGCAGCCCGCGGTGGCGACCGCGGTCTCCCATTCGTTGCTCTCGCCGACATAGGCGAGGGGGAGCGCGGTCAGCCGCTGGGTCGCGTCGAGAATGCGGGCAAGATATTCCGCCCGCTCGACGTAGCGCGAGAGCCAGTAAAGATTATCGGCGGTCCGGGCGAGCATGTCAGTTGGCCAGCACCCATGTGTCCTTGGTGCCGCCGCCCTGACTCGAATTCACGACCAGCGAGCCATCCTTCAGGGCGACGCGCGTGAGCCCGCCCGGCACGATGTGGGTGCGGGTCCGGCCCGTCAGCACGAATGGCCGTAGATCGACATGGCGCGGCGCGACGCCGCGCTCGACACAGGTTGGACAGGTAGACAGGGCGAGTGTCGGCTGCGCGATGAAGTTCTTCGGCGCGGTCTTGAGCTTGGCGCGGAATTGCTCGATCGCGACCTTGCTGGCGGCGGGTCCGATCAGCATCCCGTAACCGCCCGAGCCGTGCACTTCCTTGACGACGAGTTCGGGCAGATGATCGAGCACATAGCCAAGGTGCTCGGGCTCGCGGCAGCGCCAGGTCGGAACGTTTTTTAAAATCGGCTCTTCACCGAGATAGAACTTCAAAATCTCGGGCATGAAGCTGTAGACCGCCTTGTCATCTGCGATCCCGGTGCCGACAGCGTTGGCCAACGTCACGTGGCCGGCCTGGTAAACGGACATCAGGCCGGGCACACCGAGCACGCTATCGGGACGGAACGAGAGTGGATCCAGAAAATCGTCGTCGATCCGCCGGTAGATCACGTCGACGCGCTGTGGACCTTGCGTCGTGCGCATGTAGCAAAACTCGTCCTTGACGAAGAGATCGCGCCCCTCGACCAGCTCGACGCCGAGCTTGTCTGCTAGAAAGGAATGCTCGTAATAAGCCGAATTGAAAACGCCCGGTGTGAGCAGCACGACGTTCGGATCGCGGTCGGACGATTGGGGCGCGATCGATGTGAGCGTCGCGAGCAGCTCGTTGGGATAGTTCTCGACCGGCGCGACCCGGTGGCGCGCGAACAATTCCGGAAAAAGCCGCAGCATGATCTCGCGGTTCTCCAGCATGTAGGAGACGCCGGAGGGCGTGCGCACATTGTCTTCAAGCACATAGAAGGTTTCTGCGTCGACGCGCACGATGTCGATGCCAGCGATGGCCACGTATAGGTCGTGCGGCACG
>JAFBAG010000133.1 GCA_019247925.1 Pseudolabrys sp.
GCTTCAACCGGCGTCGGAGCGCGCCGCCGTGCTTGCCGATTTCTATGCGCGCTTCGAAGCCGACCCGCTGGTGATCGATAAATGGTTTGCCTTGCAGGCCATGATCCCCGAAGCCGCAACACTCGATAAAGTGCGGGCGCTGGCGGCGCATCCCGCCTTCTCGATGACCAATCCCAACCGCATGCGCTCCCTTATCGGTTCTTTTCTCGCCAATGCTACCCAGTTCAACCGCAAGGACGGCGCCGGCTATCGCTTCGCCGCCGAGACGATTGTGGCGCTCGACCCGGTCAATCCGCAGGTCGCGGCGCGGCTCGCAACGGCGTTCCGCACCTGGCGCAGCATGGAAGCGGAACGCCGCGCGCAAGCCGAAGCGGCACTGAAGCAAATCGAAGCCAAGCCCGGTCTTTCCCGTGACGTCAGCGATATCGTCGAGCGCGCGCTCGAGCCTTCGGCGTCATAGAGCGCGCGCGTTAACTTTTGGACCGCGGTTTTCGCGGAATCGCACCGCAACATCTTAAAATTTTTTGCTGCCGACTCTCGACAACGATTCGCGCATCGATTCTTATCGTCAGGTGATTCGGAAGTGATGCGGCACATCCTTTCGATGCGGGTGGTAGGGGATTTCCAAAACGGAGGCCTTAATGGCGCGCGCCAGCGTGGCGAGTGCGTCTACGCGTTCGGATTCCATCCAGGGGCTCGCACAATCGCTGGCGAACCCGGCCTACCGCCGTCTGTTGACCGCCGAGCCGCTGCTGCGCCGCGCCGTCCCCGTCCTCATCATCACCTTTTTGCTGACGATCTGCGTCGGCGCAATCGTCCAGGTCCTCGACTACCGCCGCCAGAACCTCGCCGAGATGGTGCGCGTCCTTGACGCGCTCGCGGAAACCGCAACCGCGCGGCTTGATCGGCCGCTCTCCGATCCCGGCGATGCGGCGCGGCGCCCGCAGGAATTCCTGCTCAACGCATTGCCACCCTGGGCCACCGCGGCCGGGCGGCAATTCATGCTGGCCAATCCGGACGGCATCGTCACGGCGGTGACGCCGGCGAGCGCCGGCATTGTCGGCCAGCGACTGACGGATTTGCTGGGCCACGGTCAACCGCTCACCACCTTCGGCGCCAGCGCCGGCGTCCTCGAAATCACGCTGCCCGACGGGGCGCGGGCGCTGGCGACGGTGCGGATGCTCAAGCATCCATTCGGCCAGATCGCCGGGATGCAATTGCGCGGTGACGCGCTTGCGGGCTGGAGCTCACTGACGACTTTGACGGTCACTTTATCGGCGACCACGGGATTCGTGGTTTTGATCCTGGGTTTTGCGTTTCACTGGCAAGCAACCCGCGCCCGCGAAGCCGACGGCATCTACGAGACTGTCCGCAGCCGCATCGATACCGCGCTCAATCGCGGCCGCTGCGGTCTCTGGGATTGGGATCTGGCCCGTGGCCGGGTTTTCTGGTCGCAATCCATGTTCGCCATTCTGGGCCTCAAACCGCGCGACGAGCTTTTGACATTCGGCGACATCGCCGCCTTGGTCCACCCGGACGACGTGCGCCTCTACGAAATTGCCGCGCAGCTTGCCGAGCAGCGCGCCACCGCTGTCGATCACGCGTTCCGGATGCGGCATGCCGACGGCCATTGGGTGTGGCTGCGCGCGCGCTGCGAACTTGCGCGCCAGCCCGGAGACGATGGCCCGCACCTCATCGGCATCGCCGTCGACATCACCGAGCAGAAAAGCCTGGTCGAGCGCACCGTGGCCGCGGACATGCGTCTGCGTGACGCCATCGAGACCATCCCGGAGGCTTTCGTGTTGTGGGATGCCGACAACCGGCTGGTGCTTTGCAACTCGAACTTCCAGCTGCTTCACGATTTGCCGGACGAGGCGATCACCGTCGGCGCGTCTTACGAATCCGTCGTCGCTTCCGGCAAGCAACCCGTGGTGCGAAACACGATCGTCAGTGAAGGGCCTTCCGTCCCCGGCGCGCGCACCTTCGAGGTCCAGCTCGAAGACGGCCGCTGGCTCCATATCAGCGAGCGCCGCACCAAGGATGGCGGGTATGTTTCAGTCGGCACCGATATCACCGCATTGAAGACCCATGAGGAAAAGTTGATCGTCAGCGAGCGCCGCTTGCGAGCGACAGTGACCGATCTTGCCTCGTCCAAACAGCGCCTCGCCGATCTTGCGCATCAATTCGGTGTGGAGAAAAACCGGGCCGAGGAAGCGAATGCCGCCAAGTCGAAATTCCTCGCCAATATGAGCCACGAGCTACGAACTCCCCTCAACGCGATCATCGGCTTTTCGGAGATAATGGAATCCGGCATGTTCGGCCCGCTGGGCGCCGAGAAGTATGGCGAATATTGCAGCGACATCCGTTCCAGCGGCCAATACCTGCTCGATGTGATCAACGATATTCTGGATATGTCGAAGATCGAGGCGGGCCGCATCCGGTTGGATTTCGAAGACCTCGACCTCGAACCCCTGCTCGCCGATGCCATCCGTGTCGTCGCCAACCGTGCCGCGGACAAGCAACTGACCGTGCGGGAGCGCATCGCGCCGTCGCTGCATCTGCGGGCAGACCGCCGCGCGCTCAAGCAAATCGCGCTTAATCTCCTCTCGAACGCCGTGAAATTCACGCCCGAACGGGGCCGCATCACTGTGTCGGGCCGGCAGACTGGAGATTTCGCGGTGCTCTCCATCATGGACACCGGCATCGGCATTGCGCCGGACGCTCTGGCGAAACTGGGGCGGCCGTTTGAGCAGGTCGAAAGCCAGCTTGTTAAGAGCCATCAGGGTTCAGGCCTTGGCCTCGCCATTGCCAAGTCGCTAGTCGAACTCCACGGCGGCTTCATGCATATCCGCTCGCGTCCGGGCCGCGGCACGATTGTGGTCGTGCGCCTCCCCCTCGAGCCAAAATGTCCGCTGCCAAAGGCCGAAGCCGCCTAGATCCGGTTGGCGCCGAGCCGCTTCGCCTCGGGCATTCTGCCTAATATCCGCACGAAGCTTTCCCGCACCTGGGTTTGCGTGTCCGCGAGCGTCGCTTCGAGCGTGGCGAAATCGGGCACGTCGGCGGCTCGCGCAAGCAGGCGCAGCAGCGACGCGCCGGCGGTCTTCGGATCAAACGGCCCACTGAGACACAGGCGCAGGATTTGCGTCAGGTTCTGGTAGAGCCGCACCGCTCCTCGCAGCACTTCAGCGTCTTCGATCGAGAGCAGCCGAAGTTCACGCGCTTTCTCGAGGACGCGAGCCGTCGCCGTGTCGAGAATGCCCGGTTGTTTTGCGGCATAGGCGAGCTGCAAATACTGGGCGATGAATTCAATGTCGATCAACCCGCCCGAGACATATTTCAGGTCCCAGCGCGACGTGTCGCCCTTTTCGAGCGCGATCGCCCCCCGCATCTCGACGACGTCAGCGGCAATCTGGGCCGGGTCTCTTTCCCTGCATAGAATGTCGCGGATCGTGCGCTCGACCTTGGCGCGGAAGTCGGCGCCGCCGGAAACAACGCGGGCGCGCGTGAGCGCCATGTGTTCCCAGGTCCAGGCTTCCTGCTTCTGATAGGCGGCGAAACCTGCCAGCTCTGTCGCGACTGGACCGGAGCGGCCAGAGGGGCGCAGCCGCATGTCGACCTGATAGAGCGCGCCGTAATTGGTTTGCGCGGTGAGCGCGCTGATGAGCCGCTGCGTCAGGCGGGCGAAATATTGCCCGCCATAGAGCGGCTTCTTTCCATCCGATTCCGGCTTTTGCTCATCGAAATCGTAGATCAGTATCAAATCGAGATCCGAGGTCGCGGTCATTTCGCCGCCGCCCAGTTTGCCGAGCGCGAGCACCGCGCTCGTTTGCTTGCGCAGATGGCCATGCATATTGGCGAAGTGGCCGCCGACCGCGGCATGCAGGGCGCATATGACGACATCGGCGAGACGCGCAAAGGCCTCGCCGGCCTGCGCGGCCGTCACTGTGCCTGTGAGGATGCGCACCCCGATCAGGAACATGTATTCGAGGCCGAACATGCGCACGCGTTCGAGCAGATCCTCATCGTAATGCGTCTGTGCGATCGCGCTTTCGAGACGTTTTTCGAGATCGGCTTTGTTGGGCAAGGCGCCGAAAAAGCTGGGGTCGACAAGCGCATCGATCACCTGCGGATAGCGCGCCAGCGTGTCGGCAAGCCGCGGCGCGGTGCCGATGATCATGGCGATCAAGGGGATGAGCGCCGTGTTTTGCCGCAACAGCGGCAACAGCCGGCTCGGATTGTGCAGATTGCCAAGGAAACGATCGAACAGGACGCGGGAGGCGTCGGGGTTTTCGGTGCGCGCCAGATTTTCCAGCAGCGTCGGAAGGAGTTCCCGCAGCTGCTCGCGCACGAACTCGCCGCGCAACGAGCGCACGCCCCCGGCGAGCCAGTTGCGTACCGCAGCGGAGGTTTCCAGCGGCGCCTTGAACCCCATTTCGCTCAGGCGGTCGAGCGTACGCTTGTCGTCCTGCTCCGCAGGGAATTCGAGGATGTCGGGGGCGGAGCCGGCCTCGAACAATTTCGCGTATTGGCGTTGCACATTGCCGAGATGGCCGACCAGCGCCTTGGCGAAGGCATCGCGATTCTTGAAGCCGAAAAATCGCGCGAACCGCTCCATCGCAGGGCCATCGTCGGGGAGCGTCTGGGTCTGTTCGTCATGGACCATCTGCAGCCGATGCTCGAGCGCGCGCAAAAACAAATAGGCGGCGCTCATCTCGTCGCGCGCATCGGCGGCGATCCAGCCGGCTTCGACCAGCTTGCCTAAAGTCGGCAACGTCTCGCGGTCGCGCAATGTCTGGTCCCGGCCTCCGGCGATCAGTTGCTGGGTCTGCGCGAAGAACTCGATTTCCCGAATGCCGCCCCGGCCGAGCTTTATGTTATGGCCCTCGACCGCGATCGCGCTGTGGCCGCGGAAGGCATGGATCTGCTGCTTCATCGCCTTCACGTCGGCGAGCGCGGCGAAATCCAGATATTTCCGCCACACGAACGGCGAAAGCTCTGTCAGCAATTTCTCTCCGGCTGCGATGTCGCCCGCGCACGGCCGCGCCTTGATCATCGCGGCGCGCTCCCAATTCTGGCCGGTGCTTTCGTAATAGGAGAGCGCAGCTGGCGTCGAGATCGCAACCGGCGTCGACGCCGGGTCGGGCCGCAGCCTCAAATCCGTGCGGAATACGTAGCCGTCGGGCGTGCGTTCGGCGAGTAGCTTGACCAGCCGCTGGGTCAGCCGCACGAAAAACGCACCGTGCTCGGCATCCTGCGATAGAGCTTGCGCGGCCGGGTCGTAGAACACGATGAGATCGATGTCGCTCGAATAATTGAGCTCGCCCGCCCCCATTTTGCCCATGGCCAGCACGATATAACCGCTGCCCTGGGCAGGATTTTTCTTGTCGGGCGGCGAGATTCGCTTGGCGCGGGCGGCGTCGGCCAGCAGGAAATCCACCGCAGCCTTGGTGGCCGTATCGGCGAGATCGGTGAGCGCGCGGGTGACGCGCGGCACGTCCCAAACCCCGCCAATATCGGCGAGCGCAATCAACAGCGCGGCTTCCTGCTTCATCAGGCGCAACAGCCGCATCGCCTGCGCTTCGTCGCGGCTCGCTGCGACGGCAGTCCGCGTGTGATCGCACAGATGCGCCAGATGGGATTGCGGTTCGCTTGCGAGCAGACGCAAAAGCCGCGCCGGATCGAGGTTTGCGAGTTGCCATAGATAGGGTGAGCCATCCGCCAGGCCATGAATGAGCGCGGCGGCTTTCACGTTGGCAGCCACCAAACTCTTCAACTTCCGGCCGTCGCCCTTGCCGGCGATCTCGCGCAGCCATTCAGCGACGCGCGCCTTCGCGGCTTTCGCGTCGGATAATTCGGGGTGAGCGGTAATGCGATCCGCGAGCGCGCCGTTGATAAAGGGCGACGATGCCCGCCGCGCCGAAGGTTTTGCGCCGCGCTTGCGCGTCCGCGGCTTTGCCGAGGGCCTCTTGCGGAACTTCGCGCGGGCCTTCTTGACCGATTTCATCCCAAACTGTGTAGCGGCGCTGCGCGTGGGAGCGCAATGACGCTTTTCAGGCCAGGCTTGTTATCGTCGAGCCGCAATTCACCACCGTGGAGCCGTGCCACGGCGGAAGCGAGGCTCAGGCCCAAGCCCGACCCGGGTTGCGAACGGCTTTGCTCCAGCCGCACGAAACGCTCGATTGCGCGGGGCCGGTCAGCTTCCGGAATCCCCGGGCCGTGGTCGCCGACGCTGATCAACGTCGTGTCCCCCTCGATGCGAGCACTCAGGACGATTTCCGGCGGAGCGCCGTTGTTTTGCACCGCGGGCGCTGCATATTTGATGGCATTGTCGACCAGATTGGCCACCGCCTGGCTGATGAGTTCGCGGTTGCCTTTGACCGGCGCCGCGCCATTCGCCTCGACAACAAGGCTCAGGCCGCGCTGCTCCGCGAGCGGCTCATAGAGCTCGCCGACGTCGCGCGCCACGTCCGAGGCATCGAAGTCCTGCATCGCGTCGCGGCCATGACCGCTTTCCGCGCGCGCAATCATCAAGAGCGCGTTGAAAGTGCGGATCAGGGCTTCGGACTCTTCGATCGTGCGCTCGAGGGCCGCGCGGTAGCCGCTCTCGCTCTGGCCGCCGCGCAGCGCCTCCTCGGCGCGGTTGCGCAGGCGCGTCAGCGGGGTCTTAAGATCGTGCGCGATGTTGTCGGACACTTCCTGGAGGCCCCGCATCAGCGCTTCGATCCGCTCCAACATCTCGTTGAGATTGACGGCCAGTCGGTCGAGTTCGTCGCCGCTGCCGCTCACCGGCAGTCTGCCGCTCAAATCGCCGCCCATGATGGTGCGCGTCGTCTCGGTCATGGCGTCGACCCGTCGAAGCACGCGGCGCGTGACGAAGACGCCGCCGAGAATGCCGAGCGCCATGACGATCGCCACCGACCATTTTCCGGCATCGATGACGATGTGATAGACGCGCTCGCGTTCCTCGAGATCGCGGCCGACCAGAAGCCGGAAACCGCCGGCGAGCTGGAACACCCGCACCAGCGCGTGATGATCGCCGCTGTCTGTCTCCTCGACGCGGCGGTACTGAGTCTCGGTCCAGCCCGGCGTATTGAACACGGTAGGGGGCACTTCGGTGATATTGCCCGCGAGGGTGTCGCCGTTGAATGTCGTGACCAGATAAAGGCTCGACCCGGGCCGGCGCGACCGCGCATCGACCACCAGCACAAGCCGGCGAATACCGCCCTGGTTGTATTGCTCGTTGAGCCCGTTGATTTCCGCGTTGACGGTATCGGTGATCTGCTCGGTGATCAGCCGGCGGGTATTGAGAGCAAAATATCCGAGCAGGAAGGCGGCAAAGATCGCAAAAATGAAAAGATAGACGAGCGTCAGCTTGAACGTCGTCGTTCGGAATAGCTTAGCGAGCGCCGTCACGGATCATGTACCCCGCGCCGCGCACGGTATGCAGAAGCGGCTGGGCAAACCCTTTATCGATTTTCGACCGCAAACGCGAGATGTGCACGTCGATCACGTTGGTCTGGGGATCGAAGTGATAGTCCCACACATTTTCCAGCAGCATCGTTCGGGTCACGACTTGGCCCGCATGCTTCATCAGATATTCGAGCAGCCGGAATTCCCGCGGCTGCAATAAGATCTTCTGCCCGCCCCGGCTGACCTCGCGCGACATGCGGTCGAGCTCGAGGTCGGCGACGCGATACATCGTATCTTCACCGCGCGAGCCGCGGCGCCGCGCGAGTACCTCGACCCGCGCCAGCAATTCCGAAAATGAATAGGGCTTGGCGAGGTAATCGTCCCCGCCCGCGCGCAGTCCTTTGACCCGGTCATCGACCTGACCCAGCGCCGAAAGAATGATGACGGGCGTTTCGATGCCCTTGTCACGCAGCATGCCAATGACCGAGAGGCCGTCGCGCTTGGGCAACATGCGGTCGACGATGAGCACGTCGTATTCGCCGTCGAGCGCCAGAGCGAGACCGTCCTCGCCGTCATAGGCGCGATCGGCGACGTGGCCGACTTCCTTGAACGCTTTGACGAGGTAATCGACCGCCTCGCGGTCATCCTCGATCAGCAAGATGCGCATGCGCGTGCGGTCCGGTTGCGGCTCGGCCGCGGCGTCGAATCCCCGCCCGCGGCCGCGTGGCACGTTGATAGCGGAAAAATTCGGCATCGGCTCGATCCAAATCCGCGCCCGCTCTCCCCGAAAACGAAAGGGGTGGCGGTATGACCGCCACCCCTCTGACCCCACCCCGGCGGGGGCGACGATTGCCAGGGTTGGAGTTCAAGCCCGGGACGATGGTGACGAACCCGGGAAACTGCCGGGACGGACTGGCCGGTTGCCCGGTTTGTCCGTCCCGCTGGAGTGCCGCGCCGGCGGGGGCGACGATTGCCGGCACAACGCCCCAATCTCGTCAGCCGCGGCCGATCGGGACCGCGACGAACTTCGTATTCGCGCCGGATTTGACGCGCATCAGGACGGCTCGCTTGTTCGAGGACCGCGCGTCGTCGATCTCCTTGCGCACATCGGCCGGCGTCGTCACGGCCTTTCCAGCCACTTCGAGGATGACGTCGCCATTCGCAAAGCCGTGCTCGGCGCCGAGGCCCGACGGATCGACTTGCGTGATCACGACGCCTTCGCTGCCGGCGCCATTGACGCGTCCGGCCGGAGCCAGCGTCAGCCCAAGCCGGCCGAGTTCGGCGCCCGTATCGGGCTTGCTGACCTCGGCGCGCGCTTGCGTCGCGGGCATTTCGCCAAGCGAGAGATTGATCGTCTTCTCGCCGCCCTTGCGCACGACGGTCAGCTTGACCGCGGCCTTCGGCGCCTTGGCGCCGATCTTGCGGGCAAGATCGCGGGCATCCTTGACCTCTTCGCCGTCAACCGCGGTGATGACGTCACCCGCCTGGATGCCGGCTTTGGCGGCGGGTCCATCGGCTTGCGGCTCCGCGACCAGCGCACCCTGCGCCTTCTTCAGGCCAAGGCTGTCGGCGAGGTCGTCGGTGACGGGCTGGATCTGAACGCCGATCCAGCCGCGCGACACGGTGCCGTGCTCGCGCAACTGCGCGACGACGGTCTTCACGGTCTGGGCTGGGATCGCAAAGGCGATACCGACCGAACCGCCCGACGGCGAGAAGATCGCGGTGTTGACACCGATGACATTGCCTTCGGTGTCGAAAGTCGGCCCGCCCGAATTGCCGCGGTTCACCGGCGCGTCGATCTGGAGGAAGTCGTCGTAGGGGCCGGCGCCGATATCGCGGCCGCGCGCCGAAACGATGCCGGCGGTCACGGTGCCGCCGAGACCGAACGGATTGCCGACCGCGAGCACCCAGTCGCCAATGCGCGGCGAGCCGTCCGACAGCTTGACGTAGGGAAACGTATTGCCCTCGACCTTGATCAGCGCGAGGTCGGTGCGGGAATCGCTGCCGACGACTTTCGCCGTGTAGGTCTTGCCGTCGTCAGTGCGGATTTCGACCGTCTCGGCCTTTTCGACGACGTGGTTGTTCGTCACCGCATAGCCGTCAGCCGAGATGAAGAAACCCGATCCCTGGCCCGTGACCATGCCGCGGCCGCGATTGCCGCCGCGTGGATTGAGCTGGCCCTCACCGCCATTCGGCATGCCGAACTCGCGGAAGAACCGCTCGAGGCCCGGCGGCAGATTTTCCATATTGAGGCCGGAATTCTCCGCCGAAGCGGAGGTCTTTACGCGGACCGAAATCACCGCCGGCTTCACCTTCTCGACGATGTCGGCAAAGCCGATCGGGCCCTGGACGCGTTTCGCCTGCTCGGTGAGATTCTGAGCCTGGGCTGCCGGCAATCCGCCGGTGTAGGGAGCAAAGACCAACGCCGCGGCACCGAGGCCAGCGACCGCGGTCGTGATGAGGAAAAAGCGGCGGATCGAAAGGCCGCGCTTGGTAGGAGCGGAAACGCTCGGGGTCATCAAAGTCTCCATCGCGAACTCATGAGGTGCGGACGCACCGTTCGCAGTGGAAGATGGAGACGGCCGCCTTACGGCGCACTGTCGGCAAAATTAATTATCGGTAACGTTGGCTAGCGAGCTTATGCCGATTTAACGGGGAGAAGTCGGCCGCCGGTCGTCGACCAAAGTCGCAAGGCGCTCCTGCTCGGCCTTTGTCAAATCAGGGAAATTTTCGCCCGTTTGCTTTCGCCGCCGCAGTGTCAGCGCCAGCGCGATCGCCCCCGCTAGAAATATCGCGGGCGGAAACGTCCAAAGGAGGAATGTGCTCGTGCGCACGGGCGGACGCAGCAGGACGAAGTCGCCGTAACGCGCCACCAGAAAGTCGAGGACCTGTTGGTCGCTGTCACCCGCAGTCAGGCGGTCGCGGACCAGAAGGCGCAGGTCACGGGCGAGTGGCGCATCGGAATCGTCGATCGACTGGTTCTGGCACACCATGCAGCGCAGTTCGCGCGACAAGTGGCGCGCGCGCGTCTCGAGGGCGGGATCCTTGAGAACCTCGTCGGGCTGCACGGCGGCAGCGAGCGTCATGGTCTGGAGAACGATAAGCACCGCGAGAATGACGCTGCGCATCGCTCACTCCGCTGGAGCCAGAGTGGATTTCGCCGCCGGCTTGGGCGCGCCGATCCGCAGCCGCCGGTCGCTGAGCGACAGCGCGCCGCCGAGCGCCATCACGAGAGCGCCGAGCCAGATCAACAGCACCAAGGGCTTATGATAAATGCGCACCACGAGCGCGCCGTCGGCCGCTGTGTCGCCGAGCGATACATAAAGCTGGCTTACCCCGCGCGTGAGCAAGGCCGCTTCGGTCGTGGTCATGCCGCGCGTGGCGAAGCTCCGCTTGGATGGCTCCAGCGTGGCGAGCACTTGCCCGTCCCGGCGCACCGCGAAACGCGCGACCTGTTCGCGATAGTTCGGCCCTTGCCGCGCGACGACATCCTCGAAAGTGAGTTCGTAGTGGCGCAATGTCACGGCCTGAGAGGGCTTGAGCGAAACGATCCGCTCGGCGTTCCAATGCGTCTCCGCCACGATGCCGAGCAAGGTGACGCCGACCCCGAAATGGGCGAGCGCCGTGCCCCAAGCCGAGCGAGGCAACCCGGCTGCCCGCGCGCGCGCGGCGGCAAACGGAATGCGCACCACGCCGGTCCGCTCCGCGAGATCGGTCACCGCTCCGCCCATCACGAACAGCGCAAGCCCGATCCCGAATGGCGCCAGACTTACGCTGCCGCCCTCGGCAATGAGAACGATCACCACGGCCATCACGCCCACCGCCGCAGCCGCGAGTAAACGTTGGGCTGCGCCATAGGCGTCACCGCGTTTCCACGCGAGCAGCGGACCGAACGGCATCGCTAGCAGCAGCGGAACGAACAAAGGCGCGAAGGTGAGGACGAAAAATGGCGCGCCGACCGAAATCTTGTCGCCGGTCAGCGCTTCAAGCGCGAGCGGGTAAAGCGTTCCGACAAAGACGGTCGCACATGCGCTGGCGAGAAACAGATTGTTGAGGAGCAACGCGCCTTCGCGCGAAACCGGCGCGAACAACCCGCCTTGGGTCAGGGCCGGCGCGCGCCAGGCGAACAGCGCAAGCGAACCGCCGATGAAAATCACGAGAATGGCGAGAATGAAAACACCACGGGTGGGATCGCTGGCGAAGGTGTGCACCGAGGTCAACACGCCGGAGCGCACCAGGAACGTGCCGAGTAGGGACAGGGAAAAAGCGAGAATGGCGAGCAGCAAGGTCCAGATCTTGAGGGCGTCGCGTTTCTCCATCACCACCGCGCTGTGCAGGAGCGCTGTGGCGGCGAGCCACGGCATCAGCGAGGCGTTTTCAACCGGATCCCAGAACCACCAGCCGCCCCAGCCGAGCTCGTAATAGGCCCAGTAGGAGCCCATCGCGATGCCGACGGTCAGCGCCATCCAGGCGCCCAAGGTCCAGGGCCGCACGTAGCGCGCCCAGGCCGCGTCGATGCGGCCTTCTATCAGCGCGGCGGCAGCGAAGGAAAATGCGATCGAGCAGCCGACATAGCCGAGATAAAGAAGCGGCGGATGCACCGCGAGCCCGAAGTCCTGCAGGATTGGATTGAGGTCGCGCCCTTCGAACGGCGGCTCGGCGATACGCAGGAACGGGTTCGAGGTGAAGAGAATAAAGAGATAGAAGGCCGCGCCGATCCAGGCCTGCACGGCCAAAACATCGGCTTTGAGCGTTGCCGGCAAGTTGGAGCCGAAGCCTGCGACCAGCGCGCCGAACAGCGCGAGGATCAAAACCCACAGCAGCATGGAGCCTTCGTGATTGCCCCAGGCGCTGGTGAACTTATAGATCACCGGCATCTGCGAATTGGAATTCTGGAAGACATTCGCAACGGAAAAATCGGACATCAGATAACAGGCCACCAAGGCTGCAAAGCTCGCCGCGGCGAAGACGAATTGCATGAGCGCTGTAGATGAGCCGAGCTGCATCAACGCCGCGTCGCCGCGCCGCGCCCCGATCAGCGGCGCGACCCCCTGGATCAGCGACAGCCCCAGAGCCAGCACGAGAGCGTAGTGGCCGAGTTCGGCGATCATTTTTTGCCGCCCTCGCCTTCTTTCCAGCGGCCGGACTTTTTGAGCGCGTCGGCGACTTCCCGCGGCATGTAATTCTCGTCGTGCTTGGCGAGCACAGTATCGGCGACGAATTGTCCGCCCGCGCCCAGCTTGCCCTCGACGACGACCCCCTGACCTTCGCGAAACAGATCGGGGACGATGCCGCGATAGCTCACGGGCACATCCTTGTTGCCATCGGTGACCGCGAACTCGATCAGCAAATCGTTGCGTTTGACGCTGCCATCCTTGACGAGGCCACCGAGCCGCAGCCGTTTGTCCGGTGCAACCTTGCCTTCGGCGACATCGGTCGGCGACTGGAAGAACACGATGGAATCGCGCAACGCGCCAAGGACGAGCGCCAAAGCAAGGCCGAGAACGCCGAGCGCGGCACCGATCAGAACAAGGCGGCGTTGTTTGCGGGTCATCGCGTCAGCTTAATCCCAAAGCTTTGACAAGGTCGTCGATGCGCTGGGCTTTGTCACGATCGTTGCCCAAGGCGCGGCGTGCATCCGCGGCCGCCGCGCGCGCCTGCTCGCGTTCGCCAAGCACAGTATAGGCGCGAATGAGCCGCAGCCAGCCGTCGAGGTCGCCCGGCTCATCCTTCATGCGCGCAGCGAGGCGCGCGACCATGCCGCGCACCATTTCATTGCGCTCGCCTTCCCGGAGTTTCGAAGCGGCCGCGACATCCTCCGCCGACGGACCGGATGAAGATCCCGCGGGAACGGCGAGCTCGGCCAGCGCCTGACGCACCGTGGCCGCCCATGGCGCGTCTGGAGGCGCCTCATCCAGCAAAGTCTGCCACGTCCGTGCCGCCTCGGCCTTGCGGCCATCCTGCTGCAGCGCCAGCCCTATAAAGAAGCGCGCCTTTTCATGTTTCGGATTCAGCGCGAGCGCGCCATCGAAGGCCGCTTTCGCCTCGACAGAAACGATACCGTTTCCCGCCGCCACCAAGGCTTCACCGAGATCGGCGCGCCGGTCGGCCGTCTCGCCGTTGAGCGCGAGCGCATTCTTGCGCGCCCGCACCGCATCGTCGAACCGGCCCATGCGCAGATAGACGGGAGCCAGAACCTCCCAGCCGCGGCCATCGCCGGCATTGCGCTCGACATGCGCTTCGGCTTGCGAAACGAGACTCGCCAGCGAGCGCTGTTCGGGCGGCACGGCGAGGCGCGCGGCCAGCGGCGCCCCCGGCATATTGGGGGAACCGAGCAGTAGATAAATGCCGCCTGCAATCAGGGGCAACAGAACGAGCGCGGCCAGCGCGGCGATCCGCCGGTGCCGCAACGCTGCGCCGGGCTGAAGCGTGCTTTCCTGCTGCGCATCGGCGGCGGCAAGGAGCCGGCGAGACACCTCGACGCGCGCAGCGTGCGCCTCCGCTTCACCGATGCGGTGCATCGCCAGATCGCGGCCGATTTCGCCGAGCTGATCGCGATAAATTTCTGTCGTGTCGACATCGCGTCCACGAGCGCCGCGCGACAGCGGCCACACCACGGCAAAGATCGCCGCTGCGGTCATGAGCGAAAACGCCAGCCACAAGGTCATGGGCCGGGATATAGCAGCCGCTATCGGGGCGGCAATGGGATTTAAAGGCGCGCCGCGGCCGGGGCGGCGCTGGTAATGGCCACTTCAGCGGCCTTCGACAGCATCGCGGCATAATCGGCGCCGAACACTTTGCGGCAAAACCGGATCAGCGCCTCGACCTGCGAGGCGCGGAAAGGCTCGTCGGCCGCGCCGGCATGCCGCAGGCCATCGAGCAGCGCGCCTGAACCACTATCGAGATATTGCTGCAAGTCCGAATAGGCCCGCTGCGTCATCTCATTCAAGGCAAGCTCCGGGGCAAAATGCCGGCAGACGCCGACGAATTCGATCAGCAATTCTGTTTCTGCGACTTCGCCCGGGTCGAGCTGGGAGTTGGGCTTGATGTCGTGGGATCCGCGGGGGCGCAGCAGGCGCCGCACCCGGCCCGGCATCGACTCGATTTCGGCTTTCAGCAATTCAGAGATCTGGCCGCGTAACGCGGCAAGTTCGCGGCCCCAAATGCTGTCATGCGACAATTCGATTTCGGTTCGCAATCCACGCGCGCTGTCATGGATCGACTTCAGCAACGCGCCATTGGCGATGCCCTGCCCGCCGCGCAAGTCGGCGCGAAGCTCCGCGACCATACGGCCGACTTCGGCGAGCGCGATATCGACTGCGATGGCATAGCCGCTATCCGCGACACGTGCCGCCTGATCGCTGCCTGCGGCCTGTGTCGCCAATCGGATGAGCTGCCACGGCGCGGCGAGGCGCTGCATCACCACCAGCAATGTGTATGGGAACGCATCGCGTTCGCGTTTGGCGACCACATCGATCAAGGTAAGCGCCTGATCCAGCGCTTCACCTGTAAAATTGCCGATGTGACCCGGCAAATGACCGGCGAGCGTCCCGAGCATGTCGCGGAATTTCAAGCCACGGCAGAGAATCGTCGCATCGTCATGCGCGCGCGGCGTTCCGATCTGGGCGATCAAGCGCCGGCGCGCCTTGTCGTCGCGTTCGGCGTCTTCCAGCGCCACGCTCAACGCGACCGCGACTTTGTCTTGAAATGCCCGGGCGAGATATTCGGCTTTGCCTATGTCACCTGCAGCGCTTAGCGTCGCAGCCTGTTCGATATAAATTTTTGCCTCGGCCGCGACGAGATCCCGTCTGATCCAGGTCCAGAGCGGCTCCAGCACCGCCCGCGCGATCCGATACGGATGTTTGTGTTGCGGCGTGTCGTCGACCAGGAATGGCTCGAGCGGCTTGAAGAAGAGCCGCGCCGCGGTCCCTTGCCGCGGGCCGCCCTCGCGGCTCTCGCGCGCCAGCACACGAAGTTCGTGAAGGACGAGATCGGCGATGGGATCGGCGTCGCCACGCACCAAGCTGCGCTCGAGCTCCTTGATCAGCAGAGCGCGCGCATTCGGTTTTAACTCGCTGAGGTACTGACGCAACCGGTCGGCGGTCGCCATCGGCCTCGGCCTTGTGAATCGAAAAGCCCGCCGGAAACTGCCCGGCGGGCCTTAACAAGCTGTTAAGAATGCTTACTGCGGCTTAAGCCAAAGGCGTCCACGACCCGTCGGGGTTGCGGCAGGCCGTGCCCCGCGCCGTCTGGGGCTGGCCATTGATGTAGATCGTGTGGGTGTAGGAGCGGCAGTTGCGGCCGGCGTTCTGATAGGCCGGTCCCGGCACGATCGTGCCATAGCGCCCGCTGTCAGGATTGCGCCACGCGACCGGCGCGCCAGAAGGGCCGCGGTCGAGCGCCTCGATCTCTGCCGCGTATGCGCGCTTTTTGTCCTCGTCGTCCATCGCCGCGCCGATGCGGTTGCCAATCAGGGCGCCTGCGCCCGCGCCGATCACCGCGCCCGCCACGCGCGATCCTGCGTCACCGCCGAACTGCGAGCCAATCGCGGCGCCGGTAAGCGCGCCGATGAGCGTGCCAGTGTTTTCCTTCGGCCCGGTCCCGGTATTGGGATCGCCGGCGCAGGCCGCGAGCATCATGGCTGCAGCAAACGCGCAACCGGCACGGACCAAAATAACATTGGACATGAAAATTCCCCCCTGAACGCGGTGAAAAGGCTCGTCGCAGCCTATCCGATGGGGGGATTAGGGCAAAAGCGCGGCTTTTGGCAACCAGCCGCCGCGGCTTTGCGTTGTCGGGCGCAATCAGGGCAGGAGCGCCGGGTGCTGCGGGCCTATCGAGTCCATAACGCGCAATTTGAACAGGTCGAAGGCAAGCTCGCCCGGGCCGCGCTGCACAAGCTGCACTGGATCGACCTTTCCGATCCCAGCCTCGAGGAAAAGAAACTCGTAGAGGAGACGTTCAAGGTTGACACCAGCCCCGTCAACGAGTTCGAGCCTTTTCAGATCTCGAGCCATTTCAGCGCCAACAAGAGCCAGATCACAATGACCGCGCTCTTGGTTTCGATCAACGCCGATAATGATCCTCGGCTCGACAAGATTACTTTCATTCGTACGCCCAAAGTCCTCATCACCGTCTCCAGCGGTTCGAATGTCGGGCTGAGCGAGCTGATCAAGGAATGCGAAAACTGCTTTTCACACAAGTCAGGACGCGATGACATTTTTGCCGTTCTGCTGGATATGATCGTTGATCACACCGATAATATCCTCGACAAGCTTGGCAACGATCTCGACATCATCAACAACCGCGTCTTCCAACATCACGCGACGAAAGAGCGGCGGCGACTGATCCAAAGTTCGCCACGGCTGCGCAACCGCCAGCTCGAGCGTATCCTCACCGATATCGGGCCCACCCGTGAAGCGTTGGTTAAGCTGCGCCGCAGCGTCATTAGCTTTCGCCGCATGATCGCTTTCCTGCGCGAGCAGGATATTCCGGCGCCGCTGGAGGCGAAGCTCGCAACCTTCGAGAGCGATCTCAAATCGATTGCCGAAGCGGAAACCGATCTTTCGAACACGGCAGGCTTTTTGCTCGAAGGCGTGATCGGCTTCATCGACCTGTTGCAGAACAAGGTCGTGAATATTTTGACTTTGGTCAGCCTGATCCTGACCCCGCCGATCGTCGTCGCCGGCATTTACGGGATGAACTTCCGACACATGCCCGAGCTGGAATGGGCGTTCGGTTATCCATTCTCACTCGGACTGATGGCCGCGCTGACAATCGCAATGTATCTTTGGGTGCGAATGCGCGGGCTTTAGCCCGCGGGCAGGCTGAGTTCAGCCCGCAACCCGCCGATCGGCGCCGAACCGAGCTTCAAGCCGCCGCCATAAAGCGCCGCAAGTTCGACCACGATGGAAAGGCCGAGGCCCGATCCGGGCTTGGTTTCATCGAGCCGCTGGCCGCGCTTGGCGACCTGCTCGCGTTCGGCGGGTGACAGTCCGCGGCCGTCGTCGTCGACCGTGATCCGCAATACCTGGCGCGCGCTGTTGACGTCCGGCCGCTCCGACATCACTTCGACGGCTACCTGCGCGGCAGCCCATTTGCAGGCGTTGTCCACCAGGTTGCCGATCATTTCCTCGAGGTCCTGCTGTTCGCCGCGGAATTGCACGGTTTCGCTTGCCAGCGCGCTGACGTGAACCGCAATGGTGATGGCGCGGTCGCGGTGAATCTTTTCCATGGTGCGCGCGAGCGACGTGACAACCGGCATGACGTCGGTCACGCTGCCGACCACCGAATGCCGCGCCGCGAGCCGGGCGCGCTCGAGATGGCGCGCGACCTGGTCGCGCATGATGCCGGTCTGCTCCGCCACTTTCGCGGCGAGAGGATCGTCGCCGCGCGCCGCCGCTTCGTTGACCATGACCGATAGCGGCGTTTTCAACGCGTGCGCGAGATTGCCGACATGGGTGCGCGCCCGTTCGACGATCTCCTTGTTGGCGTCGATCAGGGCGTTCGTCTCGCGCGCGAGCGGCGCGATTTCGACTGGAAACTCCCCTTCGAGCCGCTCCGCGGTGCCAGCGCGGATGCCGGCGAGACCGCCCGTGATGCGCTTGAGCGGGGCGAGGCCGAACCGCACCTGGAACATCGTCGTGAGAAGCAGCACCGCGGCGAGAGCAGCGAAGGTGATAATGAGAGCGCGGTCGAAGCCT
Source organism: Pseudolabrys sp. (assembly GCA_019247925.1). Lineage (GTDB taxonomy): Bacteria > Pseudomonadota > Alphaproteobacteria > Rhizobiales > Xanthobacteraceae > Pseudolabrys. Next base: position 18,114 of record JAFBAG010000133.1, read on the forward strand.
CGCACTTCTTCGAAGATTTCGGCCGCATCTCCCGCGACCGCGACCTGGAAGAAGCCGTCATCGCCAAGGTCGACGCTGCGCTCGATTAGGCGCAGCTGCTGCTCTTCCGGCCCCGCGACGTAGCCTTCGCGCGAGCCGCCGGCATTGGCCGGAACGCCCATCTTCTCCAGTTGCGGCAAGCCACCATCCCACAGCGAGCGCGAAGAGCGCACTTCGCGCTTGCCCCCGTCGGTGCGAGTGACCTGCCAATACCAGCCGGACAGCGGCAGCTCGAATAACGGCTCGCCGAAGGTCTGTGGGAATTTTTCCGGCGTGTCTTCGGGCGCCGCGAGGTCGGCGACCAGCGTGCGCATGTAGACCCCGAGCCGCCGGTCAAAGGCACGCTCGACCGCCGTACGGTAGAGCGATGACAAGATGATGCCGGTGATCAGGAGAATGACCGCCGTCCAGGCGGTCGCGGAGAGAAACAGGCGGAGCGCGAGAGAATTGGCGCGCATCACGTCATACTTTGGCGTGCGATCCAATCCGAAAACGGGTGCCCGCTGTTCGAAATCATGCGCCGGCGCTCGGTGGCGTCAGGAGATAGCCGAGCCCGCGCACGGTCTGGATGATATCGACACCAAGCTTTTTTCGGATGCGGCCGACGAAGACTTCGATCGTGTTGCTGTCGCGGTCGAAGTCCTGGTCGTAAAGGTGCTCGACGAGCTCGGTGCGGGACACGACGCGCCCGGTGTGGTGCATCAAATAGGACAGCAGGCGGTATTCGTGCGAGGTGAGCTTGACGGGATTGCCGCTGACCGAAACGCGGCCGGTGCGCGTATCGAGCCGTACAGGACCGCAGTTGAATTCGCTCTTGGCATGGCCGGTCGAGCGGCGCAGCAAAGCGCGCACCCGCGCCAGGACTTCCTCGAGGTGAAAGGGTTTCGCGACATAATCGTCGGCGCCGGCGTCGAAGCCCTGCACCTTGTCGCTCCAACGGTCGCGCGCCGTGAGCATCAGCACTGGCATCGCGCGGCCGGTGCGCCGCCAGGCTTCAAGCACGGAAATCCCGTCCATCTTCGGCAGGCCGATGTCGAGGATTACGGCGTCATAAGGCTCGCTCTCTCCGAGGTAATGGCCTTCTTCGCCATCGAACGCGCGGTCGACGACGTAGCCGGCTTCGGTAAGCGCGGTGGTGAGCTGGCGGTTGAGATCGGGATCGTCCTCGACGACGAGGAGGCGCAAGGCAATGGCTCCGGACTTTAACGAAGACGGATTTTGCCACTACGCCGCATTTAAGTCAGCACTCAGGCAGAAAACCCCGAAAACGACGCAAAAGCGTCGAGGGGCTCGCGCGGTGAGCGCCATTTGTTGATCGGAGCGTCCGGATCTTCGTAGCCGAGGCTCATGCCGGAATAGATCATCAGATGGTCGGGGAGATTGAGGTAGGCGCGCACGGTCTTATGGAAGGACACCCAAGCCTGTTGCGGGCAGGTATGAAGACCATGGTCGCGCGCAAGCAGCGCGACGTTTTGCAGGAAGCCGCCAATATCGGCCCATTGCGCCGGGCCGTGGGCCTTCTCGCGGGCCAGGAATAAGCCGACCGGCGCGTCGAAAAATTGCCAGTTCCGCGCGAACTGCCGGTAGCGTGCGGCCTTGTCCTCGCGAGGAATGCCGAGGGCCTTGTAAAGCATTTCGCCGACGACGAAGCGGCGCGTCTTGTAAGGCTCGGTCAAGGGCTCGGGATAGATCGTATAATCCGTGCCCTCGCCTTTTGGCAGTTCGCTCATCCGCGGCGCCATCAGCGCCTTGAGCTTCGCGAGCGGCTCGCCGGCGAGCGCGTAAACGCGCCACGGCTGCATGTTGCCCGCCGACGGCGCGCGCGCCGCGACTTCGATGATCTCGCGGACGGTCGCTTCGGGGACTGGTTTGGAGAGGAACGCCCGGCAGGAGTAGCGGGACGTAACGGCCTCGCGCACGTGCATGGAGCAAACTCCGTTTCGTTACGGAGTTTGGCCGGGGCAGCCGTCCGAAGGAAGGAATTATTTGCCTCTGATCGCCTTGGCTATCGCCGTGACGAGCGTTGGCGGCGGCAATCCGGTCACCGCGGCCTGCTTTTCCCGCGAGCGGCCGGAGACGTAAACACCGAGCACGCCGAAACGCGCCGCCATATAGGCCATGATCAGGCTCGACAGCGCCACAAATCCATTGACCCGTTGCGGCGCGCCTTCCCACAGCGCGTGACCGAGCGCGAGTGCAAACGCGGCGCACTCGCAGATCAGTTCGAGGGCATAGAGCGGCCGCCACGATCTTTGCAGGCGATCCTCGCTGGCAGCTTCCGCGCGCATCGTCGCGTTGACCTGCTCGACTTGCGCCTTGCCGGTCTCGGCCAGCGCGGCGAGCCATTGCGCTTCGGCCTGGCGGACCGCCGAGGCCGCCACCGCCGCCGCCACCGGGTCGGTTTTGCTGATCGCATCGTCGACATCCGCCGGACGCGGCTCGGCCCCGAGCGCGTTCGCTAGAAATTTGCCGGCAGCGCCGCCGAGCGGGCCGGCCAAGGCTTCGCCGAGGATCGGCGCCCCGAGGCCGATGACTTTTGTCGCGACGTCTTTCCAATCCAGCGCCATTTATCGGTCCTGTCTCTGTGCGGCCATCGCCAGCGCCGCGGCTTTCACTTCCGACACGCGGCGCGCCCAGCCTTTGCCGAACACCGGCCAGGTCTTGAGAGATTGCAGAAAAGCCAAACGGGCATCGCAAAGATGCTCGATCGTCGCGCCTGGAGCGCGCGCCGCGGCATCGAGCGTGATCGCGCCGATTCGTCCGTCCTCAGCCACGCCGAGGATACGCTGCAGCGTCTTTGCCGCCCGTGCGACGCCTGAATTCACGCCGAAATCGAACACCGCGTAATCGAGACCCGCGGGCAGTTCGTCGCAGCGCAGCGTTGCCCAATATTTCGCGCGATAGATCCCCTTCGCTTCGTCGAGTGCCATTCCCTTGACGTCGGCCGCTGTCGCATCCGGCTTCACGTAACGGCGGTAGTCGAAAATCGTCACGCCGAATTTGGTCGGGCCGCCGGGGTCAGCGGGATGATCCGTGTAGCCGCCTTCATGGGCGAGCAGCCGGTTAAGCGCCGTTTCACACGTGAAATCAACCATTTATGTGGATCCAGGAAATACTATCTACAGTTGTATTTAACAAATACACTACCGCCGATTGTATCGAGCGGAGGCTACATGTCGGAGCAGGCGGCCGCGCTAAATCCGCAAGCCGCACATTTCGCGCGCGTGCATTCAGCTTATGTGGAGTCGTATTACGACCCGCCGTCGATGGAATATCGGCGGCGCTTCCTGACTCCGCTGATCCTGCGCGATATAGACCTCAATGGAAAAACCGTTGCCGACATTGGATGCGGAGGCGGCGCCAATTCGGCAGATCTCATCCACACGTTTCCAGGCGCCGTACTATTTGGCTTCGATATCGTCTCGGAGTTGACGTCGCTCTACACGGCGGAGACAGGACGCCCGGCATATTGCCTCGACTTCACCACGCCTTTGCCTGCCGAGTTCTGCGGGCGCTTCGACTACGTCTTTGCGCTCGGCGTGCTTCATCACATGGTCCGCGGCCTCGATACAGCTATGAAGAACATCCACGCCATGCTCAAGCCGGGGGGCATTGTTGTCGCTGTCGAACCGAGCTCGAGATTCTTTCTCGAGCATCTCCGGAAGGTTTGGTATCGCCTCGATCCAAGTTTCGATTCAGAGACGGAAGCGGCTATTGACGCTCGGGACTTGTCTCGACAATACGCGGACAAATTCGAAACGCTGCATACGCACTACGTCGGAGGTCCCGCGTTCTTCCTCATTCTACAGAGCATGGTCCTGCGGATCCCCTATGGATTGAAAACGGCGATCGCGAAGCCAAGCTTTCTGGTCGAGTCGTTGTGCAATAAAATACCCATGCCACAGCTTAAAAACATGTTCGTCGTCCATATGCGGCGTAAGTAGCTGGGCCGACGTGGCCGAAGGTTGAACTTAAAACCGCGCATCCGCGACGTATTGGAAAAATAATTCAGTCGCCGCGGTCGTGTCGTCGGTGCCGGCTGCAAATCGCGATCCACTCA
>JAFBAG010000180.1 GCA_019247925.1 Pseudolabrys sp.
TTCGTTCAAGCTCACGGGCAAGCGCGTGTTCAGGATGGCGCCGATCCACCATCATTTCGAGCAATTAGGGTGGACCGAGCCGCAGATCGTGATCCGCTTCTGGATCGTCTCGGTGGTGGTCGCGCTCGCCGGACTATCGACACTGAAGCTGAGATAGGCGCTTGATCCCCGTCACGATCTTTGCCGGCCGGACCGTCGTTGTGTTCGGCCTCGGCAGTTCGGGCCTTGAGAGCGCCAAGGCGCTGGCTGCGGGCGGCGCCAAGGTTCTGGTCGCCGACGATGAGCCACAGCGGGTGATCCAGGCGGCCGCGAACGGCCTCGAGTCCGCTGATTTACACGCCCTCCATTGGTCGAAGGTTGCCGCCTTGGTGCTCTCGCCGGGTGTGCCCTTGACCCATCCCAAGCCGCACTGGGCCGCCGCGCTGGCGCGCGAACACAGCGTCGAGATCATCGGCGACGTCGAATTATTTTCGCGCGAACGCGAAATCCATTTGCCGCCATCGCCCTTAGTCGCCATCACCGGCACCAACGGCAAGTCGACGACGACGGCGCTCACCGCGCATTTATTGAAGAGCGCCGGCATCGACACCCAAATGGGCGGCAATATCGGCACGCCGGTCCTCGCGCTCGAGCCTTTTGCGCCCAACCGCGCCTATGTGATCGAGGTGTCGTCCTATCAGGTCGACCTAGCGCCGAATTTGCGTCCGACCGTCGGGATTCTTCTAAATATTTCGGAAGATCATCTCGATCGCCACGGCAGCATGGAGAATTACGCTGCGCTCAAGACCCTGGTGCCGGCGCAGATCGAACAGGGCGGCACTGCCGTCGTTGCGGTCGACGATCAGCACACCCGGGCGGCCGCCGACCGTCTCGCGCGCGCCGGACGCAACGTCCTGCGGATTTCCGCAACCAATGTGCTGCGCGACGGCCTTTATGCGGATGGCAGCCGCATCATGCAGGCGGCCAATGGCAAGGCCGTGCCCATTGCTCAACTTGCCGGCATTGGTTCGCTGCGCGGCGCGCATAACGCGCAGAATGCCATGGCCGCCATCGCCGCGGCGCAGGCTTTGGGTCTCACGCCCGCGCAAATCCAGAAAGGTCTCACGACATTTCCCGGTCTCGCGCACCGCATGGAAGAAATCGGCCGCAAGGGCAGCGTACTGTTCGTCAACGATTCCAAGGCGACCAATGCGGATTCCGCGGCGCGGGCGCTGTCGAGCTTCAACGACATTTTCTGGATTGCCGGGGGCAAGCCGAAGTCCGGCGGCATCACCTCGCTGGCGGAGTTCTTTCCCAAAATCCGGAAGGCCTATCTGATCGGTGAGGCGGCGGCCGATTTTGCCAGGACGCTCGACGGCAAGGTGCCTTACGAGATCGCTGGAAAGCTCTCGCAGGCGATTGATCTTGCCGTGCGCGATGCGGAGGAGGCACCCTTCAAGGAGCCCGTGATCCTGCTGTCGCCGGCCTGTGCCTCGTTTGACCAGTACCGGAATTTCGAGGTGCGGGGCGATGCATTCCGGGAACTGGTGCTTGCGCTCCCTGGCCTTCAGCCGATGCGGCGCTAGGCGTTAAGCGCTTCGTTAATACCTTGGCAACCAACGCAGGTCAGGACTAGGAGGGCCGCTGGCGGGAGCGGCTGTTTGGGGACCTTCATGGTTTCGCGCGCCCGGCGCACGCCCTTCGGCGAATGGTGGTGGACCGTCGACCGGCTCACCCTCGCGGCAATCGGCGCGCTCATGCTCGCCGGCATCGTGCTGTCGCTTGCGGCTTCGCCTCCGGTCGCCGGCCGCTTGGGCCTCGACCCGTTTTATTTCGTCAACCGGCATATTCTCTATCTGCTGATTTGCGCGCCTTTGATGCTGATCGTGTCGTTCCTGACGCCACGCCAGATCAGGCGGCTGTCGCTGATCATCCTTATCCTTGCGCTCATTCTCGTCGCGGCGACGCCCTATGTGGGGCAGGAAATCAAAGGCGCCAAACGCTGGCTCGTCATCATGGGCGTGAACTTGCAGCCCTCGGAATTCCTCAAGCCAGCTTTCGTGATCGTCGTCGCCTGGCTGTTCGGCGAAAGCGCGACCCGGCCGGAAATGCCTTCGAACGCTCTGGCGCTGTCGTTGCTGCTGCTGGCGGTCGGTTTGCTCGTTCTGCAACCGGACTTCGGTCAGACCATGCTGATTGTGCTCGTCTGGAGCGCATTGTTCTTCATGGCGGGAATGCGGCTCCTGTGGGTTTTCGGTCTCGCCGCCGTCGCCAGCGCCGGACTGGCCGGCGCCTATTTCACCGTGCCGCACGTGGCGCGCCGCATTAAACGCTTCCTCGATCCGGGCTCGGGCGACACGTTCAACATCGATATCGCGACAGAAAGCTTCCTGCGCGGCGGCTGGTTCGGCCGCGGCCCGGGCGAGGGCACGGTGAAGCGGCTCTTGCCGGAAAGTCATACGGACTTTGTGTTCGCGGTCGCTGCGGAGGAATTCGGCATCGCACTGTGTCTCGTCCTCGTCGCCTTGTTCGCCTTCATCGTGATACGGTCGCTGTTGCGGGCGATGCGCAATGAGGATCCCTTCACCCGCTTTGCCGCATGCGGCCTGGCGATCTTGTTTGCAACGCAATCCGCCATCAACGTGTCGGTCAATCTGCACCTCATCCCGGCCAAAGGCATGACGCTGCCCTTCATCTCCTATGGCGGCTCGTCCCTGATTTCGCTCGCTTACGGCGTCGGCATGCTGCTGGCGCTGACGCGCGAGCAGCCGCGCGCGATCCTGGCTCCGGATCTCTCCACCGATGTCGCGTTGAGCCGGGGCGCGGCCTGATGACTGCGATGCCGCTCGTTTTGGTTGCCGCGGGCGGCACCGGCGGTCATCTGTTTCCCGCGGAAGCCTTGGCGGTCGCGCTGAAAGCCCGTGGCGCGCGCATCGCGCTCGCGACCGATCATCGCGCCGCGCACTACACCAGCGACACCTTCGCCGACAATATTTACATCGTGCCGAGCGCGACCGTGCGCGGCCGCGATCCCGTTTCGCTGGCGCGCACATTGACGATGCTCGGTTATGGCGCGCTGAAAGCCTGGATGCTGCTCGGGCGCATTCGGCCCGCCGTCGTTGTCGGCTTTGGCGGCTATCCGACGGTGCCGCCCGTATTCGCGGCGACGCTGCGCGGAATTCCCACCGTCATTCAGGATCAGAACATGGTGCTGGGGCGCGCCAATCGGCTCCTGGCCCCGCGCGTCAGCGCCATCGCTTCGAGCTGGCCCGACGTGAAGCTCGATAGCGCGCTTAAGGCGAAGACGACCTACACCGGCAATCCGATCCGCCCGAATGTCCTGGCCGCGGCGGAAAAGCCCTACGCCGCGCCGGACGCTGGCGGCGAATTTCGGCTTCTGGTTTTCGGCGGCAGTCAGGGCGCGCGAGTGATGTCCGAAATCGTCCCGCCGGCGATCGAACGGCTATCTGCGCCCTTGCGCGCTCGTTTGGTCGTCACCCAACAGGCCCGCGGCGAGGACCTTGCGAAGGTGCAAGCCGCCTATGCGCGGGCCGGTATTAAAACCGACGTGCAGAGCTTCTTCGCCGATCTGCCGGAGCGGATTGCAGCAAGCCACCTTATCGTTTCGCGCTCCGGAGCCTCCACCGTGTCGGAGCTCGCCGCGATCGGCCGTTCTGCCATATTGGTGCCGCTTCCCCATGCCCTCGATCAGGATCAGCTCGCCAATGCCGGCGTGCTGGAAAAAGCGGGCGGCGCCATTCGTATCGATCAGCCGAATTTCACGCCGGAGCGGCTCGCGGGTGAGATCGAGGGGCTCGCGGCCGATCCCGCGCGTTTGGCGCGCATGGCGGCCGGGGCGAAATCCGTCGGCACGCTTGACGCCGCTGAGCGGCTCGCTGATTTGGTGCTAAAGATTGCCGGTCAGCGCTAGGGATTCGCATTTATGAAACTGCCGCGCGAGCTTGGTCCGGTGCATTTTGTCGGCATCGGGGGGATCGGCATGAGCGGCATTGCCGAGGTGCTGGTCAATCTCGGTTATACCGTCACCGGTTCGGACGCCGCCGACAGCGCCAACGTCAAACGTCTGCGCGAGAAGGGCGTCAAAGTCGCCGTCGGTCACAAGGGCGACAATCTCGATGGCGCCGATGTCGTCGTCGTGTCCTCGGCGATCAAACCCGACAATCCGGAACTGGTCGCGGCGCGCGAACGGCGGCTGCCGGTGGTGCGCCGGGCCGAAATGCTGGCCGAGCTGATGCGGCTGAAAAGCTGCGTCGCCATTGCCGGCACGCATGGCAAGACCACCACGACGTCGATGGTTGCGGCGTTGCTCGACGCGGGCGGCTTTGACCCGACCGTCATCAATGGCGGAATCATCAATGCCTACGGCACCAATGCGCGGCTCGGCGCCGGCGACTGGATGGTTGTCGAGGCCGATGAGTCCGACGGCACGTTTTTGAAGCTGCCGGCTGATATCGCGGTCGTCACCAATGTCGACGCTGAGCACCTCGATCACTTCAAGACCTTCGCGGCGGTGCAGGAGGCTTTCGCGCATTTCGTGGAGAATGTGCCGTTTTACGGCTTTGCGGTGATGTGCACGGACCACCCGATTGTGCAGCGTCTGGTCGGACGCATCACCGACCGGCGCGTGATTACTTACGGTGAAAACGCGCAGGCCGATGCCCGCTTGCTCGATCTGGTCAACACCGGTGGCACGCAGCGCTTCGCTGTGGCCTTCCGCGACCGCGAGGGCAAGCCCGTGCACACGATCAAGGATCTCGAACTGCCAATGCCGGGCCGTCACAACGCGCTCAATGCGACGTCGGCTGTCGCTGTGGCGCATGAACTCGGAATTGCCGACGACCGCATCCGCGCCGCGCTTTCCAAGTTCGGCGGCGTCAAGCGCCGCTTCACCAAGGCCGGCGACTGGAACGGCGTCACCATTATCGATGACTACGGCCACCATCCGGTTGAAATCGCGGCCGTGCTCAAGGCCGCGCGCGAATCGACGAAGGGCCGGGTGATCGCGGTGGTCCAGCCCCATCGCTATACCCGCCTCAAGACCTTGTTCGAGCCGTTTTCAACCTGCTTCAACGATGCGGACGCGGTGGTCGTCGCTCATGTTTATGCCGCGGGCGAGCAGCCGATCGCCGGGGCCGATCGCGATCATCTCGTCGAGGCGATCCGGGCACGCGGTCATCGTCAGGTGGTCGCGCTCGATGGGCCAGAGAAGCTCGCCGGCATCGTGAAAAGCCTGGCGAAGTCCGGCGATTACGTTGTGTGCCTTGGCGCCGGCAACATCACGCAATGGGCCTATGCGCTGGCGGGCGAGTTGAAGGCGTTGTGATCTTGTTGGGTCATGGTTGGGCTTGACCCGGCCATCCCGATAAGGGACGCACTGCATTCCTAAGCAGGATCACCGGGACAAGCCCGGTGATGACAGTCGACAATGGCCTTTCCCGACATCGTCCCGAAACTTAAAGCCGACATGCCGCAATTGCGCGGACGGCTGCTTGCCAATCAGTCGCTCAAGGAACTGATCTGGTTTCGCGTTGGTGGACCCGCGCAAGTCTTCTTCATGCCGGAAGACGAAGCCGATCTCGCCTATTTCCTGCAGCATTGTCCCGCCGACATGCAGGTGAATGTTGTCGGACTCGGATCCAACCTCATCGTGCGCGACCAAGGCGTTCCCGGCGTCACCATCCGTCTTGGCAAAGCCTTTTACGCCATCACGGTTGAGGGCGACCACGTGCGTGCCGGAACCGGCGCGCCGGATGTGAAAGTGTCGCGCGCCGCGCAGGAAGCTGGCCTTGCCGGCCTGGCGTTCTTCCGCGGCATTCCCGGCTCGATCGGTGGTGCGCTGCGAATGAACGGCGGCGCTTATGGTCGCGAGACCAAGGACGTGTTGATTGAGGCACGTGCAGTCGATCGCTCCGGCAAGATCCATGTTTTTTCCAACAGCGACATGAAGTTCAGCTACCGCCATTGCGGCGCTCCGGACGATTTCATTTTCACCCAGGCGGTCTTTCAGGGCACGCCCGGCGACCCCGCGGTCATCAGCGCCGAAATGCAAAAGATCACGCAGTCGCGTGAGGCGACCCAGCCGATCAAGAGCCGGACCGGCGGCTCGACCTTCAAGAACCCGCCCGGCGCCAAAGCGTGGGAACTGATCGATGCCGCCGGGTGCCGCGGCTTGATGGTCGGCGGCGCGCAGGTCTCGACCATGCATTGCAATTTTCTCATCAATACGGGCGAAGCGAGCGCGCGCGACATCGAGACGCTGGGCGAGACGGTGCGCGAGCGCGTCCAGGCGAAGTCCGGCATCAGCCTCGAATGGGAAATCAAGCGCATCGGCGTCGCCTGAAAAGCGAGTCCGGAAGGTAACACCCGCGCTTTCTCCGTTTTGCCGGATTCATTTTGCACGGAACCCAAGCTAGCTTGCTGACTGATTCGCGGAGGGCGGCGGATTGAGCAAGCACGTTGCCGTGCTGATGGGCGGCTGGTCGGCCGAGCGCGAAGTCTCGCTGCGTTCGGGGGAAGCCTGCGCCGCCGCCGCGGAGCGGGCGGGCTATCGCGTCACGCGCGTCGATGTCGACCGCGAGATCGCGGCGACGCTGCGCAAGCTCAAACCCGACGCCGCGCTCAATCTTCTTCACGGCACGCCGGGTGAAGACGGCAGCATTCAGGGTCTGCTGGAGATCCTCGGAATTCCCTACAGCCACTCCGGCGTGCTCGCCTCGGCGGTGGCGATGCAGAAGGACATGGCGAAGCCGATCCTGATTGCGGCCGGCATTCCGATGGCTGAGGGCAAGGTCGTCGCGCGGCATGCCGCCGCCAAGGCGCATGTCATGCCGCCGCCTTATGTCATCAAGCCGATTGCCGAAGGATCGAGCGTCGGCGTTTTCATCGTCCAGAAGGATCACGCCCATCCGCCGCAGGAGCTGACGCGGCCGGATTGGAAATATGGCGAGAGGGTCCTGGTCGAGAAGTACATCCCCGGCAAGGAGCTCACGTCCGCCGCGATGGGCGATGAGGCGCTCGGGGTCATCGAGATCGTGGCAGCGACCAGGTTCTACGACTATGAGGCGAAATATGCCCCTGGCGGCTCCAAACATCTTCTGCCGGCGCCGGTTTTACCAATTGTTTACCAAGAGACCCGAAGACTGACCTTGGCGGCTCATCGCGCGCTCGGCTGCAGGGGGATTACGCGCGCGGACTTCCGCTACGACGACAGCCTTGAGGGGACCAAGGGCTTGGTTTGCCTCGAGGTGAATACTCAACCCGGCATGACCGAAACCTCGCTCGTGCCAGAGCTTGCTGCGCATGCAGGCATCACGTTCGAAGAGCTCGTGCGATGGATGATCGAGGACGCCTCGCTCAATCGCTGAAGCGGAAAGACGCAACGCACTTGCGATTGAGCGCACGCTCGCTCCTCGGAAAAATCGGCCGCATGCAGCGGCTCGCCCGCCATTGGCTCGCGCCGATCGTCGAGGCCAATCCGCCGCGCGGCACCGGAGCGCTTGCGGTGGCTCTTCTGTTTATCGGCATCGGCTGGTACGGCGCCGTCAAAGGCGGCCGTGTCGCCGAATTCAAAGCCCAACTTCATCTGGTTTGCGACAATCTGGCGAGCGCCGCCGGCATGCGCGTCAGCGCCTTGGAAATTGCGGGAAACGGCCAGATAAGCCGGGAAGACATTCTCGCTCAGGCGGCGATCAGCGGTCGCTCGGCGCTGCCCTGCATCGATGCGGCCGCGGTGCGCCAGACATTGCTGGAAAATCCCTGGCTGCGCGAGGCGACCGTTCTCAAGTTCTATCCTGGCGGTTTGCGCATCGAGGTTGTCGAACGCGCCGCGATCGCGCTCTGGCAAAAGGATGGCGCCGTTTCCGTCATCGCGGCTGACGGCACCGTTCTCGAACCATTCACCGGCGGCCGCTTCGCTGCGTTGCCACTGATCGTCGGAAGCGGCGCCGAACGTGCCGGCAACGATATGCTCAAGCTGGTCAGCAGCTTTCCGGACATCCGTGATCAGACCGAAGCGCTGGTTCTGATCGCCGAGCGGCGCTGGAATATGCGGATGCGCGGCGGCATCGAAGTGCGCCTGCCTGAGCACGACACTGAGGCCGCGCTGCGGACCTTGGTCCGTTTGAATCAAGAAAAAGGGCTGCTGACGCGCGACGTTGCGGTGATCGACATGCGCCAGGCCGACCGCGTCACGGTCAGGCTGTCGGATGCGGCGGCTGCTTCGCGCGAGGAAGCGATCAAGGAATCCATCAAGGCCAAGGCCAAGAAGAAGGGAGGCGCCGCATGAAGGTGCTTCACTTCGGTCTGACGCCCAAAATGAAGCCGGTGGCGCCGACCCGCGCTGCCGTCGTCGCCGCGCTTGATATTGGCACCAGCAAGGTCGTGTGCCTCATCGCCCGGCTCGAACCGGCGCCGCCGCAGGATGTCCTGCGCCGCCGCAGCCACGGCGTGCGCTTGCTGGGCTTCGGCCACACCGCGGCGCGCGGCATCAAGGCCGGCATGGTGGTCGATCTGGCCGCGGCGGAATCGTCGGTGCGCCAGGCGATCGACATCGCCGAAACCATGGCCGACGTGCATCTGGAATCGGTCGTTGTCTCGTTCTCCGGCGGCCGCATCGGCAGCGAACTTTTCAAGGCCGGCGTCGATGTGTCCGGCCGTTCGGTCAGCGACGGTGACATCGCGCGCGTGCTCGCCGCGGCGAGCCGCCAGTCGGTGCGCGACGGACGCGCCGTCCTCCATTCCTTGCCGACCGGCTTTGCGCTCGACGCGGCGGCCGGAATTCGCAATCCCCGCGCCATGGTCGGGCGCCGCCTCGGCGTCGACATGCATATGGTGACGGCTGAAGTCGCCGCCGTGCGCAACCTGATGCTGACGGTCGAGCGCAGCCATCTGGGCGTCGAAGCCATGGTGGCATCGCCCTATACCGCCGGGCTCGCCGTGCTGGCGGACGACGAGGCCGATCTCGGGGCGGCGGTCATCGATATGGGGGCCGGCACCACCACATTCGCGGTCTTTTCGGGCGGCTATTTCGCCCATTCGGGCGGTTTCGCCCTCGGCGGCAGCCACGTCACCATGGATCTGGCGCGTGGCCTGAACGCCCGCATCGCGGATGCCGAGCGAATCAAAACGTTTTATGGCACTGTTTTAACTGGCGGATCGGACGATCGGGACGTGATTACTGTCCCGCCGATCGAGGATGAAGATCGCGAGCCGCCGCAGTTTGTCTCTCGTGAATCTTTGGTGCGGATCATCAGGCCGCGCGTCGAGGAGATTCTGGAGATGCTGCGCGACCGGCTGGCGAATTCTCCGTTTGCTGCCGAGCCGCGCGGGCGTGTCGTTCTCACCGGTGGTGCCAGTCAGTTGGTCGGTCTTAGCGAACTCGCAGCCCGCGTTCTCGGGCGGCCGGTTCGCGTCGGTCGTCCGCTCGGCGTCGCCGGCATGCCGGAGGCCGCCAAAGGACCGGCCTTCGCTGTAGCGGCGGGCCTGCTCGTTTATCCGCAGGCTGCGCATCTTGAACACTTCGAACCGCGGCGAACGCGGCAATTGATGACAGGTACGGGCGGTTACATGGCGAAGGTCGGACGATGGATACGCGACAGTTTCTGACCAGCGTTTTGAATTCGAATGAGGCGCCGGTGGCGGCCGGCAACAGCAATGCGGCAATGCAGCCCGTGACACACAGAGGCAACCCATGAGCATCAATCTGAAAATTCCGGATATCCGCGAACTGAAGCCGAGGATTACCGTCTTCGGCGTTGGCGGCGCGGGCGGCAACGCGGTCAACAACATGATCGCGGCGGGCTTGAAAGGCGTCGACTTCGTGGTGTCGAACACCGACGCCCAGGCCCTGACAATGTCCAAAGCCGAGCGCATCGTGCAGATGGGCTTGCAGGTGACCGAGGGGCTCGGCGCCGGTTCGCAGCCTGAACTCGGGCGCGCCGCGGCGGAGGAAGCGATCGACGAGATCCGCGATCATCTCGCAGGCTCGCACATGGTGTTCGTCACCGCCGGCATGGGCGGCGGGACCGGCACCGGTGCGGCGCCGGTGATCGCCAAGGTTTCGCGCGAACTCGGCATTCTCACCGTGGGCGTCGTCACCAAGCCCTTCATGTTCGAAGGCACGCGCCGCATGCGTTATGCCGAAGCGGGCATTGCCGAGCTGCAGAAATATGTCGACACGCTGCTGATCATCCCGAACCAGAATCTGTTCCGGGTCGCCAATGAAAAGACCACCTTCGCGGACGCCTTCGCGATGGCGGATCAGGTGCTCTATTCCGGCGTTGCCTGCATCACCGACCTGATGGTCAAGGAAGGCCTGATCAATCTCGACTTCGCCGACGTCCGCGCGGTGATGAAGGAGATGGGCAAGGCGATGATGGGTACCGGCGAGGCTTCGGGCGAGAAACGCGCCCTGACCGCCGCGGAAGCCGCGATCTCCAATCCGTTGATCGACGACGCCTCGATGAAGGGCGCCAAGGGTCTGCTGATTTCGATCACTGGCGGCAAGGACCTCACCCTTTACGAAGTCGACGAGGCCGCGACCCGCATTCGCGAGGAAGTCGATTCTGACGCCAACATCATCGTCGGCGCCACCTTCGACGAGAGCCTCGAGGGCATCATCCGCGTCTCCGTGGTCGCGACCGGCATCGATCATGCCGCCATTCAGCGGCCCGGCGCGCAGATCACCAGCCGCACCGACGCGGTCGCAAAGCCGCAAAAGGAAGTCGCCCGCAAGGAATTGCCGCGCGCGGCTGACCGGATCGAGCGGACGCCTGCCGCGGTCGCGCCCCCGGCGGCGCATGTCACGACGGCCGACGCTCATGCGGCCGCTCATGCCGCCGTGGCCGCCGCGATTTTGCCGGGCGGCATTGACGATGTCTCGATCAAGCCGCTGGCGATGAAGCCATCCTTGTTCGAGCCGGCGGCGGCCGAATCGCCACCCGCGGAACTGCCGCGTGCTTTTATCCCGCCGCTGCCCGAGCGCACGACGGTCCGCACCCCGCGTATGCCGCGGGTCGACGAACTGCCGGTGCCGGCGCAAAACCAAATCGCTGCGGAGCGCGGCGAATATGCCCACGAGCATCCGGAAAAGCGCCGGATGAGCCTGATGGAGCGCCTCGCATCGGTCGGGCTCGGCCGGCGTGACGACAAGACGCCGGCGCCGCCCGCGACGGCGCATCAGCCGATGCCGCAGGCCAAACGGCCGCTGCGGCCCTCGGCGCGGGCGCCGGAAGGGCGCGCGCACGATGCTGTGTCTGAATATGCCCGCAAGGCCGCGCCGCAGGGTCTAGACCCGCACGGCCGCCAGGCGCCTGTGCATAACGGCACCGAGGAAGATCAACTCGAGATTCCGGCCTTCCTGCGCCGCCAGGCGAACTGACGATCCGGCTGCAGTTTTGATCGACGCGAGAGCGCGGCTTCCAGGCCGCGCTCTTTGCTTTTGGTGGCCCGTAACATTCCGAATTAACAATAACTTACCGCGCAGCTCGACCTGTCGAATCGGCAGCGCTTTTCTCTGCGCGATAGCGGCCCTCACAAGCGTGCCTCCTCACAATGTCGGAAACCCCGCGGAATAGCGGCGAAATCGAGTAACAGACCGTAAGAAAGCGTGAGTTTGAGGCCCTGCGGGGAGCGCCTAAATTGAGGCCAGAACAAAAGGGCTTCGCACGCGGACTGGTGCGAGCCTGATACGTCAGTGGTCCGGTCGAACTTATGGCCCGATTGGGTCGGGGATGGGGCCGCATCGCCTGGTTCGGCGAATGCGGTGAGGTAATGATGAAGTCCGCTAAGCAGACGACGTTGCGCGAACCGGCCACCGTGTTCGGTATCGGCGTCCATTCTGGTCTCTCCGCCACGCTTACTCTGCATCCGGCCGAAGCTGATTCCGGCATCGTCTTCGTGCGCGCCGCCACGGACGAGCATCCCGAGCGCGAAATTCTTGCTGACGTGCGCGCGGTGAAGGCCACCGAATTCCAGACCGTCCTCGGCGATTCGCGCGGCCCCTTGTGCTCGACCTCCGAACATCTGCTGGCCGCCTTGCGCGGTCTCGGGGTCGACAATGTCGTCATCGAGCTCGATGGGCCCGAAGTACCGATCATGGACGGCAGCGCCGCCCCCTTTGTCGCGGCAATCGATCAGGCGGGCATCGCGACCCTCAATGCACCGCGCCGCTACATCGAAGTCCTCAAGACCGTTCGCGTCGTGCAGGACGGCGCGGTCGGCGAATTGCGGCCTTACGCTCATGGCTTGCGCGTCGAGGCGGAGATCGATTTCGACAATCCGATGGTCGGGCGTCAGGCCTTGGCGATCGACATTTCGCCGGACGCATTCCGTCGTGACCTGGCGCGGGCGCGCACATTCGGCTTCATGCGCGACGTCGCCAAGCTGTGGAGCGCGGGCTACGCGCTGGGCGCCTCCTTCGAAAACACCCTGGTCGTGACCGAGGATCGCATCCTCAATCCGAACGGTATGCGTTATCCGGACGAGTTCGTGCGTCACAAGGTGCTCGATGCGGTCGGCGACCTTGCGCTCGCCGGCGCCCCATTGCTGGCGGCCTATCACGCCAAGCGCGGCGGCCATCGCCTCAATTACGCGGTCCTGTCGGCGCTGATGGCGGATCGCTCGGCGTGGCGGATGGTCGAAGCGGCCGAGCCGGCCCGCCGTCCGCGGGGTCATGCCGAAGTCGCGGGCCAGGTTTCCCCGGCTTACGGGCCCGAAGTTTCTTGAATTAAGCCTTTTTCATCGATTTTACCGCCTTAATCCCGGCCCAATGTCGGGATTATTCGCGGCAGGCGTGCCAAGGCTGCAAGCCGGCACGGAGGGGATTAGAATTTGATCATGATGAGTGCGTCGGGTTCGCCACGGCAGAATGGGCGCCGCGCTTTGGCGCGATTGGCCGCGATTTTTGTCGTCGCGGGCACGCTCCCGGCGTGCAGCAATTTCGCAAACTCGTTCCCGACCGAGTTCAATTTTTTCAACATGTTCAACAAGGACCAGCTGGTTCCCGACGAGCCGGCCGACAAGCTTTACAACGAGGGCCTTTATCTTCTGAACGAACGCAAGGACGCCAAGGGCGCCGCGAAGAAGTTCGAAGAAGTGGATCGCCAGCATCCGTATTCGGAAACCGCGCGCAAGTCGCTGATCATGTCCTCCTACGCCTATTACGAGGCGAAGATGTATGAGGATTCGATCACCGCTGCGAAGCGCTATGTGACCTTGCATCCGGGCAGTCCCGACGCCGCCTACGCGCAATATCTGATCGGGTCGTCCTATTTTGACGAGATACCCGACATCACCCGCGATCAGGGGCGCACCGAAAAGGCGCTTCAGGCTTTGGACGAGGTCATACGCAAATATCCGACAAGCGAATATGCCAACAGCGCCAAGCGCAAGATCGAGGTGGCGCGGGACCAGCTCGCGGGCAAGGAGATCGCGGTCGGGCGTTATTATCTCGAGCGCAAGGACTTCACCGGCGCGATCAACCGTTTCAAGGTGGTCGTGACGCAATACCAGACGACACGCCACGTCGAGGAGGCGCTCATGCGCCTGACCGAGGCCTATATGGCGCTCGGCATCATCGGCGAAGCGCAGACCGCGGCAGCCGTGCTCGGCCATAACTTCCCGGACAGCATCTGGTACAAGGACGCTTACAACCTCGTGAGGCAGAGCGGCCGCGAGCCGACCGCAAACGAAGGGTCTTGGATCAGCAAGGCTTTTAAGCGGGTCGGGCTGGGCTAGCCCCCCTTCTGAAATATCCCCAATTGTCATGGCCGGGCTTGTCCCGGCCATTCACCTCTTTGATGATCGAGAATCAATAAAGTCGTGGATGCCCGGCATAAAGCCGGGCATGACAGAAGGCACATGCTCTCCCGGCTCTCCATTCGCGATATCGTCCTGATCGATCGGCTTGATGTCGATTTCGCCGAAGGTCTTGCCGTGCTCACCGGCGAGACCGGCGCCGGAAAATCGATCCTGCTCGATAGTTTCGCGCTGGCCTTGGGTGCGCGGGGCGATGCTTCGCTGGTCCGCCAAGGCGCCGAACAGGGGCAGGTGATCGCCGCGTTCGATCTGCCGGCTAAGCATCCCGTGAATAAGCTGCTCAAAGCCAACGACATCGCGCCCGAGGGTGAGCTCATACTGCGCCGCGTCCAACTCGGCGACGGCCGCACAAAGGCCTTCGTCAATGACCAGCCGGTGAGCGTTCAGGTTTTGCGGCAGCTCGGTGAAGCGCTGGTCGAGATTCACGGCCAACATGACGATCGTGCGTTGACCGATGCGGCAACGCATCGCCGCCTGCTCGACGCCTATGGGGCGCTGGAAGGCGCTGCGGAAAAAGTCGCCGATCTGTGGGACGCGCGCAGCGCCGCGGCCGAAGCGGTGGCGGCGCATCGGGCCGACGTCGAGCGCGCGCGGCGCGAGGCGGACTGGCTGCGTCACGCCGTCGACGAACTCAACAAATTGGCGCCGCAGGCGGGCGAGGAAACCGCCTTGGCCGACAGGCGTGCTGCCATGATGCAGGCCGAGAAGGCGGCGACTGACCTGCGCGAAGCACTTGAAGCCATCTCCGGTCCAAACTCTGCGGTGCCCGAGCTTTCCACCGCGGTACGCAAACTGGAGCGCCGCGCCGCACAGGCGCCGCAACTGGTCGAACCGGCAGTGCGCTCGCTCGATACCGCGTTGAACGCGATCGAAGAGACGCGGAACCATCTGGAGAACGCTTTGCGGCTCGCGGATTTCGATCCCGCCGAGCTCGAGCGGATCGAAGAGCGGCTGTTTGCGCTGCGCGCCGCGGGGCGCAAATACAATGCGCCGGTCGACGAGCTCGCCGCGCGCGCCCAGAAATACAATGACGATGTCGCCTTGATCGACGCCGGCGAGGACCGGCTCAAGACGCTCGAAGCCGCCGCCGCCAAGGCGGAAGCCGATTACAAGGCCGCCGCGCTGGCGCTGTCCAAGTCGCGCAAGTCAGCGGCTATCAAGCTCGATAAAGCGGTGAACGGCGAATTGCCGCCGCTCAAGCTCGAGCGGGCAAAGTTCTCGACCGAGCTTGTTGCCGATGAGGCCGTTGCCGGGCCGGGCGGGATCGATCGCGTCGAATTCTGGGTGCAGACCAACCCTGGCACGCGGCCCGGTCCGTTGATGAAGGTTGCGTCCGGCGGCGAGCTCGCCCGTTTCCTGCTGGCGCTCAAGGTGGTGCTGGCGGACCGCGGCTCAGCGCCGACGCTGGTCTTCGACGAGATCGATACCGGGGTGGGCGGGGCGGTTGCCGATGCGATCGGGGCGCGGCTCGGGCGCCTCGCCGACAAGGTGCAGGTGATGGCGGTGACCCATGCGCCGCAGGTGG
>JAFBAG010000257.1 GCA_019247925.1 Pseudolabrys sp.
GCCTTGGTGGTCTCGTGCGCGATCCAGCGATTGAGTGTTTCCTTCGCGTTCTTCGGATCGAAGCCAATAACGGTGGTGACTTCGTTCATCTCGGCGAAACGCGCCGCGTTCCACAGCTTGGTCGCGAAGTTGCGATAGCCCTCGACGCGCTGGGTCGAAAGCTTGATGTCGCGGCCCTGCGCCGCCATAGCCGCAAGCGTGAAGCGCAGAGCGTCGGCGCCGTATTCGTCAATCAGCTGCAGCGGATCGATGACGTTGCCCTTCGACTTGGACATCTTGGCGCCGGAGGCGTCGCGCACCAGCGCGTGGATGTAGACGTCGCGGAACGGCACTTCTTTCTGGAAGTGCAGCCCCATCATCATCATGCGCGCGACCCAGAAGAAGATGATGTCGAAGCCGGTGACGAGTGCCGAGGTGGGATAGAAGCGCTTGAGCTCCTTGGTGTCGTCCGGCCAGCCGAGCGTCGAGAACGGCCACAACGCCGAGGAGAACCAGGTGTCGAGCACGTCTTCGTCGCGCGTGAGCGGCGTCTTTTTTCCGTAGTGCTTGTCGGCTTCAACCTGAGCTTCGGCTTCGCTCTCGGCGACAAAATACTTGCCGTCGGGTCCGTACCACGCAGGGATCTGATGGCCCCACCAGAGCTGGCGCGAAATGCACCAGGGCTGGATGTTCTCCATCCAGTTGAAATAGGTGTTCTCCCAATTCTGCGGGATGAACTTGGTTTTGCCGGCCCGCACCGCGGCAATCGCCGGCTTCGCCATCTCGGCCGCGTTCACGTACCACTGGTCCGTCAGATAGGGCTCGATCACGACGTTAGAGCGGTCGCCATGCGGCACGACGTGGCTGTGCGGCTCGATCTTTTCGAGCAGCCCCTGTTCCTCCAGCCGCGCAACGATGGCTTTTCGCGCCTGCTCGCGGCTCTGGCTTTCCAGCTTTTTGGTTTCGGCAAAATCGCCGCCGCCTTGGTCGGCGAATGCTTCGTCGGCGAATGTGATCTTGGCTTCGACTGTGAAGATGTTGATCTGCGGCAGCTTGTGGCGCTTGCCGACCTCGAAGTCGTTGAAGTCGTGCGCTGGCGTGATCTTCACCGCGCCGGAGCCCTTTTCGGGATCGGAATAGTCATCGCCGATGATCGGAATTTTGCGGCCGACCAACGGCAGGATGACGTTCTTCCCGATCAATGCCTTGTAGCGCTCGTCGTCGGGATGCACCGCGACCGCGGTATCGCCCAGCATGGTCTCGGGACGCGTCGTGGCGACGACGATGTAGCTTGAGCAGTCTTCGGAATTGAAGGTCTTGCCTTCGATCGGATAGCGGATGTGCCAGAGATTGCCGCGCGTCTCGACCTGCATCACTTCGAGGTCGGAGATGGCGGTGAGCAGCTTCGGGTCCCAATTGACCAGTCGCTTGTCCTTGTAAATGAGGCCTTCACGATAAAGCGCGACGAACACCTTGAGCACCGCGCGGGACAGCCCCTCGTCCATCGTGAAGCGCTCGCGCGACCAGTCGCACGATGCGCCGAGCCGCTTGAGCTGGTTGACGATGGTGCCGCCCGACTCCGCCTTCCAGGCCCAGACCTTTTCCAGGAACTTGTTGCGCCCGATCTCGCGGCGGGATGGCTCCTGCCGCTCCATCATCTGCCGTTCGACCACCATTTGTGTCGCGATGCCGGCATGGTCGGTGCCGGGCTGCCACAGCACATCCTTGCCGCGCATGCGCTCGAATCGGCACAGGATATCCTGCAGCGTGTTGTTGAGCGCATGGCCCATATGCAAGGAGCCGGTGACGTTCGGCGGCGGGATGACGATGGAATAGGGCTTCGCGCCCGCGCGCTCAGGCCGGCCGGCGCGGAAAGCCCCCGCCTGCTCCCACGCCTGATAGATGCGGCCCTCGACCTGTGACGGCTGGTAGGTTTTTTCGATTGCCATTGCGTTTGCGCGCGCTTCGTTGCGCGGTAGAAAGCCCGGCACCCTGCAGAGAGTCAACGTGCCCGCCGCTCTTGCCACCGACCGTTCCATAACGCGTGCGATCGCCTTTCTGGCGGTTGCGGGTTTTGCCAGCCAGTCGATGGTGCGCGTCACGGATTCGCTGCTGCCTCAAATCGCCGGGGACTTCGGCATTACGGTCGGCGCGGCCGCGATCGCGGTCTGGGCCTATGCGCTGGCGCACGGCTCGATCCAGCTCATCATCGGCCCGGTGGGCGACCGCTTCGGCAAATATGCCTGCGTCGCGATGGCAACGGCGGCCGCCGCGGTCCTCGTTGCATTGTGCGGCCTGGCGCAGTCGCTGCCCGCGCTGGTAACGGCACGGCTCGCGGTCGGCTTCGCCGCCGGGTGGGTGATCCCACTCGGCATGGCCTTCCTCGGAGACGTCGTTCCCTACGAGAGCCGCCAGCGCGTGCTCGGGCGGTTCCTGTCGGGGCAGATCATGGGGCAACTGTTCGGCCAGGCCGCGGGCGGCGTGCTGGGCGACTGGTTCGGCTGGCGCAATGTGTTCTTCGTCCTGGCGGCGTTGTTCGCATTAGCATCGGCGGCGCTGTGGCTCGAATATGCGCGCAATCCGATCACCCGTGCCGGCCATGCGCTTGCAACGCGCTCGCGCGGATTCGTCATGGACAACAAGACAGTCCTGCGCTCGTCCTGGGCGCGCACCGTGATCCTCTTTGCCTTCCTCGAAAACGGCATGATGTTCGGCGCCTTCGCTTATGTCGGCGCCTATCTTCATTTGCGCTTCGATTTGAGCATCGCCTTTGTCGGACTTCTGGTCGGCGCCTTCGCTGTCGGCGGATTGCTCTACGCAGCAGCCGTGGGCGCGCTAATCCCCCGGCTCGGGCAGATCAAGTTCGCTGCGGGTGGCGGCATCCTGCTCGCGATCGGCTTCGGCACGCTGGCGATGACCCCGTTCTGGCAAACGACGCCGCTGTCCGTCGTGGTCATCGGCTTTGGCTTCTACATGCTGCACAACACGCTCCAGACCAATATCACGCAGGCGACGCCGGAAGCCCGCGGCACCGCGCTCGGAATTTTTTCCGCCGCGATCTATTTCGGCCAGATGCTGTTCGTGTCGATCGGCGCCTGGCTCTTCGACCACTACAGCGGGCAGGCCGTGTTCGTTGTGGCGGGAACGCTGCTGCTCGCGACCGGATTGGTCTATGCGCGCATTCTCGCCGCGCGCAGCGAAGTTTAGCCGCGGCCGCGGGAGACCCGCTCGATCTCGGCGCGAACGATGCGATCGACGAGCCCGGGCAGGTTGTCGTCGAGCCAGCTCTTGAGCATCGGCCGCAGCATTTCCTTTACGAGATCCTCGAGCGTGCGCGAGTTCTGGCCGAGGACCGTGTGCGCCAGTGAATTGAAAGCATGATCGACGGCGGTGGCGGCGGCTCCCGACAGAAGCCCCCGGTCGATCGCCGGCGCGGCAACCGGCGCGCGGCGCAAATCGTCCGCGAGCCGCATATCCGGCGGCGCATCCGGCGGCCGCTCCGAGAACACGACATCGGAAGCGCCGTCGATGGTGCGAAAGCTCGAGGATGGCGATTGCGCAACCTGCGCCTCGGTGAGGTCGAGAACTTCGGGTTTGGCGGCGGCCATACGCTGCGACGGCGATGACAGCGGCTTCTCAGGCTCCGCGAGCATCGCGTCGACGGCGGATTGGTTATTCGTCGCGGCAGGCGGCGCCGGGCGCGGCGGCGGCGCAGGCGCACGCGGCGGCGGAGCTGGCGCCGCAGCCTGTGGCGCGACAGGCTCCGGCGGCTTCGTCGCCTTATTGGCATCGTCGTCGGCGATGATGCGACGGATCGACGCCAGGATTTCTTCCATCGAGGGCTCTTGCGCCTTCGCCGGTTGACTCATTCCCTAGTCCCTGTGGCCCCCGCGCCCCGCCAAGTCGGCGTCTGTCCGCGCGATCGATTCCAGCCCGAATCGCCGCGCTCAACCTCTTTTATACGCCAGCCGGCGCGGGCTGTAGCGCGCGAAAAGGCCTATCCCGGCGATTCTGTGGAAATGCGGCTAGCGCCCGTCGGGCGTGCGGATGCCAGACCAGCTATCGCGCACCTGATGGTAATGCACCCGCGCATCGTAGTTCGGCGCCGACAGACCCAGGATTTGCGGCGCGAGCCGGCCGACCGCGGCCAGCAACGTGTAGGACGCGACGACACGGTCGCGTTGCGCCGACACCAGCGAGACCCGGGCATTGACCAATTCTTGTTGGGCATTGAGCACGTCGAGGGTCGTGCGCTGGCCAACGCGGGCCTCCTCGCGCACGCCGTTGAGCGCGACTTCCGCCGCCTGCACCTGCGCGCCGGTTGCTTCGATATTGGCTTTGGCCGCCTCGAGCTGGCCCCAGGATTGCACCACGGTCTGGCGCACCTGATCGCGCGCGGTGTCGAGGTCGATGCGCCGCTGGCCTAGCGTTTCCTTGGCCTGGCGGACGGCGGCGTACTCAGCTCCACCTTGATAGATCGGCACGCTCACGGAACCGACAACGGTCCCGGTAAAGAGGTCGCGCGAGGTAATCGTCGAATTGTAGCTT
Organism: Pseudolabrys sp.; assembly: GCA_019247925.1. Lineage (GTDB taxonomy): Bacteria > Pseudomonadota > Alphaproteobacteria > Rhizobiales > Xanthobacteraceae > Pseudolabrys. The sequence continues at coordinate 4,528 of JAFBAG010000257.1, forward strand.
TGCTGGGCGCTGCCTTGCAGCGACACGGTGGGTAAAAGAGCGCCTTCCGCAATCTTCACCGCGGACTGCGCGGCATCAACGTTGTATTGCGCCGTCGTGACCGACGGATGCTCAGCGCTGCCCGAACCAACGGCCGCGGGTAGCGTCGAGGGCGAGAACCGGTCGACTGGCGTGCCTGGGACGAGCCGCCCCGGATCGTGGCCGATGACCTGGCGATAGGTCGCGGCGGATGATTTATAATTTGCCTCGGCCGACAGGACTTGCGACCGGCCCGCGGCGATGCGGGATTCAGATTGCGCCACGTCCGTCCGGGTCACCTCGCCGACGTTGAAGCGGTCCCGCACTTGCCGCAACTGCTCGCCGAGAACCTCGACGTTACGCTTTTGCAGGTCGAAGATCGCGGTGTCGCGCAGCAAGTTCATGTAGGCCGTCACGGCCTGGAGCAGCACCGTTTGCTCGGTCGAACGCAGGGTCTCGCGCGCGGAGAAAACCTGGGCTTCTGCCTGACGCGTGCGGTTTGCGGTTTGGAAGCCGTTATAGAGCGTTTGGGTCGCGGTGATGCCGTAAGCCGAGGTGGTATAATTGCCGCTCAGATTGGCAAGCGCTCCGCCCGTAATACGGGTCTGCACGTCCTGGTGAAGCTGACCGACGGAGGCTGTCGCGCTCACACGCGGACGATAACCGGCGAGTGCGGTCGGCACGTTCTCGTCGGTGACCCGCACGGCGGCGCGCTGCGCGTTGATCTGCGGATTATTCTGGTACGCCTGGATGAGTGCGGACTCGAGGGACTCCGCCGCGCTTTGGGACAACGGCCAAGACGCACTTGCGAGCAAAACGATTGCCCGCGCGGCAGACCGACCGTGACGACCAAAAAAAGACATCTCAACCGAACACTGGAATCGCGCGCGTCCCCCATCGGCCGCGCACACAACCCGACTTGTTCTTCCGACCTTACGGGCAGGCCCGACGGCTTGAAACCCCCGCCCGGTTCCGGCCCACAGGATTTGGGCCGCCTGTTGCATTCGCGCCAAGCCGGTTGGGCGCGAATCAGAAGGCGAAGACTGGCGCTTTTGCAAAGCCCGGCAGCACGGCTGCCGCAGCGTCAAACATCGGCCGGCTGCCGACTTCGGAACCGCTGCGGCGAAACACCATGGCCTTGCCCGCAGGGCCTGCACCCAGAACGCAAACCAGACGGCCCCGCTCGGCCAATTGCGCCAACAGGTTTTGCGGCGCCTCCTCGACTGCGCCGTCGACCAAAATAACATCATAGGGCCCCGCCGCCGACCAGCCCGCGGTCAGGCCGCCAGTCACGACCGTGACGTTGCGCATCTCCCGCAAAGCATCCATCGCCCGGCGCGCAAGCGGCGCGGTTTCTTCCAGCGCAACAACCTCGTGCGCAAGCCTGCCGAGAATCGCCGCCGAATATCCCGTCCCGGCGCCGACAACGAGCACGCGGTCGTTCGGACCGACTTCGGCGGCTTGAATGAGCTTCGCAAGGAGCATCGGCTTGAGCAGACGGCGATCATCACCGCCGAGCGCGACCTCGTTGTCGAGATAGGCGAGTGCGGCCATCGCCGGAGGGACAAATGCTTCGCGCCGAACGTCGAGCAGCGCCGCAATCAGGCCCAGGTCGGTCACATCGGCGGGGCGGATCTGCCCGTCGACCATTTTGCGGCGGGCTTCGGTGAAATCGGTCATCGCGTTCCCAAAGCGAATAGCGCGCGCTTTTTGCGGCAAGGCCTCCCAAAAGGCAAGGCAGCAACCGATGCTTGCCATATTGCGCCGTGTTGTCGCGCCGCCGAGCCTCCTATATAGCGAGGATCAGGACGGCCACGTGGCGGAGTGGTGACGCAGCGGACTGCAAATCCGCGTACCCCGGTTCAATTCCGGGCGTGGCCTCCACGCTTTACAAAGATTTCAGGGTGTTGTTATAGCCCCTGCGACTGAAGAAGACCTGTTCCCTGGTAGCTCAGCGGTAGAGCATTCGACTGTTAATCGAATGGTCGCTGGTTCGATCCCAGCCCAGGGAGCCACCTTCCCAAGCGCGCCCCGGCCCCCGACAATATGCCGGACATGACCGCCGCAACGAGCCCGCTCCTCACCGACCTCTATGAGCTCAACATGGTCCAGGCCTATCTGGACCAGGGCGAAGCGCGCGAAGCGGTGTTCGAATTTTTCGTGCGTCGGCTGCCGCCGCGGCGCGGCTTTTTGCTCGCCGCCGGGCTCGAAACCGCGCTGTCGTTTCTCAAGCATGCGCGCTTCACCAAAGAAGAAATCAATTGGCTCGCCGGAACCGGCCGCTTCAAGAAAAACCTGCTCGATTTTCTCGCCGATTTCCAATTCACCGGCGACGTCCATGCCATGCCCGAGGGCACGGTGTTTTTCCCGCACGAGCCGATCCTGCGGATCACCGCGCCTTTGCCGCAGGCGCAGCTGGTCGAATCCCGGCTCATCAACATCCTGCATTTCCAGTGCCTGATCGCCAGCAAGGCGGCGCGGATGGTGCTGGCGGCGGACGGCAGGTCGCTCTCGGATTTCGGGTTGCGCTCGGCGCACGGCGCGGAAGCCGGCATGCTCGCCTCGCGTGCTGCCTATATCGCGGGCTTCAACGGCGCCGCCAATGTGCTCGCGGGACAGGAATTCGGAATCCCCATCGTCGGGACCATGGCGCATTCGTTTGTGCAAGTGCACGGCGACGAGATGAAGGCGTTCGAAGCCTTCGCGCGCTCTCGGCCTGACAATGTCGTGCTCCTGATCGACACCTACGACACGGAAGCCGGGGCGCGAAAAGTAGTCGAGCTCGCGCCGAAGCTTAATAAGGACGGCATCGCCCTACGCGGCGTGCGCATTGATAGCGGTGACCTCGTCGCAATGTCAAAGAAGGTGCGCGGCATTCTCGACGCCGGCGGGCTCAAAGACGTCGTCATTCTTGTGAGCGGCGGTATCGACGAGGACGTCATCCGCAAATTCATCGCGGCCGGAGCGCCGATCGACGGCTACGGCATCGGCGCCAATCTTACGACATCACAAGACGCACCCACCCTCGATTGCGCCTACAAACTCCAGGAATATGGCGGCGCGCCGCGGCGTAAGCTTTCTGAGGGCAAACAGACCTGGCCCGGCCGCAAACAGGTCTGGCGCAGCTACGACAAGAACGACCGCATGAATGGCGACACGCTCTCGGTGGAAACCGACGAGCCGACCGGCGACCCGCTCATCGCGCAGGTGATGAAAGCCGGTCACCGCATTGGCGCGACGCCGAGGCTCGATGAGATCCGCGCCAATGCGAGACGCAACCTGGCGCAATTGCCCGAGCCATTACGCCGGCTGGAGGCGGCCGAATATCCTGTGACGGTGGCCGAGCCTCTGAAAATCCTCGCCCAGCAAGCCGACAAGGCCGCGCGCGGTTAGCTCCAAAGCTGCTTGCTGGCGAGTTTGGCGCCCGCCGCCAGTGCTTCAAGCTTGGCCCACATGATCGAGGGATGAACGCGCCGGTGGAACGGTCCCTGCGCGAAACCGCAATCCGTCCCGGCAATGACATTCTCTCGCCCGACGAATTTTGCGAGCCGCACGACGCGCTCGGCGATCAATTCAGGATGCTCCACTACGTTGGTGGCGTGACTGATCACGCCGGGAATGAGCACCTGCCCCGGCCCCAACTTCGCCCCTTCCCACACTTTCCATTCATGCTCATGGCGCGGATTGGCGCCCTCGATCACATAGGCGCCGACCTTCACTTTGAGAATGAGATCGACGATGTCCTTGAGCGGCACGTCCGTGGTGTGCGGTCCCGGCCAACTGCCCCAGCAGACGTGATAGCGAATGCGGTCCTGCGGGATGCCGTCGATCGCATAATTTATCAGATCGACCTGCTTAGCGAGCCAGCGGCGGTAATCCTCGAAGCTCGCCGGCGGCACCATGCGGTCATAGGTTACCGCGTTTCGCGCATCGTCGAGCTGCACGAGAAAGCCGGCATCGACGATCATGCGGTATTCGTCCCGCATCGCTTCCGCGATAGCCACCTGGCATTCCTCGTCGCTTTTATAGAATTCGTTCTTGCGGTCGGGAATGACGCTCGCCGGCGCCGCAACCGGCAGAAAAGCCTCTTCGACCTTCGCGCCCTGCAGCGCCGCTTTGAAATTGTCGATATCGGTCTGCAGCTCTTTTTGTCCGGTGTATTTGATCGGGCCGACGCAGACACTGTCGCTGACGGTGGCCACGCCATCCGCCGCATCGAGCTCTGCATAGAATTCCGGAAACTGCGCACGATCGGCGCCGGCCTTGAACGGATTTCCGCCATCCTTGATCGGCCGCCGCTCAAAGCCCGAGAGCCGCTCCAGCGCGTATTGCGACCACGAAATCGCCTTGCCGAACTCGCCGTCGCTAACGACGTCAACGCCCGCCTCTGCCTGCCGTTTCACGACGCCAGCAACGGACTCCCGCAAGCATTTGTCATAAGCGCCCTGATCAAAGGGCTTTTTGGCTTGTCGGGCACGCAGGAATTCCTGCAACGCCGGGGGGCGGATCAAGCTTCCGACATGGGTGGTGAGGATGCGTTCGGTGCTGCGTTTCATGCGCGAGCGTTTAACGCGACGCGACGCAGAAACGCAACGCGAATGTGACGGGGCTAGGCTGCGCTCTTGGCAGCCGCTTTCGGCGGCGCGGTGTCGTCTTTGTGCTGCAACACCAAATCGAGCGAGGCGACTTCGACGCGGTTGCGGCCGCGCTCCTTGGCGAAATAGAGCGCCTGGTCGGCCTGCGCGAGCAAGGCCGGCACGTCGAGAATGGGACTATGGCTGTTGACGAGGCCGATCGAAACCGTGGCGCAGATCGGATGGCCGTCGACATTCTTGGTCGCATCGGCAAAAGCAAGCCGGATCCGCTCCGCGACGGCGTGAGCGCGCTCGGACGGCGTGTCATGCAGCACGGTCGCAAACTCCTCGCCGCCCAACCGGCCCACCAGATCGCTCGCCCGCACGGATTGGCGGGCCGTGTCGGCGAAAATCTCCAGCACGCGATCGCCAACCGCGTGACCGAAGCGGTCGTTGATCGACTTGAAATGGTCGAGATCAATCAGCATGACCGCGGTCGGCTTGGGCGCGGCCATGTGCTTCTTCGCCAGCAGCGCCGCGTCGTGCAAGAACGAGCGGCGATTGGCGATGCCAGTGAGCGGATCGACCATGGCCGCGGTGCGATGACGTAGTTCGGTGCGCTCCTTCGCCATCGCCAGCAGGATGAACGCGATCGAGATCGTGAACAGCAGCGCCTCGAAACTCAGCACGGTGAGCCAGACGCTGCCGAACACGTTGTTCGACATCGACCACGGCAGAATTGCGATGAGCGGCGTGCGTAGCAGGAAAAGAGAGCCGTGAGCGAACAGCATGAAAATCGCCGGCCAGCGCGAAACCAGCGCCTCGTTGCGGCCATGCCAAAATTCATAAGCGGTGAGCCAGGTATAGGTCGTGATGATTGCGGATGCGATGAGTGCGCGCGCATCGACGCTTTCGGTCATCACCGGTAGGCGGCAGACGAGCAGCCACAGCACCGCGCCGGTGACGAGATAGACGGGCTCGGCCGGGCGGCCGTCAAAGACCCGCGCGCCGGTCCAGGTCAGCGCGTAAGCGGTGAACAGAAGCGCATTGGCGAAGTCGATCGAAATAAGGTCGGGCACCTGCCCGTACATGCCGAAGATCGCGACCGACCCAGCGCGCAACAGATGCGCAAAACCCCACCAGGCGACGGCACGGATCGCGGTGTTCTGAACCCAGGCAAAAAGCAGCAGCAGGCCGAGGATTGCCTCGACGTAGATCGTCACCATAAAAAGGGTATTGACGTCGAGCTTCATCGCATTCCCACCACGCTTGCAAACCCAACAAAGGCCGATGCGCCGGAGGCCTTTGGCCCCAGCGCACGATGCGACGCCCCCCGCAAACAAGTAGTGAATGTGCGGGATCGCACGGAGCCAAAGGGGGGTTATGGTTTCAAAGGCGTTGCAGTGGATGCGACGTGGTTAAAGATTTTCTCATCGCGGAACTGCGCGGCATGCCGTACTCGCAAAAGGGGCAGGTTCAGCCGGATATTCCCTACAAATCAGCGATAAATGCGGGCCTTGTCGGTCCGGAAGGCCTCCACTAGGACTGAGAACATGAGCGTCCGTAACGGCATCGTCGAAGCGATCGGCCACACCCCGCTGATCAAGCTCAAAAAGGCCTCGGAGCTGACCGGCTGCACAATTCTCGGCAAGGCCGAGTTCATGAATCCCGGCCAGTCGGTAAAGGATCGCGCCGGACGCCAGATGATCCTCGAGGCGGAAAAGCGCGGCGATCTGAAGCCCGGCGGGCTCGTCGTCGAAAGCACCGCGGGCAATACGGGCATTGGACTCGCGGTGGTCGCGAATGCGCGCGGCTATCGCACATTGATCGTTATTCCTGAGACCCAAAGCCAGGAAAAGAAAGACACGCTGCGGTTGTTCGGCGCCGAGCTTGTCGAGGTCCCTGCGGTCGCCTATGCAAACCCCAACAATTATCAGCACGTCGGCCGCCGCCTCGCCGAGCAACTCAAGAAAACCGAAAAGAATGGCGTCATCTTCGCCGACCAGTGGAATAATCTCGACAATCGCAAAGCGCATTATGTCTCGACAGGCCCCGAAATCTGGGAAGAGACCGGCGGCAAGATTGATGGATTCATTTGCTCTGTCGGCACGGGCGGCACGCTCGCGGGGACCTCGACTTTCCTGCGCGAAAAGAAAAGGGATATTGTGATCGG
>JAFBAG010000153.1 GCA_019247925.1 Pseudolabrys sp.
CCTTTTGCGCGGCCGCGCCTTGCGCAATCAGAGTGAGCGCGGTCGCCGCAATCAGAATATGGCGCATGAAAACATCCTCCCTACTCGGCCGCCGTGCGCTTGTGCCAACGCGCCGCGGCCCTGTCGTCAGCGGACTTCGCCTCGACCCAGGTCGAGCCGTCGCGGCGCTCGACCTGTTTCCAGAACGGCGCGCGCGCCTTGAGATAATCCATCAGGAATTCCGCCGCGGCGAAGGCCGCGTCGCGGTGCGAGGACACCGTGCCGACGAATACGATCGGCTCGCCCGGCGTGATGCGGCCGTAACGGTGGATCACGGTGACGCCGAGCAATGGCCAGCGCGCTTTGGCTTCAGCGACGTGGCGCTCGATCTCGGCTTCCGCCATGCCGGGATAATGCTCGAGGGTCAGTGCGTTGATCGGCACGCCGGCTTCGTCGCCACGGCACAGCCCGGTGAAAGTCACCAGCGCGCCGGCATCGGCGCGGCCTTGCGTCAGCCGCGCGCTTTCGGCGGCGGCGTCGAACGGCTCGCTTTGCAGGCGGACGGTAGAGATCATGTCGTATTGTATGTCATCGGCCCCTTTCCGTCATTCCGGGATGGCCCGAAGGCCAGACCGGGAAGCCAGGGGCGGCACACCAAACGGCTCTGGATTCCGGGTTCGCTCGCTGCGCTCGCGCCCCGGAATGACAATGATAAAAATCAGCCGCCGTCATGTCGTTCTCCGGCAGCCTTCAGCCGCCGGTCATGTCGTTTCCCGGCGGCCTTCAGCCGCCGGTCATGGGCGGAAAGAACGCGATTTCCTTGGCCGATCCAAGCGCCGCCTCCGGCTGGACGTGCATCTTGTCGAGCGCGGCGCGCACCACCTTCGGGTTCTCGAAGGCGTGCGCATATTCCTCGCCGCGCGTGGAGAGCCATTGCACCAGATCGCCAACGGTTTTCACGTCGGCAGGCACGGCGACATCCTCTTCGGCCTTGCCGACGCGCTCGCGCACCCAGGCGAAATATCGGACCTTCAAAGTCATTCGTCTATGAGATAGCGCGCCGCCGCGCGCATGTAGTCCCAGCCGCTGTAGAGCGTGAGGATGGCGGAGATCCAGAGCAGCGTCAGCCCGACCAGGCTGACATAGGGAATGACCAGATCGCCGGCGTCGCCCGCGAGCAGAAAGCCGACCGCAACGAGCTGCATCGTCGTTTTCCATTTTGCAATCTGCGTCACCGGCACGCTGACGCGCAGCTCGGCGAGAAATTCGCGCAGGCCCGACACCAGGATTTCGCGGCAGAGAATGATGATCGCCGCCCACAGCGACCAGCCGCGGATCGTGCCGTCGGCGGCGAGCATCAGAAGGCATGCGGCGACCAGCAGCTTGTCTGCGATCGGATCGAGCATGCGGCCAAGCGTCGATTGCTGCTGCCAGGCGCGCGCCAGATACCCGTCGAGGATGTCGGTGACGGCTGCCGTGATGAATATCGCGAGCGCGACCCAGCGCAGCCACAGGCCGCCCTGCAGGATGTCCTGCCAATACATGCAGCCGACCACCGCCGGCACCGCGACGATGCGGCCATAGGTCAGAATATTTGGCAGCGCCAAATGATGCGATTTGGAGCGCGACGGCGTACTGACGGAATTCATGGGCAAGGCAGGGAATACCCCGGCGGCGACATCGTCAACCGCCTTGCGGCCAATCCGCAGATTTACTGAATCGGCGCGCGCGGCAGACGGGCCTTGCCGGGCTCCATCACGAAGGTCTGATCGAGCGAATACCACTCACCGGTCACGTCACTGGCCGGCGCCTTTTCGCCCGCGCTGTGCTTCTTGTAGTCGCCGATCAGCGCGCGTGTGACGCCGAACTGCACATCGGTTTCGAGCTTCGGATCGTCATTCGAATAGATTTGCGAGATCAGGGTCTTGAAGCCTTCCTTGAAGATGAGGAAGTGCAGATGGGCGGGCCGGAAATTGTGCCGCCGCGTGGCGCGAACGAGATCGCCGACCGGTCCGTCCACCGGGATCGGATAGCCGGACGGCTTGACGCTGCGAAACCAGAAATGACCGTCCTTGTCGGTGGTGAATTTGCCGCGCAGGTTCATGTCGGCCTGCTTGGGGTCCTGCTGCTCGTAGAAGCCTTCCGGCGAGGAGTGCCAGATATCGACTTCCGCGCCTTCGATCGGCTTGCCGGCCTGATCCTTGACCCAGCAATTTACGAAGATCGCAGGCCCCGGCGTCGGCGAGCGGATGATGGTGCCGCCGTTCTCGGTGCGCGGCGAATTCAGGCGCCAGAACGGGCCAAGCAGGTTGGCGGTGGTCTCAGTCATGCCGTTATTGCCGTTGTTGAGCAGGCAAATCAGCGACGAGAAACCGAGTGATCCGGCCATCAGCACGACCTCGTTGTGGCGCGCGTCGGTCTTCTGGCCGATGGCGGCGACATATTCGACCGCCTTCTGAAATTCTTCCTCGGTCAGATGCACGTCGCGGGCGAAGGCATGCAAGTGCTTCACCAGCGCGGACATGATCTCGCGCAGCCGCGGATCCTCGATCCTGCTGAACGCCTCCAGAACCGCCGGCGTCACGTCCTGCTGCCGTTCGATGATCATCGCTTCAACTCCTACCGGGCCGATTTTTGGGCGCGTGTTCTCCGAAAACCGGTTCCCACTTTTCGGGATCACGCGCGCTCGTGGAAAAAGTCATATATCTTCCGCGCGGTCTCCGCACTAATTCCCGGCACCTTGGCGAGGTCGGGGAGCGCGGCCCGCTCGATGGCTTTCAGAGTGCCAAAATGGTGGAGCAGCGCGCGCTTGCGCGTTGGGCCGACGCCGGGGATTTCCTGCAGCCCGGCTTCACGAATGTCCTTTTTACGCCGAGCGCGGTGCGAGCCGATGGCGAAACGATGCGCCTCGTCGCGCATGCGCTGGATGAAATAAAGCAACGGGTCGCGCGGCGGCAGCCTGAACGGGCGGCGGGCTGGAACATGGAACGTCTCCCGCCCGGCATCGCGGTCGACGCCTTTTGCGATCGCCACCAGCGGAATATCGCCCAGCTCCAGCGCGGCCAGGGTCTCCTCGGCCGCCCTTAATTGCCCCTGCCCGCCGTCGATCAGAACCAGATCCGGCCACGGCGATTCCGAATTGAACACGTCGAGCGGCGCGCGCGGACTTTCCTCTTTCAGCCGCTTGAAACGGCGTTGCAGGACTTCGCGCATCATTCCGTAATCGTCGCCGGGGGCGAGGTCCGTCGAGCGGATATTGAACTTGCGGTACTGGTTTTTCTGGAAGCCTTCCTGCCCGACCACGATCATCGCGCCGGTCGCGTTCGAACCGGAGATATGACTGTTGTCGTAAACCTCGATGCGGCGCGGCGGACGCTTGAGCGCAAACATTTCCGCAAGCGCCGCCAGCAGCTTCTGTTGCGATGACGTGTCGGCCAGTTTGCGCGCCAGCGCTTCCTTGGCGTTGGCGAGCGCGTGGGTGACGAGATCTTTGCGTTCGCCGCGCTGCGGCACCGCGATCTCGACCTTGCGGCCATTCTTGGTGCTCAGCGCCTCGGCGAGCAGCTGGCAGTCCTCGAACTCCTGCGACAGCAGGATCAGCCGCGGCGCCGGCTTGTCGTCGTAGAATTGCGCGACGAAGGCGGAGAGCACTTCCGCGGCGCCGTGGCTGCGCGATGCCTTGGGAAAATAGGCCCGGTTGCCCCAGTTCTGTCCGGTGCGGAAGAAAAACACCTCGACGCAATTGAAACCGCCGGCCTGATGCAGAGCGAAGACGTCAGCCTCCTCGACGCTGCGCGGATTGATGCCTTGGGTCGATTGCACGGCGGATAGCGCGGCGAGCCGGTCGCGATAAATCGCGGCGCGCTCGAAATCCTCCTTCCCCGCGGCCTGTTCCATTTCGGCGGCGAGCTCCTCCTTCACCGCCTGGCTCTTGCCGGAGAGAAACTCGTTGGCCTCGCGTACCAGCTCGCGATAGGCCTCGAACTCGATCTCCTTGGTGCAGGGCGCGGAGCAGCGCTTGATCTGATGCAGCAGACACGGACGCGTGCGGGATTCAAAGAATGAATCCGAGCAGGAGCGCAGAAGGAACGCGCGCTGCATCGCGTTGATGGTGCGGTTGACGGCCCAGACCGAAGCGAAAGGACCGTAATAGCTTGCCTTGCGCGAACGGGCGCCGCGATGCTTGAGGATCTGCGGCGCCCAGTGGTCCTGGGTGATCATGATGAAGGGAAACGACTTGTCGTCGCGCAGCAGCACATTGAAGCGTGGGCGCAGCCGCTTGATGAGATTGGCCTCGAGCAGCAGCGCCTCGGTCTCGGTCGCGGTCGAGACGAACTCCATCGACGCGGTGCCGGCGATCATGCGCATGATGCGACTGTCGAGGCCGGTCGGCCGCGCATAGGCCGTGACGCGCTTTTTGATGTTCTTGGCCTTGCCGACGTAGAGCACGTCGCCGTTCGCGTCGATCATCCGGTACACGCCCGGCGTCGATGGCGCGTTCTTGGCGAAGCGCGCGATCGCGGCGCGGCCGGCTTTCACCGGTCCGACGTCCTCGAGATTGATCTCGGCTTCGAGCTCGGGAAGCGACGCTTCCTCTTCGGTGTCCGCGAGCTCGCTTTGCGGATCGATGTCCTTTTTGCCGTTCATGCGCGCAATTAATATGGGATGCGTCATGGTAAATGAAATCGTCACGGCAGATGCAGGATTCATGCATCTTTAGCCATGGTGCGGCGGCGCTAACCGCTCTTTAGGGATACGCAGGCGTAACGCGCCTCCCATCCTTACCGATTCATGACCGTTTAACTTAAAAAGCCCGATAACCCCGCTCGACAAACGCGCGCAGAAGCGCACGCAGTTTTGCGTCGAGTGGAGGGTGTGATGAGCAGAAGAATTTTCGCGGCGGCCGCGATGGTCATGGCAGCAGGCGTTGCGCAGGCGGCCGACTTCCCGCGCACGCAGTCCTATTCAACTCCGGCAGCGCCCTATTCGCGCGGCTGGGCCGGGTTCTATGCCGGCGTCAACATCGGCTATCAATGGGGCGCGGTCGACAATAATCCGACGCGTCCCGCTGGCGTCATGGGCGGCGTCCAGGCCGGCTACAACTGGCAACAAAACCAGTTCGTATTCGGCGGCGAAACCGACCTGCAGGTGTCGGGCGCCGAGGACACGTTCGCGCCGTGGAAGTTCAGCAATCCGTGGTGGGGCACGTTGCGGGCGCGCGCAGGCTTCACCTACAGCCAGTTCCTGTTCTACGTGACGGGCGGCCTCGCCTATGGCTCGATCCATGGCAACACGCTGCTGCTGTCCGAAAACAAGACCCATACCGGCTGGACGGCGGGTGTCGGCGCGGAAGTCGCGCTCAACCAGCTCTGGACGGCGAAGGCCGAGTATCTCTACGTCGACCTGTCCCAGCGCCTGTACACGATCACCGGGGCGCGAAACGGGCTTGAATCCAACGTCATTCGCTTCGGCCTCAACTACCGGTTCTGATCGAAGGGGAGCGGCGTATAAGCCCCGGGCCAAAAGCCCGGGGCTTTTCGTTTGTGGCCCAAAAGTCACGCTGCCGCGCGATCGACAAGAGCGGTGGAAACCTCCGGAACTGCCCTGCCCCCGGAACGTTCTGTTGGCAGCCGCGGGTGGGCTCCCCACTCGCTTGTAGTTGTCAGGGGAGGATCCTCATGAAGCGAATTCTGCTTTCGACCGTTGCCGTGCTCGCGCTTGGCGCGACTGTGGCCAATGCCGCCGACATCCAGCGCCGTGTCGTCACCAAGGCGCCGGCGACTTATGTCGAGCCCGTTTTCAGCTGGACTGGGCCTTACATCGGTATCAACGGCGGCGGCGCCTGGGGCACCGGCACCAATAACGGTGCTTTCCCTGGCTCGCGCGATATTTCCGGCGGGATGATCGGCGCCACGCTCGGCTACAACTGGCAGGTCGGCCAGCTCGTGCTTGGCGTCGAAGGCGACATCGACTGGGCGCGCATCCGCGGCTCGGGTCCGTGCGGCGTCGGGTTCGCCTGCACCACCGAAGGCAACTGGATGGGCACGATCCGCGGCCGGCTCGGCTATGCCGCCGGACGCATCATGCCCTACGTGACGGGTGGCGTGGCCGTCGTCGGTCTGCGTAACACCATCGCCGGCGTTGGCAGCGCGAGCAGCACCGAAGCGGGCTGGACTGCCGGCCTTGGTGTCGAGGCCGCGCTGTGGAGCAACTGGAGCGCGAAGCTCGAATATCTTTACGTCGACGCCGGCCGCGGCGCCACGGTCGCTGGTTCGAGCACCGATTTCAGGGCGAACATTGTTCGCGCCGGCCTCAATTACCGGTTCTGATCGGTCATCGGCAGTAGAAGCGGATAAAACCCCGGGCTTCGCGCCCGGGGTTTTTGTTTGCCGGTCATTCCGGTTTCATGCGGGTCGCGGCAAAGGCCGGCACCTGCGCCTCGAAGCGCTCGAGCCAGGCGCGCAGCTTCGGATGATCCTTGCGCCAATCCTGGTCCGGAAAGCGCAGGTCTCGGTAGCCAAGCAGGCAAGCAAGCGCGATCTGGCCGACATTCGGCAGCCGATCGAGCGGCGGGGTATGGGCTTCCAAATATGCGAGACCCCGCGCCACTTTGCCCGCCTGATGATCGACCCATTTGGTCACCCGCATCGCCGGCTCGCGGAAGCGGCCCTCATAGATCAGCAGCAGACAGGCATCGAGGATGCCGTCGCACAGCGCCTGCAATCGCAATACGTCGAGCCGCGCCTTGCCTTCACGCGGAATGATCTTGCCGCCGCCCGCGTGGTGATCGAGATATTCAACGATGACGCGGGAGTCGTAATAACGCTCGCCTGTCTCTTCGATCAGGACGGGAATTTTCCCGATCGGATTCTGCCCAAGAAACGCCTCGTCCGGACTGACGGTGTCGGCGGCTTCGAGCTTCAGCGGAATGCCGAGGAGGTCGGCGGCAATGCGGACTTTACGGACATAGGGCGACGGCGGCGCGTAACGAAGGGTCAGCACGGACAATATTCCAGTTCGAGGCGGCGGGAGGATCCCGCCGCTCCTGACACCTTATACGCGGCAGCCGCAGAAGCAGCCAACGCGTCAGCCGGTGACGACCAGATTGACTGCTTTCGGACCCTTGCCCTTTTTGTCGGGCTCGACGTCGAAACTGATCTTCTGTCCCTCATTGAGCGACTTGAGACCCGCCTGTTCGACCGCCGTGATATGGACGAACACGTCGCGCCCGCCATCATCGGGCTTGACGAAACCGTAGCCCCGTTCGGAATTGAAAAATTTCACCACGCCTGTTTGTGGCATGCCCTTGGTCCCTCTGGTCGCGCCGCCAACCCCCACGGAAGGCGGATGGCCTGACTTTCACTGACCGGGAAAAGGGCGATCGCAACTGGCGTCGTCACTCCGCCGGCCCCCACCGGGGCGGAACGTCACTGCCAATAGCCAAACGCTAGACCAAGGCGCGGGCGGTGGTAAAGCCGCACCTTTTTGATTCTACGCGCCGGTTACGCTTCGCCCGTGAGCCAATCGATGCGGGAACTGCCTTTGCCGTCGCGGCCGAGGACCTTGGCCAAGGCCGGAAAAAGCAGGGAAAGCTCAGCCTCGAGCTTCCAGGGCGGGTTGACGATCAGCAGGCCTGAACCGTTGAGCCGGCTGGGATCGGACAGCGGTGCCACCGTGAGTTCCGTGCGCAGGACCTTTGCAATGCCAAAGCGCCGCACGCTTTTGGCCAGATTATCCGGCGCTGGGCGGCCTTTGATCGGGTACCACAGCGCGTAAATTCCGGTCGGCCACTTGCGATGGGCGTTTTCCAGTCCCTTGGCCAGCCGGGTGAACTCGGCCTCGTGCTCGAAAGGCGGATCCACCAGGACGAGGCCGCGGCGCTCGACCGGCGGCACATAAGCGCCCAACGCCGTCCAGCCGTCGATTTCCAGCACCTTGATGCGCGGATCGCCGCGCAGATTTTGCCGCAGGCTGATCGCGGCGTCTGGATGCAGTTCGCAGGCGAGCAGCCGGTCGTTCGGCCGCAGCCAAGCCCGCGCAATAGCGGGCGAGCCCGGATAAAGACGCAACTCATCGGCGCCGTTCAAGGCATCGATGACCTCGAAATACGGTTTCAGCAGCGCCGCCACCGCCGGCGCGAACGTCGCGTCTCGCACGCGCGCAATGCCGTCGCGCCATTCGCCGCTGCGGCGCGCTTCGCCGCTTGCGAGGTTGTAGACGCCCGCTCCAGCATGGGTGTCGATCACCCGGAACGCGGCGGGCTTGTCGCGCAAATGCGTCAGGATGCGCGCCACCACCACGTGTTTGACGACGTCGGCGAAATTTCCGGCGTGAAAGGCGTGGCGGTAATTCACTCGTGGCGGCCCGCGCTTGAAGCTGCGCGACTATGGCAGATTCCGCGGCGGCGATCAGCGCGGCACGCCGCGCAAACCGAAATGGTTACGGCGCTTGACCGATGTCGGTGCCGGCCCGCGCTGGCGGAGTCGCAGCGGTTGTGGGCGGGACGCCGGCTTCTCTTCGGGTGGAACGTTCCGCCCGCGCTGGAGCAGTGTGCGCACCGACTCGGCGACGACAAAGCCGGCGGCCAGCGCGCCGATCAGATGCAGGCCCGGCGGCACAACAACAGGGAGAAGCCACGCGGCAGGCATCCCCACTTCCGGCGCCGTGAGCACATAGACGACGACATAGGCCACGCCCGTGAAGCGGGCGGCAAAAGCCGCGTAATCCTTGACCAAGCTCATCGCATTTTGCCTGCCTGCGGCGTTCTTCACGCGCGGCAGACTTTGCCAATTCCCTTACGGGAGTCTTGCGCCGATTTCCGAGCGGCGCGGGATATCCCCACACCGTCCCACGCAAGGCGCGATCAGGATTAGCGTCGGCTTAACGCGATCGCAGCGCCGCGGTTAACGCAACTCCGCGGCGCGGGCGCCGCGTACCGGCGGCATGATGAGCTGATCGCGCCGGCAGGTGCGCCGCGCCACCTCCGCACAAGGACGGAAGGCGAGATCCTTGCTCAGACAGATGCGTACTTCGCGAAGCCTGCGGCTGTCGCAGTCGATCGACATCGCCTCCGGCGTGAGCCCCGCATTGGCCTTGAGGAAAGCATCGACGACCTCGCCCGGCGACACGCTCAAGGGTTGCGCGATCGCCTGAAAGCGCTCGGGAATAGTCACACCGGCGCGGGCTTTGCGCACGGTCTCGAAATATTCGTTTTGCCCGAGCCCCGAGCAGGTGCCATGGCGATCCCATTCATGAAAAACCAGCCGCGGGCTGGGCATCAAATCCAGCATCTTGTCGACGATGTCCCGGTTAAGACGGGGCGCCGGCACCTGGCAAAAACCGGGATAGCCGCGTTCGTGCTGCGGCCACAGGCCGTGCACCACGAAAGAATAAGCCCGCTCGCCGCACTGCTGATCGTTGCTGCGGGCCCGATCCCGCTCCTGCGCGCTCTCGCAGAAGGAGGGCGACCACGACAAAGCCAGCACGTAAAAGTCGAACTGTCCGGGCCGGTTCTGCGCGTTCTGCTCACTGCCCGGCGCCTGGCGAAGCTCGGAACGCTCCTGCGCTGGCGCGGTCGTGAGGGTGACGGAAAGGATGAAGCTGATGGCGAGCGCGGCGGCGGCCGCGTGAGCGAGACGGGAAACGACCAGACGCAACATTGGATGCCCCCTGCGAAAGACCAGCAGGCAGTGTAGCTCGACTTTGGAACAAATCAAGAACAAAATGCACGCGACCCCGTCGTTATGTGCACTTTGGAACAGAGCACGCGATTTTCCCCAATTTGCTCAGAATGTTAGCGGGAGGTTTTACACAAAATTTAGCTGGATAAAGCAGGATGCAATCTTTCGAGGGGACGATCAGTGAAAGCCCTGCGCACAAAGATCCGTGCCTTTCTCGCCGATCAATCCGGCGCGACCGCCATCGAATACGGTCTGATCGCCGCCGGCATTTCTGTGGCGATCATCGCGGTGGTGAACGGGCTCGGCACCAAGCTTAAGACCAGCTTTTCGTCGATTTCGACGCAGCTGAAATAACAACTGAAAATATCTGGGAATGCAGGGTCGCCCCGGTTGGCGACCCTTTTTATTTGGGGCGCCCCGCGAGGTTAGGGCCGCGCCATCTTGCACCCGGGGTTGTAAGCCCAGTTGCGGTCGAGCCCGACCACACACCATTCGACGCCCCAGGTCGCGCCGATAAATCCGGTGTCTTCGCCGATCCAGTAATGCACCGGCCGCTTGCGTCCATCGCTCACGACAGCGACAGCGCTGCAAAACCGGCGCGGGATCGTGTCGGATGCCCAAGGGCGGAATGCCGTCTGGCGCACCCTTTCGAAGTCCAGAATGGTCAGACCCGAATTCCAGAATGACCCTTCCTTTTCGGCAAACCGGGATGCGATCGGGCCGAGCCCGTATTCGCAAGGCGGGACGACGCCGTCATAGCGTGGGCCGGACAGCCAGAAATTCATCTCAAGCCAGTTGGCCGCGGCAGCGGGTCCGGCCGTCACCACCAGCGCGGCTGCCACCAAGAACGGAAAGCGAAATCTGGATCGGGTCATGGGTTTATCCGGTACGAACCCAGTCTAGCACGGCGCAGGCCTCCTGCCGCCAGTTGACCACAGATTTGGCGAATGGCGCACTGGCATCCTGCGGCGAGGACGGCAATGATCGATAGTCGCCCATCTGGGAATCCGAGCAGTTTCAGGAGCCGCAATGAAGTCA
>JAFBAG010000127.1 GCA_019247925.1 Pseudolabrys sp.
GGGCTTCACCCGCGATGGCAAGATCGTCGCGACGCGGATGAAAATGGTGTGCGATGGTGGCGCATACGGGCTTTCGACCGAGGGTGTGATGCGCAAGGGCGCGATCCTTGCGGCGGGCCCTTACGTGGTGCCCAATCTCCAGATCGACACCTACGGCATTTACACCAACAACACGCCGTCGGGCGCGTTTCGCTCGTTCGGCGCACTGCAAACCGAATTCGCCACCGAGTCGATGTTGGATGTGGCCGCGGAGCGGCTCGGTCTTGACCCGTTCGACATCCGCCGCATCAATGCCATGCGCGACGGCGCGCTGACCCACACCAAGGCGAAGCTCGGCACGGTGAGCCTGCTGCGCTGCCTCGACGAAGCCGAGAAGGCGTCGGGCTGGGAAAAAGGCGCTCCCACGGTGCGTGGCGGGACGCGACACGATCTCAACGGCCCCGGCATCCGTCCGGCCTGCGCGCTCGGCGCGCGCTTCGATGCCGACGCCAAGCGCGAGGCGGCCGAATAATGGGGCGCAAACGCGGACGAGGCATGGCCGCCTGCTGGTACGGGATCGCCCGCACCGCCACCGTGGATCGCGCCGCCGCGTGGGCGGAGATCGACGACGGCGGCAGCGCCAAGGTCGTCACGGGGGTCACCGAGATTGGCGAAGGTATTCTGACGGTGCTGGCGCAGATCGCCGCGGAAGAGATGGGCGTCAAGCCGCAGGATGTGATCATCGGCGACAACGACACGTCGCGCGCGCCCGAGGCGGCGCACGCGGGCGCGAGCCGCCAGACCTACATGATCGGCAATGTCGTCGCGCTCGCCTCGCGCGAGGCGCGCAAGCGACTCGTCAAAGTCATGGCCGAGATGTGGGGCGTCGACGAGGCCATCGTGCGGACCGGCAATGGCTTCGTCTGGGCCGAGAACACCAACCACAAGATTACGATGGGCAAGGCGGTCGAATGCTGCAAGCAGCGCGGGGTGGTGCCAGTCGGCTCGGCATCGTTCGGCACCGACACGACCGGGCTTGATCCTGTCGATGGTGCCGGACGGCCGTGGCAAGCTTATGTGTTCGGCACCCAGGTCGCTGAGGTCGAAGTCGATACCGTCACCGGCGAAGTGCAGGTGCTTGGCATCTGGGCCGCGCATGACGTAGGCCGCGCCGTCAATCCCAAGGGCGTCGAAGGCCAGATCGAAGGCGGCATCGTCCAGGCGCTCGGCCAGGGGCTGATGGAGGATTATCAGCTCCAGGACGGCCATACCTCCACCTCGGGCTTTGCCAAATACATCCTGCCGACCTCGCTGGACGTGCCGCACGTCACGTCCATCATTGTCGAGGATCCGGACCCGATCGGTCCGCTCGGCGTGAAGGGGATCGGCGAGCCGGCCATGGTGCCGACCATCCCCGCGATCATGAACGCGATCTACGATGCCGTCGGTGTGCGCATCACTTCTCTGCCGGCGACGCCGGAGAAAGTCCTGATGGCGATCCGCGCCAAGGAGCGCGCCGAAAAAATGCAGGCGGCGGAGTGAAGGAATGAACGCGCCCGCGCCCCAGCTTCAGCCCGCCGAGACGCCCTTCACGACCCGGCTGTCGGAACTGCGCAAAGCCGCGGATTTTCTGCCCGGCGAAAAGCCCCTTGCGGTCAATGGCATCCGCGTTGCTGCCAGCATCCGGCCGAAGAAGTTCGTGATCGAAGGCGGTGACGACACGCCGGTGACCATGCCGCGCACGGCGTTTCAGGTCGTGTTCCCGGACAGCACGATGATGCTCGACAGCGGCCTCGATCAGCAAACGCACGACTCGTTCTCCGAGCCGGACAAGCGCGAGCCCTATTTCGCGGAGGAATTCGCCAAGCTGCAGCGCGCGCTGGAGGCCGCAAAGACGATCGTTCTGACTCACTTCCATGCCGATCACGTCGCGGGCGTCACGCAGTCGAAAAATGCCGATGCGCTCGCGGCCAAGACCATCGCCAGCGGCCACACCCTCGATCTGATGGTGAACAAGCCGCACCGGCCGCATCTGAAGCTGACGCCGGAGCGCGCCGCGCGATTCATCTCCGTCAATTACGAGACCTATCATCCAGTCGCTCCGGGCGTGGTGCTGTTCAAGGCGCCGGGCCACAGTGCGGATCACCAGATGGTCTATATCGCGCTCGCCGATGGCCGCGAGATTCTCCATAGCGTCGACGCCGCCTGGAATTACGAGAACATCCGGCAGATCAAGGGCAAGGCGGCGCCCTGGGTGAAGGAAGATGTGCCGGCCGTGATGGTGCAGTTGCGCTGGCTCAACACGATCGCGAACACCGAACCGAACGTGACCATTCTGGTCACGCATGACGATGGCCGCTTTGCGGCGCTCACAAAAGACGGCACGATAGGGCAACTCAAAATCTAAAAACCAAAGAGGACAGGGAGGAGCACAATGAAAAAAATGATCTGGTTGGCGCTGGCCGCGCCACTGATGATGGCGGTCCCGGCCGCCGCGCAGAACTTTCCGTCGCGCAACATCACCATGGTGGTGCCGTTTCCGGCCGGCGGACCGAGCGACGTCGTGGCCCGCATCGCCGCCGACGGCATGCAGAAGCACCTCGGCGTCAATATCGTGATCGAAAATGTCGGCGGTGCCGGCGGCACGCTCGGCGCCACGCGCGTCGCCGAGGCTCCCGGTGACGGTTATACGCTGCTCGCCGCCAGCATGGGCACGATCATCGCCGCGCCGACCTTCTATCCCAACCTTAAATATGACTCGACCAAGGATTTCGAGCCGGTCGGCATGTCGGCCAATGCGCCGGCGGCGATCGCGATCCGCAAGGACATCCCGGCGAACAACGTCAAGGAATTCGTCGAGTGGGCGCGCAAGACCGGCGTCAACGTGAAGAACGCGCATGGCGGCGTCGGCGGCACGTCGCACATGGCGTGCATCCTCTTCAACCAGGTGTTCGGCCTGAAGCCGACTCTGGTGGCCTATCGCGGGATGGGTCCGGGCCTCAATGATCTCGTCGGCGGTCACGTCGACTACGCCTGCGAGCAGGCGGTGGTGATGGTGCCGCATATTCAGGGCGAGAAGGTGAAGGGCATCGTCCTGTCAGCCGACCAGCGCCTCGCCGTCATTCCGGATGTGCCGACCAACAAGGAAGCCGGCGCACCGGACTTCAAGCTCAACATCTGGAGCGCGATCTACGCCTCGAAGGGAACGCCGAAGGAAATCGTCGCCAAGCTCGCCGACGCGCTCGACAAGGCGCTCGACGATCCGGCGACGGCAGAACGGCTAGGCAAGCTCGGCGGCACGGTGCCGCCGAAGGCCGAGCGCGGTCCGGAAGTCCTGCGCAAAACGGTGGCGTCGGATATTCCACGCTGGGCGCCGATCCTCAAGGAAGCCGCCGAGAACACCAAGCAAAACTGATTGTCCTCTGTAACCGCCGCCGCGGTGCATTATCGCGGCGGCGTTCATGTGCGTCGAACAATGAAAAAATTACGCGTCGCCGTTCTTGGGATTGGCTGGTGGTCGGATGTGCTCGCCGACGCCTGCAAACGCTCCGACAAGTTCGAGATCGTGACCTGCTTCACGCGCTCCGCCGACAAGCGCGCGGCTTTCGCGAAAAAATACGGCTGCGCGCAGGCGCAGAGCTATGAAGCGATCCTCGCCGATACGACGATCGAAGCGATCATCAACACCACGCCGAACAATGTGCATCTCGAGACGACGCGGCAGGCCGCGGACGCCGGCAAGCACGTCTTCCTCGACAAGCCGATCGCCAACACGGTCGGCGAAGGCATGGAAATTGCGCGGATATGCGAGAAGGCCGGCGTCGTCCTCGCGCTCGGCTATCAGCGCCGCCGCGAAGGCCATTTCCGCTGGATCCGCAATGAGATAGAGGCGGGCCGCTTCGGCAAGCTCGTCCAGGCGGAAGGCAATATATCGCGCGACCGCCTCGGCAAGATCGACCTGTCATCGTGGCGCTATCAGGCCGAAGGCATGCCCGGCGGCGTGATGCTCCAGATCGGCATCCACTACGTCGACGTGCTGGAGATGCTGATGGGCCCGGTCAAGCGCGTCAGCGGCATGTCGAACCGGCTGGTGCTGCCCGGCGACAATCCCGATGTCGCGAATTTGATTCTCGAGCACGACAGCGGCGCGATCTCAAACCTCACCGCGTCCTACGCCTCGGCGTCGGAATATTACATGATGAATATCTACGGCAAGGAAGCGAGCGCCTATTACGACCTATTCAACGGCTTGCGTCACCTCAAGCGCGGCGAGACCAAGGCCAATCCGGTCAAGACCGAGATCGGCGACACGATCCGCGAGGAGCTCGACGAATTCGTCGACTGCATACGCGACGGCAAGAAGCCGGAGACCGACGGCTACCGGGCGTCGCGCAATCTCGCGGTCATCAAGGCGGGTGTGAAATCGGCGCGCGAAGGCCGCGCCGTCGAGGTAGCCGAGATCATGAAGAGCGGCGAGTAAGATGCCTCGCGTCAAGGCCGGCGAACTCACGCTCAATTATGAGGAACGCGGCAAAGGCCCCGCGTTCCTCTTCATCCCGGGCCTGGTCGGCCTGCTCAATGCCTGGGACTTCCAGGTCGCCGAGTTCTCCAAGCGCTATCGCTGCATCGTGTTCGACCATCGCGGCGCCGGCGACAGCGACAAGCCGCAGAGTGTGAACGCGCAGACCTATTCGACCGAAGCCATC
>JAFBAG010000139.1 GCA_019247925.1 Pseudolabrys sp.
CAAGGGCAAGCTCGCCACGCTCCTCGAAGCGCCCGACGGCGCCAAGGCGCTTGCCGAAGCGGTGCAGCGGTTCGAAGCGCTCGACGACCTGATGGGGCGGCTCGGCTCCTACGCCGGCCTCATCCACGCCGGCGACACCGCCGATCCCGCCCGGGCCAAGTTCTACGCCGATGTGCAGGAGCGCCTCACCGCGGCGTCGACCCATCTGCTGTTCTTCGTGCTCGAGCTCAACCGCCTCGACGACGCCAAGCTCGATGCGGCGATGGGCAATCCCGCGCTCGGGCATTATCGGCCCTGGCTAGAGGACATCCGCAAGGAAAAGCCGTACCAGCTCGAGGATCGCATCGAGCAGCTGTTCCACGAAAAATCGGTGACCACCTATTCGGCGTGGAACCGGCTGTTCGACGAGACGATCGCGAGCCTGCGCTTCAAGGTTGGCAACAAAGAACTCGCGATCGAGCCGACGCTGAACTTCATGCAGGACGCCGACGGCAAGAAGCGGAAAGCCGCCGCCGAGGCACTCGCATCGACCTTCAAGAAAAATATCCGGCAGTTTGCGCTGATCACCAACACGCTCGCCAAGGACAAGGAGATTTCCGACCGCTGGCGCGGCTTCAAGGACATCGCCGACGCGCGGCATCTTTCCAATCGCGTCGAGCCGGAAGTGGTGGACGCGCTGGTGGCGGCGGTGCGCGCCGCCTATCCGCGGCTGTCGCATCGCTACTACAAGCTCAAGGCCAAATGGTTCGGCAAGAAAGAGCTGCCGCATTGGGACCGCAACGCGCCGCTGCCGAAAGTGGCGCAGCGCACGATCCCCTGGAGCGAGGCGCGCTCGACCGTGCTCACCGCTTACGGGGCGTTTTCGCCGCGCATGGCGGAAGTGGCTGACCGCTTTTTTGTGCAGAACTGGATCGACGCGCCGGTGCGCCCGGGCAAGGCGCCCGGCGCTTTCGCGCATCCGACCGTGCCTTCGGCGCACCCTTACGTGCTGCTCAACTATCAGGGCAAGCCGCGTGACGTCATGACGCTCGCGCATGAGCTCGGCCACGGCGTGCACCAGGTGCTCGCCGCGCCGAACGGCCCGCTGATGGCGCCGACGCCGCTCACCCTCGCCGAGACCGCAAGCGTGTTCGGTGAGATGCTGACCTTCCGCAAGCTCCTCGCCGCGACGACCGACAAGAAGCAAAGGAAGGCGATGCTCGCCGCCAAGGTCGAGGACATGATCAACACGGTGGTGCGGCAGATCGCGTTCTACACTTTCGAGCGCAGCGTTCATGCGGAGCGGCGCAAGGGTGAGCTCACGCCCGACAAGTTATGCGAGCTCTGGATGGCGGTGCAGAGCGAGAGCCTCGGCCCGGCGATCAAGCTCAAGGAAGGCTACGAAGTGTTCTGGAGCTACATTCCGCATTTCGTGCATTCGCCGTTTTACGTTTACGCCTATGCGTTCGGCGATTGCCTGGTGAACTCGCTTTATGCGGTTTACGAAAAATCCAATGAAGGCTTCGCCGAGCGTTATCTCGCGATGCTCGCGGCCGGCGGCACCAAGCATCATTCGGAATTGCTGGCGCCGTTCGGGCTCGACGCGACCGATCCCAAATTCTGGGATGGTGGGCTTTCGGTCATTGCCAATCTGATCGGCGAGCTTGAGGCGTTGGAAACAGGCAAGTAATGGCGTTACGTCCCGACCGCGAGAAGAACCGCTTCAGCGCCCGCGCGCGCCGTTATGCGCGGGTCGGCACCAATGTCGGCGGCGTTGCCGCCCGGGTCGCCGCCAATCGTGTGCTCGGCCGCAAGCAGAACCACGACCGCAACGCGCTCGACCTCGCGGCCGCGCTCGGCGGCCTGAAAGGACCGATCATGAAGGTGGCGCAGATGCTCGCCACCATCCCCGACGCGCTGCCCGCGCAGTACGCCGAAGAACTCATGAAGTTGCAGAGCCAGGCGCCGCCCATGGCCTGGGCGTTCGTGCGGCGGCGCATGACGGCGGAGCTCGGCGCGGACTGGGAAAAGAAGTTCAAGAGCTTCGAGCACCAGCCCGCCGCCGCAGCGTCGCTCGGGCAGGTGCATCGTGCCACTGCGCTCGACGGCGCTCCGCTCGCCTGCAAGCTGCAATATCCCGACATGCAGAGCGCGGTCGAAGCGGACCTGCGCCAGTTGCAACTGCTCTTCGCCGTGCGCCGCCGCTTCGATACTGCGATCGATACGACCGAGATTGCGCAGGAGATCGGCGCGCGGCTGCGGGAAGAACTCGATTACCGGCGCGAGGCCAAGCATGTCGCGCTCTACCGGCACATGCTCGCTGACGAAGAAGAAATTCGCGTGCCGCAAGTCTGGGACACGCTGTCAACCGGTCGGCTCATCACCCTCGATTGGCTCGAGGGCCGCAAACTCCTCGCCCACAAGGACGACACGCTCGCCACACGCAATCGTCTCGCAAAGGCCTTGTTCACCGCGTGGTGGCTGCCATTCTCGCGCCACGGCGTGATCCATGGTGATCCCCATCTCGGCAACTACACGGTGTTCGACGAAAAGAGGAAAGCCGCCGGCATCAATCTGCTCGATTATGGCTGCATCCGGATTTTTCCGCCGGAATTCGTCGGCGGCGTGGTCGATCTTTATCGCGGCCTCGAGACCGGCAACGACGATCTCGTCATCCATGCTTATGAGACCTGGGGCTTCCAGCGGCTCAACAAGGACCTGATCGAAGCGCTCAACATCTGGGCACGCTTCATCTACGGGCCGCTGCTCGACAATCGCACCCGTACCATCGCCGACGGGGTGAAGCCGGCGGAATACGGCCGCCGCGAAGCCTTCCGCGTCCACCAGGCGCTCAAGCAGAAAGGTCCGGTGCGGGTGCCGCGCGAATTCGTCTTCATGGATCGCGCCGCGATCGGGCTCGGCGGCGTGTTTCTCCATCTCGCCGCCGAACTGAATTTCTACCGGCTGTTCAACGAGGCGATCGCGGATTTCTCGGTGGCGAAAGTTGCCAAGCGCCAAAAGGCCGCGCTGGACGCCGCTAAACTGTCATCCCCAGCCGCGCGATAAGTCCCGATCGCCGTTGCCCCGCGCGTCCGTTCGCGGTATCCGTCAGGTCGGATTTCGCGACCCGCCAAACGAATTTCTCCGGAGCTACCCCATGGCCGACCACGGCACCGTCGAATACGCCACCGCGCCCGGCAATGATTATCCCGCGCACGAGGGGACCTATGAAGGTTTCCTGCACTTCGCCTTCACCGGACTTCTCCATGTCGTGAATCTCTGCTTCGGGCTCGCGACCGGCGGCGTGATGGGGCATTGGGGCTGGGCGACGATCATCTTCGTCCTCGCGGCGCTTGGCGGTGTGTTCGGCATGCTCAATGGCACGCGCACGCCGAGCTACGTGGCTTTCGTGCTGTGCTTCCTGATCTTCGCCGTCAACGGCTTGTCGGGAGCGGGCGCGCACTAGCGCGGGAACGCCAGGGGCAGGCCGATGCGTATTGCCGTCGCCCGCGAATCGGATGCCGCCGAGCCGCGCGTCGCGGCCACGCCTGAAACCGTCAAGAAACTGATCGCGCTCGGCGCCGAGGTCGTGGTCGACCGCGGCGCCGGTTTGCGCTCGGGCGTTCTCGATACCGACTTCGAGGCAGCCGGCGCCAAGATCGGTGAAAACGTCGCGGCCGATGCGGATATCGTGCTGAAAGTACGCCGTCCGTCGAAGGGTGAGATCGCGCATTACAAAAAAGGCGCGCTGGTCGTCGCCATCATGGATCCTTATGGCAACGACGACGCGCTCAA
>JAFBAG010000054.1 GCA_019247925.1 Pseudolabrys sp.
AACGCGAGATCGTAGACAGTGCGCCCGTAGTCCGCCGCATTGATGATCGTGGTCGCCTCGGCGGCGAGCCGCGCAAGGTACTGGCTCACGGTAATTCCGCCGAGGTCGGCATCGGCTTCGAGGAAGGTCTTGAGCGTGACCGGTGTCGCCACCTTTCCGGCGCGGATCAGATCGCGCGACAGCTCGAAAATCTTCTGATGGATACGCTCGAAGAAATGCTTGGGCTCCAGGAAATCCGAAACCCGGTAGAACGCTTCGTTGTTGACCAGGATCGCGCCCAGCAGCGCCTGTTCCGCCTCGAGATTATGCGGGGCGGAGCGGAAGGCGGGCGCAGGGCTTTCAACCTGCTTGCGGGCAGCCGAATCGGCGGGGCTCATGGATAACCGGGCTTAACCAAGATTGTGGGCTTTAGCACGGCGTTGCGGCCCCGCTCGCGCTGGAAGGGGGGAGGCCCCGCAATCCACACGGCGTTCGAGACGGGGGATTACCGGTTGACGCTACTCCCCGGCCAGACGCAGGGGCGGCGTTGAGTGGCCTTCGGCGGCACGCAGGCGCGTTTCTTCCTGAACGATATAGTCGCGCGTCATAGGCACGACGTCCTGGCGCTTGGTGAGCTGGATCTGGAAGACCATCATGGCCTGCTTGCGGAACGCCATTTCCGACGACGCCAGATAGAATTCCCACATTCTGACAAAGCGCTGGTCAGAAATGCGCTCGATCTCATCGCGATGGGCGAGAAAGCGCTCGCGCCAGTTCTTGAGGGTTTCGGCGTAATGCAGGCGCAGAATCTCGATGTCGGTCATCAACAGGCCGGCGCGCTCGATCCGGGGCAAAACTTCGGAAAGCGCCGGGATATAGCCGCCGGGGAAGATGTATTTCGCAATCCAGGGGTTGGTGATGCCCGGCCCTTCGGAGCGCCCGATCGAATGCAGCACCATGACACCGTAGTCGTCGAGCAGCTCGGCGCATTTCTTGAAGAACGCATCATAATGATTGATGCCGACATGCTCGAACATGCCGACCGAGACAATGCGGTCGAACTTCTCCTTGACGTCGCGATAGTCCTGTAACCGGAATTGCGCGCGATCGGCGAGGTTGCGCTCGGCCGCGCGGCCTTGTGCGATGCCATGCTGCTCTTGAGACAGCGTGACGCCGGTCACGTGCGCGCCCGCCATTTCCGCGAGGTAGAGGCCAAGACCACCCCAGCCGCACCCGATATCGAGGACGCGGCTGTGGGGCGCAAGCAGCAGCTTGGCCGCCAAATGCCGCTTCTTGGCAAGCTGCGCATCGTCGAGCGTCTGCTCGGAGTTCTCGAAATAAGCGCAGCTGTATTGCCGGTCGGCATCGAGGAAGAGCGAATAGAGCTGCCCATCGAGGTCATAATGATGCGCGACGTTGTTGCGCGAGCGCCGCCGCGGGTTGAACTGCTGGAAGCGCCGGCGGATGAAACGCAGCAGCCACTGCAGCTTCGCCCATTTCGGCGACTCGATGGATTGGCCAAGCGCGATCTCGAGCGCATCGGCGATCGTGCCTTGCTCGACCACCAAGCCGCCGTCCATGTAGAGCTCGCCGAACTTGAGCTCCGGGTCGAGCACCAGCGCGCGTTCCGCCGCGGGCGTGGTCAGGCGCAATGTGACGGGCGTTCCCGAACGATCGCCAAAATTGAGGTGCGTCCCGCGCGAGGTGATGAAAGTGAGGTTCCCCCGCCGGAAATAAGTCCCGAACAGAAATTTCAGCAACCGATCCATCGGCCGCTCGCTCTACTCAGTTCACCTCGGCACTGCCGTCAGGAAGCCCGTCTGGCCTGATAATTTAATCAAAATCCCGTTTTCGCAGCAATCGCATCAAAATGCTGTCGAGACCGTCCTATTGCCCTCGCAAATATCGCAATCTGGAGTATGAACGGGCCAACTGGTTTGCCGATATTGGGAATATGACGATGGGACTGTTGGGCCGTTTTGCTTTGATTATGGTCGCCTTCGGCGTGGCGCTGCCCGCTTTCGGGCAGGAAGTGCTGGAATCCGGAAAAAGCCCTGCCCAGATTTTCGCCTCCGATTGTGCCGTTTGTCACAAATCTCCGCAGGGCCTTGCGCGCTCAGGCGGCATTTTCGGCCTCTCCAATTTCCTGCGCGAGCACTACACGTCGAGCCGTGAAACGGCGGCGGCGCTTTCCGCCTATCTGCAATCGCTCGATGTGCCAGCCGCAAAGCCACAACCGCAACGGCGCAACGCCGCGAAGCCGGGCGAGGGCGGCAAGCCGGCCGCCGACCGCAAGCCCGCGGCCAAGCCCGGCGAAGCAAAACCGGAAAACGCGAGCGCAACTGCGCCGGCGGCTGCACCGCCGCCGCCACCCGCTGCCGAAACAAAACCTCCGGCGGAAACTCCGCCGGAGGCCAAACCGTCTGAAAGCAAGCCCGCCGAAAATCCCGGCGAGAAGAACTAAGCGCCGGCAGCGGTCTCGCTGTCGTTCGCTTCTTTCTTCTTGCGCTCTTTCTTGGGCTTCTTTTCCGGCTCCGCGGCAGCTTCCGCTGGCGCGGACTCGCCTTCGGCGCCCTCGGCTTCCTTGGCGCGCTTTTCGGCGACATCCGGATCGAACAAGGCTTCACCCGCCGCCTGGGCGGCAGCCTTTTCCGCTTCCTCATCGGTCTGCTCGCGGCGCACCGTAATGTCTTCGCCACGCGCGAGCCGCTCGGCCTCGTCGGCGTTGCGCGCGACGTTGACGGTGACCACAACTTCGACTTCGGGATGCAGCGCGACCGGCACTTTGTATTGCCCGACCGTTTTGATCGGCGCATTGAGGACGACCTGGGCGCGGTTCACCTTGATGCCGTCCTCGACCAGCATCGCGGCGATGTCGCGGGGCGAGACCGAACCGAAGAGTTGGCCGGACTCCGCGGCCTGCCGCAACACGACAAGCGTCTTGCCTTCGAGCTTGCCGGCGACGCCGCCTGCCTCGCTCTTGGCGGCCGCGCTTTTCGCTTCGAGGTCGCTGCGCATGGATTCAAAACGCGTCTTGTTGTCCTTGGTGGCGCGTAACGCCTTGCCCTTCGGCAGCAGGAAATTACGCGCATAGCCGTCCTTGACCTTGACGGTATCGCCCATCTGCCCCAGCGAGCCGATGCGTTCGAGTAGAATGACTTCCATCGCCTTACTCCTTGTCTGAACGGTTGAACTTACGTGCCGGGCGGCCGCGCGCGACGTTGCGCGAACCGGCGGCGGAGATCGAATGCGGTTTCGGCGAGACCCAGCGTGCAAAGCGCCAGGATCGGCCAGCCGAAGATGATGACGGCGCCATAGACGCCGCCGAGCACGAGGCCGCGGCTCGCGAGATTGCGCGTCACGGTGTGCATCACGGCCAGGCCGAGGATTCCGTAGGCAATGAGCAGGCTTGCTGACGCGACGCCGGCGAGGAGGCCAAGCATGCCGCCGAGAAAACTTAGCAGCACAACAAGACCGAGCACGGCGGGTGCCCAGCGTGGAAATTCCATCGCCGGGAGGTCAGGCCACGGCCGGTTGAGCCTGCCGGAAAATTTCACGACGCGCGCGGCCAGCCACAGATTGAAGACATTGGTGATTGTGGCCAACACCGCGGCAGCAGGCGGCAAGGCGAAAACGAAGAACTCGATGATCTTGCTGCGGTTCCCTTCGTCGGACGTGCGGAACATGCGCTCCAGCGAGCGCGACAGGCCGGCGCGGAACGACTCTAGATCGCTGCCAAAATTGAGCATGGCCACGATCACAACCAGAACGGCGAGGAGCGCGGCCCAAACGACCAGACGGCCCGCCGGATACCATTCGAGCGCGCCGCTTCCGTTTGCCGCCGGGCGAGCCAGCATCGAGAGATAGCCGAGCCACCAGGCGGGCAGGCCGACGCTGGCAAGGAAGGCCGTGAAAAATATGCCGCCGAAAGCGAGCCACAGCGCCGCTGCTGCGCTGAAGGCTGCGATCAGCGCCGCCCAGTGCGACCACCCGAGGGCCGCGATGAGGATCGGCAGCGGCGCCACGTAAAACAGCACGATCGACAGCCACGACGCCGATACGACCGAGGCGAACAGCAAAGCTGCTGCGGCACCGGCGCCAAGACCAACGAGGGCAATCTGTAGCATCACGAGCTGTCCCGCTCCTTTCGAGCGGTTAGAGGCGGCCTTCGCCGCCCCAACCATCGGCCCGAGGAATGACTCCGCGGGCCTCGTTACCCAGTTATCGGATTACGTAAGGAAGCAATCCGAGGAACCGCGAGCGCTTGATGGCTTGCGCCAATTCGCGCTGCTTCTTGGCCGATACCGCGGTGATGCGGCTCGGTACGATCTTGCCGCGCTCGGAAATGTAGCGCTGCAACAGCTTGACGTCCTTGTAATCGATTTTCGGAGCGTTCGCTCCCGAGAACGGGCAGGTCTTACGCCGGCGGAAGAACGGACGGCGCGCGCCGCCACCCTGAGAACCAAATGCCATTGTTTATTCCTCCGTCGCCGCGGCTTCTTCGCCATCGCCCTCACGGGGACGGCGCGGCCTGTCGCCACGATCACCACGATCACCGCGGTCTCCACGATCGCCGCGGTCGTCGCGATCCGACTTGCGCATCATCGCCGAGGGACCTTCCTCGTGTTCTTCGACGCGCACCGTGAGATAGCGCAGGATATCTTCATTGATGCGCTCCTGACGCTCGACCTCGTTGATCGCGGCCGGCGGCGCGTCGATGTTGAACAGCGTCATATGCGCCTTCCGGTTTTTATTGATCCGGTAGGTGAGCGATTTGACGCCCCAATATTCGTTCTTGACGATCTTGCCGCCGTTCTGACCGACGATGTTCGTCAGGTTGGCGGTAATTTCTTCGACCTGCTGCGCGCTAAGATCCTGGCGCGCAAGGTAGACATGCTCGTACAACGGCATCGCAAACCTTTCCTGTTGCCCTTCAAGGGCATTCCCTGTCGCTGACCCTGGCGCCTAGCCCCTCGAGCCCTTCGGGAAAGGCTCGAATGCTCAGAAGGCGGAAACACGGGACGACGGACCGACTGGCCCTACCGTTTTCGACTTTGATTGAAAGCTGAAAGCGGCCGTCCGTTCAGTTCCCAACCGGGATCAACGGAGCGCGGGCGTTATAGCCTCTTTGAACGGAAACACAAGCAGCCGCGGGAACCGCGATTCAGGCGTCAATTACGCCTCTTGTCACGCGGCCTGGCCCGGCCTGTCTTTGGTATTGAGGCGATCGGCCAGCTTTACGGCGAGTTCGACGCCCTCCTTGATTTGCTTGGCGCGCAACGGGTCGCTCTCGCCTTGCTTGCGCATCTCGTTGAGCTTGTCGAGCAAGCGGTCGAGATGATCGGCATAGAAGCGCTGCCGGAAGACCGGATCTTGGCGCGCCCGGGCGAGATCATCCTCGGAAAGCAACTCTGCCATACGCATTACCTGTGCGGCACCGAGAGTAGCGCCAACATCCTTGTCGGTTCGTTACCGTCCCGGTCACCGCCTTGACAGGGGCGGGTTTGCGGTGTTTTTCGGCTCGAATTCAACGAAAATACGAATTGCGAAGGCCAATTCATGTCGGTGGCGTTTATTTTCCCGGGCCAAGGCAGCCAGGCGGTCGGCATGGGCAAGGCACTGGCCGACGCCTACGGACCGGCGCGCGCCGTTTTTGCCGAAGTTGACGATGCCCTCGGCGAAAAACTGAGCGCCCTCATTTTCGAGGGGCCGATCGATAAACTGACCCTCACCGAAAATGCCCAGCCTGCTCTGATGGCGGTGTCGCTCGCGACGCTGCGCGTGCTCGAAGGCGAGGCGGGAGTCGATTTGAAGCGCGACGTCAAATATGTCGCCGGCCATTCGCTCGGCGAATATTCGGCGCTCGCGGCGGCCGGCACCTTCACGATCGGCGATACGGCGCGGCTCCTTCGCGCGCGCGGTCGCGCGATGCAGAAAGCCGTCCCGGTTGGAACGGGGGCGATGGCTGCGTTGCTCGGCATGGAATTCGATGCCGCCGCCGCGGTCGCGTCCGAGGCGGCGCAAGGCGAAATCTGTCAGGCGGCAAACGATAATGGCGGCGGGCAGGTCGTCGTTTCAGGGCACAAGGTCGCGGTCGAACGGGCGGTCGAGATCGCCAAAGGCAAAGGCGCCAAACGCGCAATGCTGCTGCCGGTGTCCGCACCCTTCCATTGCGCGCTGATGCGGCCAGCCGCCGAAGTCATGGCGGACGAACTTGGCAAAGTCAGCGTCAAGCCGCCGGCAGTGCCCGTCGTCGCCAACGTACTGGCGAAGCCGATCACCGACCCGGCGGAAATCGTGAAGTCCCTGGTGGCGCAGGTCACCGGCACCGTGCGCT
>JAFBAG010000223.1 GCA_019247925.1 Pseudolabrys sp.
CGTCAGGTTTTCTTCGGTGACGTAAGCCATAACTTTCCTCCGCCCTGGGGCCCTTCGTTTTGATCGCGGCTGTTGGCGTGGTTCATGTATCGGCACAGCGAGCGCGCCGGTCAATATGTCATAAAAGGCCCGAAATCAGCCGCCTGGCGTTGTGCCAGACCGGGATGCCCGGATGGTCTCATAAAATGAGAGACCTTCGGCACGCGCCCCCGCCGCTGACAATGAAGCTCGTCCCGCTCTCCAAAATAAAACCGGGCTCCGTGGGGGAGCCCGGTTTCAGTGACCGGCGTGGGGGCCGGCCCTCTTCCAGAGGGGAACATGCTGCACGCCGAAGCCTTTTGGGAGGATGCGTCCGGCGGCAACGCTCATAACGTTACGCTTCGCTTATGCGCGGGCAATGCGGTGGGCCGCATGTCAGCCATGTGGAATCAACAACGCCATTCATCATTGCCAGATTGCCGCAGGGGGGCGTCAGAACGTCCAGCGTTGGGCATTCGCGACCAGGAAGTCGCGGAAAACTTGTATGCGTGCAACCGATTTAAGTTCTTCCGGATAGACAAAGTAGGCGTCGAGCGCGAGCGTGTTCTGCTCGCCGAACAGCTGCACCAGCCCGCCGTTTTCCTCGACCAGATAATCCGGCAGTAGCGCGATGCCCAAGCCGCGCTGGCACGCACGCAGCACGCCGAGCACGTTATTGACGGATAGCTTCGGCACCCGCGACCCTTTGCCATTGCGGCCGATCTCGACCAGCCAGCGCCGGTTCTGCAGGTAAGAGGGCACCATCCCGCCCAGCAGAATAATGCGGTGCTTATCGTCGAGGTCTTCGGGCGTGCGGGGCGTTCCGAAGCGCTTGAGATAATCCGGCGACGCGTAGGCGTGGAAATGCACGGAGAACAGCTTGCGCTGGATCAGGTCCGGCTGGGTCGGCTGCCGCAAGCGGATCGCCACGTCAGCCTCTCGCATTGCCAGATCGAGCTCTTCGTCTGAGGTGATCAGCGTCACATGAA
Organism: Pseudolabrys sp.; assembly: GCA_019247925.1. Taxonomy (GTDB): domain Bacteria; phylum Pseudomonadota; class Alphaproteobacteria; order Rhizobiales; family Xanthobacteraceae; genus Pseudolabrys. The sequence goes on from JAFBAG010000223.1 coordinate 1,008, forward strand.
TGTCGGGATAGAGGTCGAGGAATTCGCCAAGCCGCGGCGTCAGCCAATGGATGCCGATGCCCGGCGTCGTCGACACTTTCAGCTCGCCATTCGGACGTTCACGGCTATCGGTCAGCTTGGTGCGCGCCGCCTCGAGCTTCATGAACACTTCATGAGCGGTGCGGTAGAGCAATTCGCCCTGCTCGGTGAGGATCAACCCACGCGCATGGCGATGAAATAGCGACACCGAAAGCTCGCTCTCGAGCGCCGAGACCTGGCGAGAAACCGCCGATTGCGAGAGCCCCAGCCGCTCGCCGGCATGCGTAAACGAGCCCGCTTCGGCCGCGGCGTGGAAAACTTTCAGCTTGTCCCAATCCATGGAATTGCCGGGCACGGTCCCGTTCGCCATGGCTTACTCCGCGGCCGCGCGATGGCTGTCGTGGGCGTGCAGGAATTTCTGGACTTCGAGGGCGGCCATGCAGCCCTGTCCCGCTGCGGTGACCGCCTGCCGGTAGACTTCGTCGGTCACGTCACCCGCGGCAAACACACCGGGTATCGATGTCGCGGTCGAATATCCGTTGGTGACGATGTAGCCCGAGGGCTTCATCTCGATTTGTCCCTTGAACAGCTCGGAGGCCGGGCTGTGTCCGATCGCGATGAAGATGCCGTCGACGTTTTTCTCGGTGACGGCGCCAGTCTTGATATTCTTGAGTTTGGCCTTGGTCACTTTGCGCGGGCTGTCGGTGCCGAGAACATCGTCGAGCGTCGTGTCCCACACGACTTCGATCTTGGGATGCTTGAACAAGCGATCCTGCAGGATACGTTCGGCGCGGAAGCTGTCACGGCGATGCACGACGGTGACCTTGGAGGCAAAGTTCGTCAGGAACAGCGCTTCCTCGACTGCGGTGTTGCCGCCGCCGATCACCAGCACTTCCTTGTTCTTGTAGAAAAACCCGTCGCAGGTCGCGCACGCCGATACGCCGTAGCCCTTGAACTCCTGTTCGGACGGCAGATCGAGCCAGCGCGCCTGCGCGCCTGTCGCGATGATCAACGCGTCGGCGAGATAGAGCTCGCCCGAGTCGGTGTGGACCCGGAACGGTCGCTGGCCAAGCTCGACCTTATTGACGTGATCGGTGACGATCCTGGTGCCGACATGTTCGGCCTGCTTCTGCATCTGCTCCATCAGCCAGGGGCCCTGGATCACGTCGGCGAAACCGGGGTAGTTTTCGACATCGGTGGTGATGGTGAGCTGGCCGCCCGGCTGGATGCCCTGGATCAGGACGGGCTCGAGCATTGCGCGCGCAGCATAGATCGCTGCGGTGTAGCCGGCCGGGCCGGAGCCGATGATGAGAACCTTGACGTGGGTTGTTTTAGCCATTGCGCCCCGCGGGCGATGCGCCCGGCACCGGTCCGGTGGGACCCGTGTGCGGGCGTTAATTTATGTTCTGGGTCGAGCTATGCAAGATACGCAACCCACCGGACCGACGTGGCCCCCAGCCTGGGCGAGCCATGCGTCGCTGTTTCGCGCCTTTTCTCACGCGCAATAATGTTTCGCGAAACTTTATTACGCGCTACCCTCAGGCCAATCGCCGCACGCAAGCCAAGGGACCCAATCCTGTGCCCGGCCGTCTCGACGCCATCGACCGCAAGATCCTGTCCGAATTGCAGGCGGACGGCCGCATTACCAATGTCGAACTTGCCCGCCGCGTCGGCATTTCGGCGCCGCCCTGCTTACGGCGCGTTCGCGCGCTGGAGGAGGCCGGTTACGTCAAGGGCTACCGCGCGCTGCTCGATGAAAAGCTGCTGGGTTACGAGGTCGTGGTCTTTGCCTTCGTGCATTTGTCGAGCCAGGCCGAAGCGGATCTCGCGGCATTCGAGAAATTCGTGCGTGATCAACCGCTGGTGCGCGAATGCTGGATGCTTTCCGGCGAGATCGATTTCGTTCTCAAATGCGTCGCGCCCGACCTGAAAACGTTTCAGGCTTTCGTCGCCGAGCTCACCGCTGCGCCGAATGTCCGCAACGTGAAGACCTCGCTGACTTTGCGTAACTCCAAGGACTCGGCGATGGTGCCGATGAATTGAGTGCCTGCTGGAGCGTAATGTGCGGCCCGTGGTGATCCTGGTTTTGTCGCTACTGTTCGCGTCTCCCGTGGCGGCGCAGGAAGTCGCGCTCGCGGTTGAGGGTTGGAATGCCGAGACCCGTGCCGACGGCGTCATCTATTATCGTTGTGCGGCTGACAACTGCGCCAAGGGCTCGGTCGTCAGCTACAAGCGCCAGCCGCACCGTCCGGCATTGACGCTTGCCGAATACGAACAACATCATCGCGGCCTGGTTCAGCAAAACACCGGCAGCGGCAACGTCAAGGACGCGCAAATCGCCGCGGTCGGCGAACGCACGGTCGAGGGCGTGCGGGTGATGCACGTGACGCGCGTCGTGGAGTGGAAAAGCGGCAACGTCACCTACACGATCGAAGCGCGGCTGATCGGACCGGACCGGAGCTACAGTCTCGTCAGCGACGCGCCCAACCCCGACTGGACGGTCAACAACTATAACGGCTTCCTGAAGCGGCTGATCGAGATCGCCGGCATCAAGGGGGGCTGACCGTGAAGGTTTTCGCTTGCTGCGCCGCGGCTTGTGTTCTTGTCCTTGTCCTGCCGGCGAAAGCCGAGGAAGCGGTAAGCAAGTCGTATTCCGAGTGCATGGAAAAATCGGGCGGCGTCACCCCCATGATGCAGGACTGCATCTCCGCCGAATACGAAAAGCAGGACGAGCGTCTGAACACGGCCTATCGCCTGCTGCTCGCGCCCTTGCCTGAGAAGCGCAAAGCGCTGGCGCGCGATGCGCAGCGCAAGTGGCTAACCTTCCGCGATGCGAATTGCGGGCTCTATGACGATGGCGGGAGCGCGGGCCGGCTTGCCGCCAATGAGTGTTTGCTCACGCACACCGCGCGCCGGGCTGCCGAGCTCGAAGCGCTGAAATCGGACTAGCGCATGGCGACCGCGTTCATCGGCGGCGCGGCGGGTTTTGCGGGCGACCGCACTGACGCTGCAGGTCCTTTGGTTGAGGCTCTTGCGAAGTGTAATGGCCCGCGGTTTCTGATGTTCGAGACCCTGGCTGAGCGGACTTTGGCGCTCGCGCAGCTCGAACGGCGGCGCGACCCCGCCAAAGGCTTCAATCCCGCGCTGGCGCGTTTCGTCGGACCGATCCTGCGGCGATGCCTCGACAGCAAGATCAAGATTGTAGGCAATTTCGGCGCGGCCAATCCACGCGCCGCCGCCGAGCTCATTCTGAGACTGGCAACAGAGCAGGGCATTCCCGAACCGCGCGTCGCGGTGGTGGAAGGCGATGACCTGACGGGCATCCTCTCGCTCGCCGATCTCGCGCGGTCCGAAATCGAAGGCCGTGTTCTTGCGAATGCGAACGATGTGATCTCGGCCAATGCCTATCTCGGCGCGCGATCGATTG
>JAFBAG010000246.1 GCA_019247925.1 Pseudolabrys sp.
AAAGCGACAAGGTCGATTTCGTCAGCGGGTTCATCTGGTCGAACGTCGTTTACGCCTCATACAAGCCGATCGTCGACGCCAAGACCTTCCTGATCATCGCCAATGCGGGCGAGACGCGCCTCGCGGGCGAGAACTGCTCGCCCTTCATCTTTTCCACCTCTTGGACCAATGACCAGAATCCGCACGCGGTCGCGGCCTATATGAACAAGAAGGGCGTGAAGTCGGTCTACCTGATCGGCCCGAACTACGCGGCCGGCAAGGAAAACCTCGCCGGCTTCAAAGAAGACTTCAAAGGCAAGATCCTCGGCGAGGACTATACAACGTGGCCCTCGCAGCTCGATTTCTCGGCTGAGCTCGCCAAGGCCAAAGCGTCCGGCGCGGAAGCCGTCTACATGTTTTATCCGGGCGCGGCTGGCGTGCAGTTTCTCAACCAGTATGCGCAAGCGGGCCTGAAGGGTTCGATCGCGCTCTACACGACGTTCTCGATCGACTCGCTCAGCCTGCCGCAACAGAAGGACGCCGCGCTCGGCGTCATCAGCGCGCTGCAATGGGCGGCCGACCTTCCGAACGAAGCCAACAAGAAGTTCGTCGCGGACTTCAAGGCGAAGTACAAGACCGAGCCGTCTTTCTACGCCGCGCAGAGCTACGACGCCGCGATGCTGATCGCTTCGGCGGTGACCGAGGTGAAGGGCAATCTGGGCGACAAGGCCGCCGTGCAGAAGGCGCTCGAAAAGGCCGACTTCAAGTCGGTGCGCGGCAACTTCAAGTTCGGCGCCAACCACTATCCGACGCAGAATTTCTACATGCAGGAAGTGGTCAAAGCCGGCGACGGCTACACCCAGAAGACCATCGCGACTGCCGAGGAGAACGTGGTGAATCGGCAGGCGTCGAAGTGCTCGATGAAGTAAGAGCCTGACTGATCGCGAATGGCGGCAGCCCGTGCTGCCGCCATTTTCTTGCGCGCCGGCGCGTGGGTCCGGCGTCCGGGGGGACAATGACGCTCTTCATCGAGCAATGCCTCAACGGCTTGCAGTTCGGCCTGCTGCTGTTCCTGCTGGCGGCGGGGCTGACGCTGGTGTTCGGCATCATGGACCTCGTCAATCTGGCGCACGGCTCGCTCTATATGTTGGGCGCCTATTTCGCCGCGACGTTTACAGCCGTGACCGGAAGCTTCCTGCTCGGCGCGGGGCTCGCTATCGCGGCGACCCTGCTGGTCGGCATGCTCGTCGAGGTCGTCGCGATGCGCCGCCTCTACGGCCGCGACCATCTCGACCATGTCCTCGGCACGTTCGGCTTGATCCTGTTTTTCGACGAGCTGGTGCGCCTGGTCTGGGGGCCTGAGGGCCGCAGCCTGCCGGTGCCGTCATGGCTCAATCAATCGATCCAGATCCTGCCGGGCATCCAGTACTCGGCGTACCGGCTCGCGATTATCGTTGTAACGCTTGCAGTCGCGGCGTTTCTGTATGTGCTGGTGATGCGCACGCGGCTCGGCATGCTGATCCGCGCCGGGGCGACCAATCGCGAAATGGTCGGCGCGCTCGGCGTCAATATCAAGCTGCTTTACACGCTGGTGTTCGGCCTCGGCGCGGCGCTTGCCGGTCTCGCCGGCCTCATGCAGGCGCCGATCCTGACGGTGCAGATCGGCATGGGCGAGAACATTCTCATTTTGGCTTTCGTCATTACCGTGATCGGCGGTATCGGCTCGATCCGCGGCGCGTTCGTCGCCGCTTTGCTCGTCGGCTTCATCGATACGCTCGGCCGCGCGTTCTTTCCCGGATTTCTGGCCGACCTGCTCGGCCGGCAGGCCGCCTCGACCGCGGCGCCGGCACTCTCGTCCATGCTGATCTACATTCTGATGGCGGTCATTCTCGTCGCCAAGCCGCAAGGCCTGTTCCCCGCGAGCTCGCGATGAGCCGCTCGTTCACCTTCAGAAACGGCGTGATCGCGGCTCTGTTGCTCGTTCTGATCCTGCTGCCAGCCTACGTCATGCTGACCGGCGATCGCTTTCTGCTGACGCTGTTCACCCGCATCGTCATTCTGGCGATGGCGGCGGTAAGTCTGAACCTGATCCTGGGCTACGGCGGAATGATGAGCTTCGGACATGCCGCCTATCTCGGCATCGGCGGCTACACGGCCGCTATTCTGTGTTTCGAGGGTATCCAGAGCGGCTTTGTGCAGTGGCCGGCCGCGATCGCCGTGTCGGCGCTGTTTGCGCTCGTGGTGGGCGCGTTGTCGCTGAGAACCCGCGGCGTCTATTTCATCATGATCACCTTGGCCTTCGCGCAGATGGCCTATTACCTCGCATCGGGCATGGCGCGGTACGGGGGCGATGACGGCCTCGCCATGGAAAGCCGCAGCCAATTCGCCGGCCTGCTCAACCTCTCCAACAAGACGACGTTTTATTACGTCTGCCTCGCGCTTTTATTCGCCAGCCTCTTCCTGGTCTGGCGGATGACAAATTCGCGCTTTGGTTTGGTGCTTCAAGGCGTGCGCTCGAACGAGACACGCATGCGGGCTATCGGTTTCCCGACCTTCCGCTACAAGCTCGCCGCTTTCGTGATCGCCGGCGTGATGTGCGGATTATCCGGTGCGTTGATTGCAAATCATACGGACTTCGTCAGCCCCGCGATGATGTTTTGGACGCGCTCGGGCGACCTTATGGTGATGGTCGTCCTCGGCGGCATGGGCACTTTGTTCGGCCCTGTGTTCGGCGCCCTGGCCCTGCTGTTTCTCGAGCAATTCCTGCCAGCCATGATCAGTGCGATGGTGCGGCCGTTCAACCCGGCCGGCGCCGCCAAAGCTGGCGAGTATTGGCAAATCGTGCTCGGGCCGCTTCTGCTCATCATCGTTCTATTCGCGCGCGGAGGCATTGACGGACTGCTCGGCACGCTCTCGCGCCATCTGCCCGGGTCTTCGGAGCGTGGTCATGGCTGACGCGCTGCTCCAGGTTGCCGGACTTTCGAAGCGGTTCGGCGGCATTGTCGCGAGCGATGCCATCGACCTCGACGTCGTTCCGGGTGAGCTCCATGCGGTGATCGGCCCCAACGGCGCCGGCAAGACCACGTTGATCGCGCAACTCACGGGTCAGTTGCATGCCGATAGCGGCACGATCCGCTTCGCGGAGTCGGACATAACCAAGATGCCGATGTACGAGCGCAGCCTCATCGGCTTGGCGCGCTCGTTTCAGATCACCTCGTTATTTCTCGATTTGACGGTGCTGGAAAATGTGCTGCTCGCGGTTCAGGCGCATGCCGGCCATTCGTTCCGGTTCTGGAGCGATGCGCGAAGCGATGCGGCCTTGCGCGAGCCGGCGATGGCCGCACTCGCGCGCGTCGGCTTGGCCGACCGTGCATTGCAACGGGCTTCCGCTTTGAGCCATGGCGAGCATCGCCAGATCGAGCTGGCCATGGCGCTGGCCGGCAAGCCGCGCATGCTGCTGCTCGACGAGCCGATGGCGGGGATGGGTCCGGACGAATCCGCGCGGATGGTCGCGATGCTGCGCGAACTCAAGGGCGGTCTCACGATCCTTTTGGTCGAGCACGACATGGAGGCGGTATTCGCGCTGGCCGATCGCATCACCGTGCTGGTCTATGGCCGGGTAATCGCCAGCGGCCGGCCGGAGGAAATCCGCGCCAATGCCGAAGTCCGGCGCGCCTATCTTGGCGAGGGCGACTGGGAGCGCGCGCATGCTCGATAAAACGCGCAACCTGCTCGAAGTCGAGAATATCGAAACCTGTTACGGGCTGAGCCAAGTCCTGTTCGGCCTGTCACTCTCGGTCGCACCGGGCCAAATGGTGACGCTGATGGGCCGTAACGGCATGGGCAAGACCACAACCGTGCGCTCCATCATGGGCCTGACGAGCGCGCGCTCCGGCGCCATCCGCTTCGAAGGCAACGACGTGCGTAGCTTGCCGTCCTACCGCATCGGTCAAATGGGCATCGGGCTGGTGCCGGAAGGCCGGCAGATTTTCCCAAATTTGACGGTGCGCGAAAACCTTGTCGCGACAGCCATTGAGCGCGACAAGCCAGGCTGGACGCTGGAGCGCATTTTTGCGCTGTTGCCGCGGCTCTCCGAGCGTGCGGGAAGCATGGGCAATCAATTGTCCGGCGGCGAGCAACAGATGCTGGCGATCGGCCGCGCGCTCATGACCAACCCAAAACTGCTCATCCTTGATGAGGCCACCGAGGGGCTGGCGCCGCTCATTCGCGCGGAGATCTGGCGCTGCCTCGAAGGTCTCAAGCAGGAAGGCTTGGCCATCCTCGTCATCGATAAAAACGTCGACGTCCTGACCCGCATCGCCGACCGCCATTTCATCATCGAACGCGGCCGCGTCGTGTGGAGCGGCGCCTCACAGGAGCTGGCTGCCGCTCCTGATATTCAGCATCGCTATCTTGGAATCTGATTATTCCGCCGGCTGCAGCGGCGGTGTCGGGCCGGTGAGCACGGTGTGACCGGCGCCGCCGAGCCGGCGGTGCAGCCGGTCGAGCAGCAGGTAAATCACCGGCGTGGTGTAGAGCGTCAGGATCTGCGACACCAGCAAGCCGCCGATGATGGTGATGCCGAGCGGCCGGCGCAGCTCGGTTCCGGGCCCGGTCGCCAGCACCAAAGGCAGTGCGCCGAGCATGGCCGCCATCGTCGTCATCAAGATGGGCCGAAAGCGTTCAAGGCAGGCTGCGCGCACCGCCGCCAGCGGCGCTAGACCGCGCTTGCGCTCGGCTTCGAGCGCGAAGTCGACCAGCATGATGCCGTTTTTCTTGACGATGCCGATCAAGAGAATGATGCCGATGAAAGCGATCACGGTCAGTTCGGTGTTGAATATTTGCAGCGCGAGCAGCGCCCCCAATCCCGCCGACGGCAAAGTCGAAATGATGGTCAGCGGGTGCGCGAGGCTCTCATACAAGACGCCCAACACGATGTAGACCGCGACCAAGGCCGCCACCAGGAGCAAAGGCTGCGCTCCCGCGGTCTGCCGGAAGGCACGAACGTCGCCGGCAAAATCGGCGTGGATCGTGTCGGGCAGGTGCATGCCGACGACGGCTCGTTCGATTTCCGCGGTCGCCGTCTCGAGTTGAAAGTTCGGCGCGAGGTTGTAGGTGATCGTCACCGCGGGAAACTGGCCCTGATGGTTGACGACGAGCGGGGCGATCGACCGCTCGAAACGCGCAACCGCGGACAATGGCACCTGCGTGTTGCCGCTGCCCGCAACGTAGACATGCTGGAGATCGGTCGGGTCGCGCAGATAATTCTGCCCGACTTCCAGGACCACGCGGTATTGGTTGCGTTGGCCGTAAATTGTCGAGACCTGACGCTGCGCAAAGGCATTGTTGAGGGCGTTATCGATGTCCTGGATGCGCACGCCGAGCCGCGCGGCGGCATTGCGGTCAATAACGATGTTGGCCTGCAATCCGCCTTGCTCGCGGTCGGTGTTGACGTCGACAACGCCATCAATGGTCTTCACGCGATCGAGAATGCGCGGCACCCATTGCTGAAGCTGCTCGAGGTCGGGGCTCCACAGCGTGAATTGATATTGGGAATCGCTCTGCCGTCCGCCCACGCGCAAATCCTGCGCTGGCACCATGAAAACGCGCAGCCCGGGGATATTGGTGAGCCGCGCCCGCAGCCGCGCCACCACGCGCTGCGTCGGAACATTGTCCCGTTCCGCCAAGGGCTTCAGACTGACGAAGAGGCGGCCGCGATTGACGGAAGCGCCCCCAGGCCCACCGCCGGATCCGACGGAAGAACCGAGGCCCGCGACGGCCGGATCGGACAATACAATGTCCATCGCTTGCAATTGCAGGGCGGACATCGCTTCGAATGAGACATCCGTCGAGGCCTGAGTGCCGCCAAAAATCAGCCCCGTGTCGTCCTGCGGGAAATAGCCCTTGGGAGTTTTGACGTAGAGCCATGCCGTCATTGCGATCGTGAGCACGAAGACGAGAAGCGTCGCACCACGGTGGCGCAGCACGATGTCCAGCGTGCGGGCATAAAAGCCGATCATGCGCGCCAGCACGCCCTCGACGGCGCGGTCGAGCCAGGTTTCGTCAGGGCTCGGCGGCTTGCGCACGAAATAAGCGCAGATCATCGGCGTCACCGACAGCGACACCACGGTGGAGACCACGATGGCGAAGGCCAAAGTCACAGAAAATTCGCGGAACATGCGGCCGACGATGCCGCCCATAAACAGCAAGGGAATGAAGGCCGCGATCAGCGAAACGCTGATGGATACGACCGTAAATCCGATCTGTTTTGCGCCGGCGAGTGCGGCGCGCAGCGGTCTCGCGCCTTTCTCCAGATTCCGGAACATGTTTTCGATCATCACGATGGCGTCGTCGACGACGAAGCCGACGCTGACGGCGAGCGCCATCAGCGACAGATTATCGATGGTGAAGCCCGCCGCCCACATCGCGGCACAGGTGCCGGCGAGGGACAAAGGCACCGTGACACCTGCGGCCAAAGTCGGGGCCAAACGGCGCAGAAACAAAAACACGACCAGCATGACGAGGGCGATGGTCGCCGCGAGGGTCCATTGCATGTCGGAAACGCTGGCGCGAATCGTTTGGGTCCGGTCGGCCAGCACCGAAATGTCGACGCCCGCGGGAATCCATTGCTTAAGTTCCGGCAGCAAGGCGTAAATGCGATCCACGGTCTCGATGACATTGGCATCGCCTTGCTTGGTGATGATGAGCAGGACGGAGGGGTCGCGGTTGAACCAGCCCGACGAACGGCTATTGCGCACGCTCTGCCGGATTTCGGCGACATGCGACAGGCGGATCACCGTGCCGTTCACGGTCTTCACCACGATCGGGTCATATTCGGCGGCATTGCGCAGCTGATCGTTGATGCCGATCGTGGTCGCGCGTTCGTTGCCGTCGAAAGCGCCGAGCGGGCCCACTGCATTATTGTTGGCAATGGCAGTGCGCACCGCTTCGAGATTGACGCCCATCGCTGCGAGCCGCGCCGGATCGACCCGCACGCGGATCGCCGGCTGCTCCGAGCCCGCCACGGTCACATCGGCGACGCCCTCGACCTGGGACAGGCGCTGCGCGATCACGCTGTCGGCGGCGTCGTAAACCGCGCTCGGCACGATGGTTTTCGAGGTCAGCGCCAGGATCAGGATCGGCGTCGCCGCGGGATTGGCCTTGCGGAAACTGGGCAGCGTCGGCATGTCGCCGGGCAGGTCGGTGAGCGCGGCATTCAGCGCCGCCTGCACGTCGCGCGCCGCGCCTTCGACCTTCCGGGTGAGGTCGAACTGCACAGTGATGCGTGTCGAGCCGAGCGATGACACCGAAGTCATTTCGGTGACGCCTGAAATCTCGCCGAGCCGGCGCTCCAGCGGCGCGGCCACGGTCGCGGCCATGATGTTCGGATCGGCGCCGGGCCGGCTGGCGCTGATGAAAATTGTGGGGAATTCGACGCTGGGCAGGCTCGCGACCGGCAGGAATTTGTAGGCGACCGCGCCGGTGAGAAACAACCCGATCGCGAGCAGCGTCGTGCCGATAGGCCGGCGAATACTGGGCGCAGAAATGTTCAATGCCATCGCGCTATTCCGCGGGACGCGCCCGATAAGCGCCGGATGAAAGCCGCAGGCGCAGCCGTTCCATATAGAGATAGATCACCGGCGTCGTGTAGAGCGTCAGGAGCTGCGAGAGCAGCAAGCCGCCGATGATGGTGACGCCGAGCGGGTTGCGCAGCTCGGATCCCGTGCCGCCTTCGAGTGCGAGCGGCAGCGCGCCGAACAGCGCCGCCAATGTCGTCATCATGATCGGCCGGAAGCGCAACAGCGCCGCCTGAACGATGGATTCCTCGGGCGACAGACCCTGTTCGCGCTCGGCGTCGATCGCGAAGTCGATCATCATGATCGCGTTTTTCTTGACGATGCCCATGAGCAGAACGATGCCGATGAGCGCGATCACCGACAGGTCGTAGCCGAACAGCATCAAGGCAAGCAGCGCGCCGACACCGGCCGAGGGCAGGGTGGAGAGAATTGTCAGCGGGTGGATGAAGCTCTCGTAGAGAACGCCGAGCACGATGTAGATCGTGATCGCCGCGGCGAGGATCAGCCAGGGCTGGCTTGCCAGCGAACGGCCGAACTCGGCGGCGTCGCCGGAATAGCTGCCGAGAATCTGAGAGGGCAGGCCGATACGGGCCTGTGCCGCTTCGATCGCCGCC
>JAFBAG010000214.1 GCA_019247925.1 Pseudolabrys sp.
GTTTGGCTTGTTGTCGCTCACGGCCGCCTTGGCATCTTCGGCTGTCGCGCAGACTTCCGACCGCCGCGTGCCAGGCCAGGGCGAACTCCGGTTGTCCTACGCGCCGGTGGTGCAGCGGGTGGCGCCGGCGGATTCGATTTCCCCGGCCCGTGGGGGGTGTCCACCTCGCGTAACATCACATCGAGCAAGACCAAGGGGATCGGCGAGTGGACCGATGCCGAGATTAAGCGCGCCATCACCCAGGGCGTCAGCCGCGACGGCGGCAAGCTCAAGCCGCCGATGGGCTATGAGTATTACGCCAAGATGACCGACGCCGATCTGGACGCCATCGTGGCCTATTTGCGCACGGTGCCCGCGGTCGAATAGGCGGCCTTCAATTGGCGTGATCCGAGGCCTATATCTGTGCGGAACAATCAGGGTCGAGCCCGATGATTCTCCGCATTCTGTTTGGCTTGTTGTCGCTCACGGCCGCCTTGGCATCTTCGGCTGTCGCGCAGACTTCCGACCGCCGCGTGCCAGGCCAGGGCGAACTCCGGTTGTCCTATGTGCCGGTGGTGCAGCGGGTCGCGCCGGCGGTCGTCAATGTCTACGCCGCCCGCGTAGTCCAGAACCGCAATCCGCTATTCGACGACCCGATCTTTCGCCGCTTTTTCGGCGCGCCCGGCGGCGGCGATCCGGTGCAGCGTTCGCTCGGGTCAGGCGTGATCGTCGATCCATCCGGGCTGATCGTCACCAATGTGCATGTGATCGAAGGCGCCGACGAAGTGAAAATCGCGCTCGCCGACAAGCGCGAATTCGAGGCGACTATCGTGCTGAAGGACACCCGCACCGACCTTGCTGTGCTGCGCGTCAAGAACCCCCGCGAGCGATTTGCGGCGCTCGACTTCGCCAATTCCGATCAGCTTCTGGTCGGTGACGTTGTGCTCGCGATCGGCAACCCCTTCGGCGTCGGCCAGACGGTCACGCACGGCATCGTCTCCGCGCTGGCCCGCACCCAGGTCGGCGTCAGCGATTATCAGTTCTTCATCCAGACGGATGCGGCGATCAATCCGGGCAATTCCGGCGGCGCGTTGGTCGGTCTCGACGGGAAACTGGTCGGCATCAACACCGCGATCTTCTCGCGCTCAGGCGGCTCGCAAGGCGTCGGTTTCGCCATTCCTTCCAACATGGTTCAGGTCGTGGTCGGCTCGGCGCGCGAAGGCGGCAAGGCGGTGAAGCGTCCGTGGCTAGGTGCGCGCCTGCAGCCCGTCACGCCCGAGATCGCCGATACGATGGGCATAGCGCGTCCCGCCGGCGCGCTGGTCGCCGCGGTTTCCCCGCGTGGCCCTGCGGAGCAGGCCGGTCTCAAGGCCGGCGATCTCATCGTCTCCATCGACGGTCAGGGGGTCGATGATCCCAATGCGTTCGACTATCGCTTCGCGACCAAGCCGCTCGGCGGCCGGGCCCAGCTTGGCGTGATCCGCAACAAGCGTGAAACCAGCATCGCGATCGCGCTTGCCAGCGCGCCGGATGTCGCGCGCGAGGAGCTGGTCATCTCTTCGCGGTCGCCTTTCGGCGGCGCCAAGGTCGCGAATTTGTCGCCGGCACTCGCGGATGAACTCCAGCTGCGGGATACGACGGAAGGCGTGGTCATCACCGATATCGACCAGGGTTCGCTCGCGATGAGCCTCGGCTTTCAGCGCGGGGACATCGTTGTCGAGGTCAATGGAGAGCGCATGGCCAAGACCGCCGACCTGCGGCGCGTCGCCGACACGGCGAGCCGGCTGTGGCGCATCACCGTGATCCGCGGCGGTCAGCAATTATCGGTCGTGTTCGGCGGGTGAGCATGGCGCCGCGCGCAAAGAAAGCCGGGCCTTCTCTGTTCGCGGCGGCGGGACTTGAGCACGACGCGCCGCGCCCGCTTGCAGATCGTCTGCGCCCAACCAAGCTCGATGAAGTTGTCGGCCAGGACCACCTGCTCGGCCCGGATGGCGCGCTCACGCGCATGCTCGAAACGCGCTCGCTCGGCTCGCTGGTATTCTGGGGACCGCCGGGGACGGGCAAGACCACGGTCGCGCGGCTTCTTGCCGACGCGACAGAGCTGGAATTCGAGCAGATTTCCGCAGTGTTCTCCGGCGTCGCCGATCTGAAAAAGGTTTTCGATACCGCGCGCGCCCGCCGGGAAACGGGACGGGGCACCCTGCTGTTCGTCGACGAGGTACACCGTTTCAACCGCGCCCAGCAGGACAGCTTTCTGCCGGTGATGGAAGATGGCACCATCGTTCTCGTCGGCGCGACCACGGAGAACCCGTCTTTCGAGCTCAACGCCGCGTTGCTGTCGCGAGCGAGGGTGCTCGTCTTCAAGTCGCTCGACGCCGCAGCCATCGAAAGGCTGCTGGCCCGGGCCGAAGAGATCGAAGGCCGCCAGCTGCCGCTCGACGAAGAGGCGCGCGAAAGTCTCAAGCGCATGGCCGATGGCGATGGCCGTGCATCGCTCACTCTGGCCGAGGAAATCTGGCGCGCCGCGCGCAAAGGCGAAATCTTCACGGCGGCGCAGTTGCAAGACATCGTGCAGCGGCGCGCGCCGATCTACGACAAATCGCAGGACGGTCATTACAATCTGATTTCCGCGCTTCATAAATCGGTGCGTGGCTCGGATCCCGATGCGGCCCTCTATTATCTTGCCCGCATGCTCGACGCCGGGGAGCCGCCGCTTTATATCGCGCGGCGCGTCGTGCGCATGGCCATCGAGGATATCGGCCTTGCCGATCCGCAGGCGCTGGTGATCGCCAATGCTGCCAAGGACGCGTTCGATTTCCTGGGAAGTCCGGAAGGCGAGCTCGCGATTGCGCAAGCCGTGATTTATTGCGCGACCGCGCCGAAATCGAATGCCGGTTACGCCGCCTATGGCGCGGCCATGCGGGCGGCGAAGGACAATGGCTCGCTGCTGCCGCCCAAACACATTCTCAATGCCCCGACCAATCTCATGAAGGATGAAGGTTACGGGCGTGGATACGCCTATGACCACGACCAGAACGAGGCATTCTCCGGCCAGAATTATTTTCCCGACCAGCTCCCACGGCAGCAGTTCTATGACCCGCCCGACCGCGGTTTTGAGCGCGAGATCAGGAAGCGACTGGAATATTGGGCGAAGCTGCGCCAACAGAAGAGCGGCGCGTGAAGCGGGGACGGGGAGGCAAGGGCCCGCGCCAGCCTGGCGGCGGCCGTCAGCAAGCCGAGCCACGGCATAAATTCGGAAAGCCGCGGCACCACCAGCAGCGCCGTCCTGAAGCGCGAGCCCCCGGCGCCGCGCAAAGCACGGCCCGAGCCCAGACGCCGCGAACCTTGAAGGATGACGGCCAGAGTAGACGCAACGGCCGATCATCTTTCGAGGTGCGACCGAGGCGCGCACCTCAAGATGACGGTCCTAAGGCCTTCGAATCCGCAGGCGTTCAAACGGCCACGGTCACGGCAGACGAAAACAATATGCGCGTCGACCGCTTTTTCGAGGCGCGGTTTCCCGGCCTGTCGTTCAGTCACATCCAGCGCATCATCCGCAAGGGCGAAGTGCGCGTGAACGGCAAGCGCACAGAGCCAAAGGCGCGGCTCGCGGCTGGCCAAAGCGTGCGGATTCCCCCGCTCAAGATCGACCGGCCCCCGCCGCGCGACGACGCGCCGGCCGACCAAAAGGACCGCGCTTTCCTTCGGTCGATCATGCTCTATGAGGACGACGACGTGATGGTCCTCAACAAGCCGGCGGGACTGGCGGTGCAGGGAGGTTCCGGCACGACGCGGCATGTCGACGGCATGCTCGCCGCATTGACTCCGCAGAAGAAGGACGCGCAGCGGCCGCGGCTCGTGCACCGCCTCGACAAGGACACCGCCGGCTGTCTGCTGGTCGCCAAGACGCGCTTTGCGGCGGCCGCGCTCGCGCAATCATTCCGGCACCGCTCGACGCGCAAGATCTATTGGGCCCTGGTCGCGGGCTCGCCGAAACCGAAGCAGGGCCGCATTTCGACTTTTCTTGCCAAGGAAGAGCGCGAGGAGGACAGTTTCATGCGGATCGCGCAGCACGGCGAGAAAGACGCCAGCCACGCGGTCACCTATTACGCGCTGGTGGAGACCGCAGGCCAAAAAGTCAGCTGGCTGTCGCTCAAGCCGGTGACCGGGCGCACCCACCAGTTGCGTGCGCACATGGCGCATATCGGGCATCCGATCGTCGGCGATCCGAAATATTTCAATATCGAGAATTGGGAGATGCCGGGCGGTATCCAGAACCGGCTGCATCTCCTGGCCCGCCGTATAGTGGTGCCGCATCCGCGCGGCGGCACGATCGACGTGACCGCGCCGCTTCCCGATCACATGGCGCAATCCTTCAATCTGCTCGGCTTCGACGCCGGCCGCTACGATCCGATCGATGAGGCGCCGGAAGAATGAGCCCGCCGCGCGACGTGCTGTGGGTCGGGTTCCGCAACGGCCTTAAGGACGCTGCCTTGCGGGCGGCAATGGCGGCGCGAGGTTATCGTGTCAGCGCGGTCGACACATTCGACGGCGGTGACAAAAATTGGGAGCGCGAAGGGGATGTCACCCGGACCGCCTTTCGCGGCATGCGCGGGCTGACCATCGACACCGCTTTTATCCGGGGCCTGCGGAAACTCATCAAGGAGCGGAAGCCGCAGCTCATCCAGACGGATGCCGGCCGCCGCCTCATTTCCCACGTGCTTCTGGCGGCAAGCGGCAGCCAAATTCCCGTCATAGTCGAGCGCGGCGCCATTCGTGGGCTGAACGTTCTCAATCCGGTCGATTGGCTCAATTACTTCGGCTCGGGCGCGAGAGTGGTACTGTGCCCTTCGCAGGCGATGGTGCGCGCCTTGCGAGCACAGCCTCTTGTCGGCTCGCTTCTGACGCGCAAGCTCGTAAGCTGTCCGCACCAGATTATTCTCGACGAATCCGCTTTTCTTTCGCGCGATGAAGCGCGCGCCGCGCTGGGACTTTCGCGCGATGCGTTTGTCGTGGGCGCGGTCTGCAATATTCGCCCCATCAAGAACATTCCGGTCGTCGCGGCGGCAGTGAGCCGGTTGCGCGCCGCGTTTCCAATAATGCGTTTGGCGGTGATCGGCGACCAATCCGATGCGCCGGAAGTCGCACGCATCGCGGCGGTTTCCGATCCCGATGCCGTGATTTTCCTGGGGCCGCGGCCATCGGCGTGGCGCTATTTCCGCGCCTTTGACGCGCTCGTGTCGCCGACCCTGCCGCCGGGCGAGGGCTTCGGTCTGACCGTGGCGGAGGCTATGTTGGCCGGCATTCCGGTGGTTACCAGCGAGCACGGCGCGGCGCCGGAAGTCGCGGGCGAGGGTGGGTTGATCGTTGCGGCAACGGACATCACGGCATGGGAAAATGCCATTTCGGCTTTGGCCAAGGACCCCGGGCGTCGCGCCGCTCTGGGCATTGCCGGTCGCGCCCGCGCTTTGCATACTTTTTCCACGCAGGCCGTCGCGCAGCGCCTTGGCGACATTTAC
>JAFBAG010000003.1 GCA_019247925.1 Pseudolabrys sp.
GTCGACAAGCTGCTCAATATCAACCTTGTCCGCGCCCAGAGTGGCCGGACCCAATAATCCCGGCAGAAAGGACGTCATCATGAGTTTGTTCGTTTCCGAAGCGGAGCTCGTTCCTGGCCAGGCAATGGTCGGCCTGCACTCGGGGCAGATGAAGACTTTGTTCGTTTACGGCAACGAAGCGAATATGATGATCGCGACGCGCTTTGCGGGTTATCACTCCAAGCCGCATCGTCATACGCCGGAACAGCTCAACTACGTACTCGAGGGCGAACTCTGGATTTTCATCGAGGAGGAGGGTTGGCACCTCAAGAAGGGCGACTTCCTGCGCATTCCCGGCAACGCCCTGCACTGGGCCTGGAATCGCGGCACCGGACCCTGCACGATGGCGCAAGTACACGCACCCGTGTTGTTCCCCGATGCGCGCAAAGGTGCGCTCGGCCTGTTCGACGAGAAGGAAACGCCGCAGGTCCGCAAGTCTCCGCCGCAGGAAACGATCGACATGGACGTCTCGGAAATCGAGCGCCGCGTGTTCGAACGCAAGGGCGTCAAGTACTAAGCTGACATTCCGCTCGCGTGGAGGATCAAATGTCGAAACCGATCGAAATCGATCGCCGCCAAATGCTCAAGGCCGGTGCAGCCTCCGCTGCCGCGCTGGCTTGTGGCGTGCCCGACTTGGCGCTGGCGCAGGAAAAGACACTCGACGTCATCATGCCGCCCTCGGCCATCCGGCCGGAGACACTTGCGGAGTTCGAGAAAGTCGCGGGCATCAAAGTGCGCCCAGCCCCCTATGTCTCGCCAGTCGACACGATGGGCAAGTTGCTCGGCTCCGGCGGCCGTTTCGACATGATGGTGACGCTGAGCGATCTGGTGCGGCCGAACATCGAGGAAGCGGTCAGCCGGAAATTGCTCGTTCCTCTCGACGGCGCGAAGGTAACGAACGCCAAGCAGATCGCGAGCTTATTCAAGCCGGACATCATGGAAGTCGGCGGCAAGGCTTATTCGATGCCGGTGTACTGGGGCTACAATCCGGTCCTTTACAATCAGAAGTTCATCAAGGAGGGCGATCCCATGATGGACTCCTACGCGATGCTGTTTGACGACCGCTACAAAGGGCGCGTTGCGATCCGCGATGATGCGCACGAGTCCATGCACATGACCGCGCTTTGCATGGGCCATAAACGCCCCGCGCAAATGGAGCCCGCCGACATCAAGGAAGTGACAAAGTTCCTGATTTCCAAGAAGGGAAACCTGCGTGGCATGTGGTCGAAATTCGCCGAGGCCGTGCAGATGATGGCGAGTGGCGAAGTGCATGCGATGTTTGGTTGGCTCTTGATGCGCAAGACGCTCAAGCAACAGGGCGTGGATATAGCCAGCAACCATCCCAAGGAAGGTTTGCTGTGGTGGGTCCATGCCGGGTTTATCCCCGCTGGTACCACCAAGGTCGAAGACGCCGAGAAGTGGATCAACTTCTTGATCAGTCCCGAATTCGGCAGGACGTTGATCGAGACCACGGGGGTGCCTTCCACGTCGCAAGCCGCCAAAGACAGCTTCAGCAAGGAACAGCAGAAAGAACTCGGCTACGACGTGCTCGACAGCGGCAAGCCGATGGTGCGGCTCGAGCAGCCGAAATACCTCGAGCGGTGGCTCGAGGCGTGGTCCGAATTCAAGGCGGCCTGATATCCTGCGCTGATGAAAATCTGCGTGTTCGGCGCCGGCAGCGTCGGCGGCTTCGTCGCCGCCTCGCTCGCTCATGCTGGCGGCCATGAAATCAGCGCCGTTGCGCGCGGCGCCCAGCTTGCCGCCGCGAAATCGCGCGGGCTGACGGTCCGTATCGGCGGCCGCGAGTTCACGACACCTGTTCGTGCGACCGGCGATCCCGCCGAACTCGGAGTGCAGGACATCGTCCTGGTGACGCTTAAGGCTCCCGCGATCGGCGGCGCAGCGAGCGCGCTGAAAAGCTTGATCGGGCCCGAGACGGCGGTCGCCTTTCTTTTGAACGGAATCCCCTGGTGGTACCACTATGGCGAGGGAGGCTCTAACGACGGCGCACCTCTCAATCGTCTCGACCCAGGTGGCGCGATCTGGAGTGCGATCACGCCGCAACGCGTGATCGGTGGCGTTGCGTACTGCTCCGCCACTGTAGTCGAGCCCGGCACGATCAACATCGACTATCCCGAAATCCGGTTCGACTTCGGCGAGCCGGATGGCGCGATGTCGTCACGCCTGGCGGCGCTCGTCGATGCGATGAACGCCGCCGGGCTCACGTCATTTGCGACGCCGAATATCCGTGAGCGGATCTGGTCGAAGTTGGTGCTCAATATGGCGACGGGTCCGATGGCCATTCTCTCGGGCCACGCTCTGGGCGATCTGCTCGCGACCGAACCGCCGCGCCATGCCGTGCGTCAGATGCTGGGCGAGGGGCTCGCGATTACCGAGGCGCTCGGTCTCAATGTCTCGCTCGACGTCGAGCAGGTGCTCGCCAAACTTGCCAGGAGTCGCCACAAGCCAAGCATTCTCCAAGATTTGGAAGCCGGCCGGCCGATGGAAATCGACGGTATCTATGTCGTCCCGCTCGAAATTGCCCGCGCGCGAGGAGTGCCGACACCGATGCTTGACGTTTTTGTCGGTCTAGCGCGCCTGCGCGCTCGCGCTGCAGGGCTCTATCACGAATAGAAATCTTCTTTGGCATCGTACATTCGTCGAACACTCTCGGGGTGATGGCTAACGCAACGGAGAGTGAGACATCATTCGCAGATCAGGTATTGAATATTCCGCGCCTGGACCTCATCCCGAGCTATCTCGGCGATGCGTCGCCAAAGACAGAAACGTGGTGGGCGATTTAAGGATCTGTTCCGGCCCGTGGCGGGCCGCGGCGTCGAAGATCAGCGTGTCGCCCGGCTCAAGTACATAACTGCGATGCCCGTGGCGATACTTGAGTCGGCCGGACAGTAGATAAATAACCTCATGCCCGCTGTGCCGGAACGTGGTGCAGGGCACCGACTCACTGTCGAGAGTAATGAGATAAGGCTCCACTCCGGTCTGTCGTCCGAAGGCCGAATCGATCAGCGATACATACTGGTGGCCAACCTTGGTGCCACGACGGCTGGCGCGCGATCCATGACCGGCTTTCACGAACGAGGCAGGGTGCTCATCGTCGGCCTCCAACAGGTCGCGCACTGTTACGTTCAAGGCCCTGGCCAGCGCCCCCAAGGTGGTCAGCGACGGAGAGATCGCGCCATTTTCGATCTTGGAGAGCATGCCGGTCGACAGATCTGCCGCCGCACAGAGTTCCGCGACGGTAAGGCCATGTTCCTGTCGCAGCGCCCGCACGTTCTGTCCAATTTCAATCTCGAGCTTGGGCGGTACCGCCGCCCCGGCCATCGTCATCTTGGCTGCCGCCATGGTCATCGTTCCTCGCCGCGACAAAATGATAACGATACGCTGTTTCCTGACAAGAACATTTTCTTCTTGTAATTGACTCGGGCGCGGCGGCCTCGGCATGCTGGGCCATGCAGTCTCCGGGGCTGGGCGTTCATCAGACTTCGCTCGATCAGGAGCGCATGGCGCTCGATGCCGTGTTCATGCCGCGAAGCATTGCGGTCCTGGGTGCCTCCGCCGACCTCACGAAATTTGGTGCGCAAGTGTTTCGCAATTTGCGCATCGCGAGCTTTTCGAACCGGATCTATCCGATCACTCGATCGGCGAAGGAGGTAGATGGCGTCGAGGCCTTCGCGTCCGTGCGCGACGTGCCGGGCGGCGTCGATCTCGTCTTGATCAGCGTTCCGGTGCAACACGTCGCCGCCGCCGTCGAAGACGCCGCAGTGGCCTCGGCTAAAGCCGCGGTCATCTATACGGCGGGGTTTCAGGAGGTCGGTTCCGAAGGCCGCGCGCTGCAAGACGAGGTGGTTCGCAGCGCTGCCGGCAAGGTTCGCCTGATAGGCCCGAATTGCCTTGGGGTTCGCAACTTTCATCTCGGCATGAATGCCTCGCCCGCATCGCAGATTTCTCCAGCGCCTGGAAACATCGCCTTCATTTCGCAGAGCGGGGCATTCGGCAACGCGGCCATGGCAGCCATATCGCAAGCGCGGGCGGGACTTTCGAAACTGGCGAGTGTTGGCAATATGGCCGATCTCTCACACGCTCACATCTTTCGGTACCTCGCGGACGATCCAGAGACCAAGGTGATTGCTGCGTTTGTCGAAGGAGTTCCGGATGTCCCGGCGTTCCTTGATTCAGTCGCGTTTCTGAGCGCGAGGAAGCCCGTAGTTATTCTCAAAGGCGGACGGTCTGCGTCAGGCCAACGGGCTGCCCTCTCCCATACGGGATCCCTAGCCGGCGATGGACGCGTTTGGGATTCATTGCTGCGGGAAGCGGGAGCCAATGTTGCGACCACGAGCCAAGAGCTATTTGACGCCGCCGCGGCTTTTTCACGCTTGGCGGACCGCCGTGTCGGCGGTCGGCGCGCCGCAATTTTCTCACTTGCCGGGGGCCCGGGTGTGGTAGCGGCCGACCATTGCGATACTGCGCGGATCGAATTGCCGCCGTTGGAAGCCAAGCTGCAATCCCTGCGCGCCATCGTGCCTCCGTACGCGGCTCTCGGAAATCCGGTCGAAGTTACGGGTCAAACCAAGCGCGAGCATCTGGGGACCTGCGCTCAAGCCATCATCAACGACCCCGACGTCGATGCATTGATAGGCATAGCGATTGGTCTCGATTTCAAGGAGTTTGCCAACGCGCTGATTGAGGCGAATCGGAAGAAGCCCGTCGTAGCGTGCGTTGTCGCTGAAAACAGCGAAAGGCTGCTCGCAGAAGGGGGTGTACCCAACTTTCCTTCGGTTGACCGCGCTGTGAAGTCACTAAGCCACATGATGGAGCGTGCAACGCGCCCCTCTTTTAAGCCTGCGGATAGTTCCCTCAAGCCCCGTAGGTTGCCCAGCGGCATGCTGACGGAGGCTGCCTCCAAAGCCTATCTGGCGCAGTACGGTTTGCCGGTCACGCGAGAGGAGGAGGTTCGGACCGCCGAGGAGGCTGTTGCCGCTGCGGAATCGATCGGCTTTCCGATCGCTCTGAAGGTCTCGTCGAGGGATATCGCTCACAAATCCGACGTCGGCGGCGTGGTGCTTAACTTACGCGATGCCCCAAGCACTCGTTCTGCAGCCCTTACGCTACTCGACAAGTTCTCTGGTGCGGCACTCCTCGTCCAACAAATGGTTGGTGCCGGCCTGGAATTGATCGTCGGCGCGCGTCGGACGCGTGAAACAGGTGCCGTTGTAATGGTCGGCGTTGGCGGCGTCCTAACAGAGGTTCTCGACGACGTCGCATTTTGCCGGGCTCCTGCACGTCGAGAAGCCGTTGCTGCCGCCGTCGCAAGCCTTCGTTCGCAGCGTCTGCTGCAAGGGTATCGGGGCGGTGCGAGCGTCGACGTCGGTGCGGTCGCCGAGATCGCAGCAAAGCTCTCTGCCGTCGTGACGGCCAATCCAACAATCATTGAAGTCGATCTGAATCCGGTTATTGCGGGTTCAAGCGGTGCGATCATTGTCGATGCCTTGATCCGGACGGAAGCAGGGGCAGGGGAATAGGATGCGGGCAGCGATTATCGGCACGGGTGAAGCTGGGTACACGCGTCACCCCACACCTCAGCAAAGCACGCACACATTTCTGCGCGATGCCGTCGTGAATGCGCTGAAAGATGCGCAGTTGAAGCTTTCTGATGTCGATGGACTCGCAATCTGCTCGTTTTCCATGGAGCCGGACAAAGCGGTCGACATGGCATGGCGCTTTGGCATGTCGTTGCGCTGGCTTCTTCAAGATACGAATGGCGGCGCGTCCGGCATCAATATGTTGGGCCACGCCATGCGCGGGGTTGAAGCCGGTGCTGCCTCAGTGATTGTCGTTGTCTCAGGAGACGCGATGACACCCGAAAACGTCGCAAAGCTGTCGTCGAATTACAATCGGGCCATTCGAGATCACGTTGCTCCGTTGGGGCATTCGGGACCAAATTCGCTGTTTGCGATGCTTACCCAACGGCAGATGGCCAAGACCGGCCTTACTCGCGAGGATTATGGCCAGCTCGTTGTTTCCCAGCGCCGTTGGGCCGCCGGAAATCCCGGTGCGGTCTATCGCGAGCCTCTGACGATGGATCAATATCTCGGGGCGGCCATGATCGCCGATCCGTTGACGCGTTACGACTGCGTACCCTCGGTGAGTGGCGCAAGCGCGATCGTTGTTTCCACGGACGATCGAGCGCCGTCAAACCGCGCGCCAGTTCGTATTCGCGCGCTTCGTCAAAGCTTCAATTACGACAATCAGCAGGGCGAGGGATTAGTCACCGGCCTTTCTAAGGTTTCGGGCGATCTTTGGAATGCGGCGGGTGTTTCGCCGAGCGACATTGATTTGGCATCCGTCTACGACGACTACCCGGCGATGGTCTTTGCTCAACTTAACGATCTGCAAATGATCGCGGGGGGCGACATGCCAAAGTTTGCACGCGACAACATCGCGACGAAGAAGTTTCCCATCAACACCTCGGGCGGATTGCTTTCGGCGGGCCAGGCGGGCGCAGCTGGCGGGCTCAACGGAACGGTCGAGGCGGTTCGTCAACTGCAACATTGTGCAGGCGATCGTCAGGTGCCGAACGCGCGCCTCGCTGTGGCCAGCGGCTACGGGATGGTTCTCTATCGATACGGTGCCTGCGCGGGCGCAGCAGTCTTGGAGCGTGCATCATGACACCGGGTTTGGCACTCGCCAAATGCACCGTTTGCGAAGCGACGTATTTCCCAATGCGGTTGATTTGCGCGGCTTGTGGTTCTGCATCATGGGGCGAGGACATGGTTCATAAAGGAACGCTGGAGCAGATGACGACTGTGCGTCACGCTGCGGGTCGCGCCGATTGGCAACCACGGTTTATCGCGTGCGTGCGCACCGATAAGGGACAGGTCATCAATGCGGGGTTGGAAGAGCCTTTTTCGGGTGGCACGCGCGTTGCGTTGTTTGACCGTGACGGGTCCCCGATCGCGCGTAAGCTGGCAAACGGGTAGATGTGATGGATCAGCTTCGGATCGCTCTCCTTGGGCTTACGCTTGTCTCGACCGGTTTAGCGCCGGCCAGTGCCCAAAATGGAGAATATCCAAACCGTCCGGTTCAGCTTGTCGTCCCATTCTCGCCTGGAGCATCAACGGATCTCGTCGCGAGGTTTCTTGCGCCCTATTTGACCGAGGAGCTTGGCAAACCTGTTGTGGTCGAGAACCGTGCCGGTGCAGGCGGACTGATCGGCGCCTCAGTCGTCGCCAAATCGCCTGCAGACGGACATGTGTTGCTGGTGGCAAGCAGCACCGTGCTGCAAAGTCCGCTTTTGCAGAAATCCCCCGCGTTCAGCGCGACCAAAGACTTTGCACCTGTGGGGGCGGTATTTCAGCATCCATTTGCTGTGATCAGTAGCGGCAAACTGATCGCAAAGACGCTCCCGGAATTCATCGCTTATGCGAAAGCCAATCCGGGTCAGGTCAATACCGGTTCGCTAGGTGGATTTAGTGACGTCATCAGCGCGATGTTTATTCGTGCTGCCGGCATTGATGCGCACATCATTCCGTATCGTGGGGCGTCAGAAGCTATGGTCGGGGTTATTCGCGGCGACGCGCACCTCATGTTCACGGTTTACGGGGCTGCTCAATCGCAAATTGCGACCGGCGAAGTCCGTCTCCTCGGCGTGACGAGCCTCAAACGCAGTCCTCCTTTACCTAACGTCCCAACATTGGTTGAGGGTGGCCTCAAGGATTTCGAAATACTGAACGTTGTTGGTGTGCTTGCGCCGGCGGGAACGCCGGCGGCGACTATTGCGCGACTTAACAACGCGGTCGCCAAAGCAATGAAGTCGCAAGCCGCGCGCGATTTTGTGGCGGGCCTTGGCAATGAAGAGATCGAGGATTTTTCGCCGGGCAAGTACGGCGCACTGATCGCGGCCGCAGATCAAAAATATCGCCACGTTATCGAAGAACTGGGTATTCCGAAGCAATAGAGGGCAATAGGCATGACCACAAAACGCACAAGCTTTATTCGAGTCGTAAAATGCCTCCCCGTCCTCTCAGTTGGATTTGCTCTCGTCGCGGCGAGCATTGCGAGCGCTCAAGATCAAAGGATTTCGTCTCAGCCTATACGCTTCATTGTGATGTTCGCGGCGGGGGGCGGGTCCGATGTGGTTGCTCGCTATGTGGCAGACCGCATGTCGACGCTTCAGGGGCAAACCGTGGTCGTCGAAAATCGACCGGGAGCCGCTGGTGTCATCGCCGCTCGCCAGGTCTTGAGTTCTGATCCTAACGGTTTGACGGTGCTGGTCGCCTCCAATCCGCTTTTGATCAACCAGATCATCAGGCCGGAAACAAAATTCGAAATGCTCAAGGAGCTGACACCTGTGGCTAGCGTTGCGCCTCAATCCGTTGTTCTCGTCACGCCGCCTGAATTTCCGGCGAACTCGCTAAAAGAGCTGATCGACGTCGCCAAAAAGCGCGATCTGAATTATGGCACCACCGGCGCAGGTTCGTTGTCGCACCTAGCTGTTGCGTATTTGTTGTCATCGCAGCCCGACGTCAAAATGCAGCACATCCCATATGCGGGTTCTGCGCCGGCGCTGACGGCGGTGATGGCTAATCAAGTGGAGCTCGGGTCGAGCACGGTCCCGCCCACCATCGGTCTTATTGCGGGGGGAAAACTCAAGCCTATTGCAATCGCGAGCGCGAACCGCTCGGTCATGCTGCCGAACGTGCCGACCTACGCAGAAGCCGGCTTTCCTGCGCTGCCGGTTTCGGTTTGGACCGGTTTCTTCGTGCCAAAAGCGGCGCCGAAAGATGTTGTCGATCGGCTATCAAAAGCGATCCTTACGGCGTCCAGCGGGCCGGAAGCTCAGGCAAAATTTAAAGAGCTTGGCTTTGAGCCGAGCACAAGCGGCGCGGAGAAGTTCAACGACGAACTCAATGCCGAGTTCAAGATCTGGGCAGATGTCGTCAAGAACTTGGACCCGGCCACGTTCAAGTAGCGCGGCTATTCAACTTTGATGCCAGCCTTGGCAAGAACATCCGCCATACGCGAGTTTCTTCCTCTCTGCGTTGGCGTAGCGCAGCCGCGCCATCGGCGATGATCTGAACACCGGCCGCGGACATTCTAATGCGTGTGTCTGACGAGGTGAGAACGTCAGAGATAGACCGCTCAATTTCGGCGATAACGCGAGCAGACAAGGTGTTGCGCAGAAAACATATTTTCCCTCACGAATCTTGACGTCGCCTGCCCACGTCCCGCGCCTCAATGAGCGTCGCGTTCGTCGGTGTACCAAGCTGGCTTTTGAGGGTAGTGGGGCCCGTCGTACATTTCGACAACGATCGTCTCTTCATGGGCGACGGCTGGGCCATGCACATTGCCCTTTGGATTGCAGTAGAACGATCCTGCGACCAAAGTGACTTTGGTGGAGGTGTATTCGTACTTTCCTTTCAGGCAAAACATGAATTGGTTCGACGAATGAAGGTGGGGCTGGGGAATGCCGGCACCTTTGTCAAACTTAATCAGTGCAATTGATGCCCCTGTCTCCTCATTGCGCCAGAGCATTTTCTCATGGATGCCTTTGAGCGACTTTTCGCGCCATGGCATCGACTCGGACTGAATTAATATCTCGTCGAGGCTTGGGGCGCCTTTCGGAAGGGTCGACATAAGAGAAGCTCCTTGGTCGCTGATTGTTATCTTTCAAAACAGGCGTGAGCCGAAAAGCGTTTCGGCGTTGGCTTTTCGAATTTTGTGTTGAAGAGCAGCATCGAGAATTCCGAGATCGTACTCAGCGGATGACGCTCCCATCGGAAATGGCCAATCGCTACCGAGCAGGATGCGTTCCTCCCCAAGGATCTCGATCACCGCCCGTAAAAAGGGCGAGGAGTGCACAACGCTGTCGACATAAAAGCGGCGCACCGCGTCTTGCGGTTCGAGAGCCAGTGTCGGAATGCCCGGGCGGTGCGTTGCTGCTCCCTGCTGCCAGCGTCCGTACAGCGCGCAGACACAACCGCCGCCATGCGCCAGGATGACCTTGAGATTTGGAAACCGATGCATGACGCCGCCAAAGACCAGATTTGCCGCGGCGATCGTCGTCTCAACCGGGTTTCCGAGAAGATTGCTGAGATAAAAGTCATCCAGCCTTTTGTCCGGAGACGACCCTGGATGAATGAAGAGAGGCAGTCTAGCGTCGCTGAGTGTTTTCCAAAGAGGGTCGTAGCGGTCGGAAGCGTAGGATAGACGGCCAAGTTCTGTTCCTGCGACAACGCCTGCCCACTCAGATCCGAGTTGGCTCGCAACCTTGGTTGCAAGTTCAGGATTGTTGATAGGCAAGTAGGCGTGCGGCCGAAGACGCGGATGATGAGCCCGACACGCGTTCTGGAGACTATCGTTTACGAGATCTGTGTACGCCGCATGATCGCCGTCGCTCAGATCGTGCCGAAAAAGCGGCGGGGGGACTGAAACAATTGCACCGTCGAGTTTGTCACCCGCGACGCGGTCGACGAGCTTATTGATCTCGGTCAGCGGATGGAGGGGCACGCCGTGGGAGCAAATATGCAACGTGCCCTGATTACGTTGCATTCCAAATCGCTGCTTTTCGCCAGCCGCGACGACGGCAGGCGGAATTAGATGTGTGTGAACGTCCCAGCCGCCGAGCGTCATGCCGTCCACGTTATGGATTTCATTTCGACCAAACGCGATAAATAGGTGACGTTCGACTTGTTGGTGAGTTGATGAACCGCGCGCATTTCATCAATAAATACGAAGTGGCCCGCAGGTTCGTGTGTGGCAATTTTCTTGCCGAAGATGGTCTCGATCTCGTTGTCGCCGCCGCCGAGCGAGATCACGAGGTACGGATGATAGTGGATGTGAAAGGCGATCGTTTGGCCGGGCTCCAGCTTTACCTCCCACATCCGGATGTGTTCGTTCTCGAACAGGATCTTGTCGCCGACCTCACCGAGCTTGATACCGCGTTCTTTCGCGAGCTTCAGACCGTGCTTATCCTCGTCCATGATTGCGCTCTCTCACGTCGGCAAAACGGCAATAGCGTTGATCTCAATCAAATAGTCCGGCGAGGTCATTTTATTGATCTCTACCATTGTCGAGGCCGGTAGGGGCGCTTTGAAGTACTGGGCGCGAACTTTGTGGATCGCGTCGAAGTGCTCCATGTTACGAACGTAGACGTCGACCCGGCATATGTCGTCGAGCGAGCCACCAGCAGCTTCGGCGGCGGCTTTCAGGTTTTCGCAAACTTGCCGGGTCTGTTCGGTCACATCGCCGATGCCGGCGATGCTGCCGTCCGGCCGCCGTGCGGTCATTCCCGAAATGAAAACAAACCGTCCGGTGGCTTCAATGGCAGTGGCATGAGAAAAAACTCCGTTGGGCTGACGGAGCTTTGGGCTCGAGATCTGGATTTTGGGCATGGCTAGTGGCTCTCCGACACTTCATTCAAGGGTTTCGGATCAACGCCGAGCTCCGCGGCAAGGCGGTCAAGCATTGAAAAGACTGTAGGGTCGAGTGTGACGATACCCGAAGCGCGTTGATGCTTACGCCACTCGGGTTCGCCAGGAGTAAGCAACTGCTCCACTCCTGGAGCGCGCTGCCCAGAGCGAATGCGTTCTGCGGCCGCCTTTGCTTGGTTCCGAAACCAATCCACATCGCAGAAGTGAGAAACATCGATAGCGATGAAAAGATGCGAGCAGTCGTAGGGGACACTTAAGTCACCATACAGCGGCTTGACGGCAGAACCCGTCGCGCCTTGCGAGAGAAGGCCGCACATCAGATCGATCAGAAAAGCCAATCCGAATCCCTTAGCGCCGCCTGACGGCAGGAGCATTCCTGCGATGGCTTGGCTGGGATCGGTCGTGGGCTCACCGCCCGCCGTAACGGCCCAAGAGGCCGGAATGGAGGATCTGGTTTTCTCAGCCATACGGATTTTACCCATGGCAGCTTCGCTGGTGGCCATGTCCAAGACGATTGGAATATCGCCTGCGGTCGGGACGGCGATTGCGATGGGATTATTGCCAACGACCCGCTCGGCGCCGCCCGGGGCCGGCATTAGAGGCCGGGTATTACACATCGCGATGCCAATGCACCCGGAAGCGGCGGCCTGCTGCGCGTATCTGCCTGCGGCGCCAAAATGGAATCCGTGGCGAACCGCCACAATACCGGCGGCAAACTGATGGGCTTTTTCAATCGCAATCTTGGTGGCTTGCTCGCCCGTGAGGTGGCCGAGGGCGTTTCCGGCGTCGAGTACAACCGCGCCCTGCTTGTCCGAAATGATCGATGCGCTTTCAGCTTTGGCGACGGATCCTTTACGGAGCCGATCGACATACATGTCAGTTAACATGACGCCATGAGAATGGAGGCCGTCGAGGTCGGCATCGACCAATCCTGCGGCCACGGTCTTGGCCGCAGTTGCCCCGACACCTGTCGCGCAAAAGAGAGCCGCGACGAATTCTGTCAGGCGAGGGGCGGACATTGTACGCATATTTCGACCAACCATGACTATCGGGCTTCAAGGCGTAGCGATAACAGAACGGGTCACCTGACAGCGCGTTTTTCGGGGCGAGTTTCCGCTGCTTCTTTATTCTCGCTGAAGAACACGGATACTTTGTCTAGCGTGCGAGTGATGTGCGAGCGGTTCAGGCTGCACGCTTTAGCGACATCACGATTGAGCACTGCGCGCATGAGCTGCTTGTGCTCGTTCACGTCATCTCGCATCGGCCCTTTTGACGTAATGGACAATGCGACGTAACGGTCCGACTGTTCAAACAGGCGGGATCTGATCGCCAATAGCGTGGCAGATTTGGCTCCCGAAACGAGTGCCGAATGAAAATCAGCATGGGCCTTCCACCACAATTCGCTGATCATGTCTGGCGATTTCGGATCGATTTTGGTCTGCCGAGACAATCGGTGGAAGGCGCTGAGAACTTCTGCCTCCCAATCCACGCCGCCGCGCTCGATTGACCACCGCAGGGCGATTTCTTCAATCTCGATGCGGGTGCGCATCAGATCTTTCAGCTTGCCCTGAGAAACCTCGGAAACGCGAAATCCCTTGTTCTGCTCCAGCTCAACGAATCCTTCCGCCTCAAGGCGCATCAGGGCTTCGCGAATAGGACTGGTGCCCATTCCGTAACGTTCGCGGAGTGCTTCGACGCGGAGCCGCTCGTTGGGCATGAGCCGACATGCAATGATGTCAGCACGCATCTGGGCCAATGCGGATGCATTAAGGGTCTGGACGCCCTCGGCGTTTGTACCCGGCGCTGCCATCTTTGAAGGTCTCCAACGTATCCTCACGCAGGCTTAGTTGAGCTTTTTTCGATAAGCAAACTGATTTTCGAAAATCTGTTTGACGTTTCGGTCGGGGCGGTGGCACGCTATCGCCGACTTCAAAACGGAGAGCTCTGATGAAGGCCTACTCGAAACTGACAATTGGCGCGTTGTTGCTAGGTTCGATGGCTGCCTTCGCGCCAGCTCCGGTACACGCGCAAGAACCGGCCAAAGTGGTGTTCTCGCTCGATTTCGTGCCGCTCGGCCGTCACGCGCCTTGGTATGCGGCGTTGGCGGAAGGTTACTTCAAGGATGAGGGGTTGGACGTTTCGATCATTCCGTCTCAGGGCACCGCGCAGGTCATTCAGGCGGTCGAGTCAGGCACCGCAAATATTGGCTTCGTGGATGTGCCGAGCGTCATCATCGCTCGCGGCAATGGCTCCAAGCTAAAGATGGTGGCGATCAACTACGGCAAGGCGCCGTATGCGATCTTTAGCTTGAGCACGGGCGCGAATGTCACCCAACCCAAGCAGCTCGAAGGTCTTAACCTCGGCAGCGGGGCCGGCAGCTTCACCCCAAAAGTCATTCAAGGTTTCATGACTCAGAAGGGGCTTGATGCGAACAAGTTGACGATCAGCAACGTCGCCCCTCCCGCTCGTGCGACGACACTGCTGTCCGGTCAGATTCCCGCCATCGAGTTCTTTGTGATGTCAAAGCCCGGTCTGGAAGCCGGCGCGAAATCGGCCAACGCCGAACTCCGGACGTTTTTGATGGCCGACCATGGGCTCGACCTCTATGCCAATGGCATCGCAGTTACAGAAGAATATCTCGCAAAAAATGCGGACGTCGTGAAGCGATTTACGCGAGCCGCACTCAAGGGTTGGAAGTTTGCGATCGACAATCCAGACAAGGCGGCTGCAGATCAAATTAAATACGTTCCCAGCCTCAAGCCAGAAGCGATTGTTGCTGAAATCAAGATCGTCGCGGATTTGGCCGTGACTGACGAGACAAAGAAGAATGGTCTCGGTTGGTTCGATCCGGCGAAGATGAAAAGCAGCCTAGACTTCGTCGTGAAATACGTCGGTGTCAGCGGTACTGTGCCGGCGGAAAAGGACATCTACGTAACTGGTTTTCTACCAAATCCAGCGATCAAGCCCTAAGCATCTATGGGCTGAGATGATCGGACAGGTTGAAAGCGGGATGGTGGCGACATCCGCCGCCATCCCCTTCGGACACTTCAAAGACGTTCGGCAGTCGTTTACGCGCGGCAGCAACACGCTCGTCGCGATCGAGAATATCTCCTTCGATTTGAAGCAAGGCAGCTTGGTCACACTCTTGGGACCAAGCGGATGCGGGAAGACGACCTTTCTCAAGATCGTTGGAGGCTTGATCTCCGCGACGAGCGGCACAGTTCAAATCAGTGGCCGGGATGTGACTGAGCCGCATCCCGATTTCGGAGTTGTTTTTCAACAGGCAAACCTGATGCCATGGCGCACCGTCATCAGCAATGTGCTGTTCCCCATGGAAATACTCGGGCGGCGCGACGCGGCGGCGGTAACACGGGCCTCGGAACTGCTTGCTATCGTGGGGTTGTCCGGCTTCGATGAAGCTTATCCGTCGCAGTTGTCGGGCGGCATGCAACAGCGTGTGGCCTTGTGCCGGGCGCTGATCCATAAGCCGAAGCTTCTTTTAATGGACGAGCCGTTCGGAGCCCTCGACGAATTAACCCGAATGGAAATGCAGGACCTCCTTCTGGACATCCGCGCAAAAACGGCGGCGACCGTGATGTTCGTCACCCATAGCATCAGTGAAGCCATTTACATTTCGGACACTGTCGTGGTGTTCAGCAAACGTCCCGCAACGATTGCCGATTACATCGACGTCGACCTGCCGTATCCACGCTCGGCCGAAATTAGATACGCAGCTGGCTTCACGGAGCTTGAGCACCGGGCCGGCCGCGCGTTGGGTATCGCCAGATGATACCTCACGATTGGAAATCGGCGATCTATCCGCTGGTGGGGATCGCCGCCATCGTCGTGATCTGGCAGCTCTATGTTTCGATGTTCGGGATCAACCGGATCGTTTTGCCTGGTCCGTTCGACATATGGGACGCTTCGGTAAAGAACTGGTCGCTACTTCTGACGGAAACTTGGCCAACTTTCGTGGAAAGTATTTTGGGATTCCTGCTCGCCGTTGCGATCGGAATTCCGGTCGCCGTCTGCGTCGCGAATTCCCGGGTTTTGAACCTCACGCTTTATCCAATCTTGATCGCGACCCAGTCAGTACCGAAGGTCGCTATCGCGCCTATTATCCTTGTTTGGTTTGGTTTGGGATTGAAATCAAAGCTCGTTATCGCGTTTTTGGTCGCATTCTTTCCGATTGTGGTCGATACAGCGACCGGCATGCGCGCGACACCACCAGGGTTGGTTGAGTTGGCGCGTGCACTACGAGCGTCGCCGTTTCAGATTTTTACGAAGGTTCAATTTCCGGCGGCCTTACCTTTTATCTTCGCGGGCGCAAAGGTAGCCGTCACGTTGGCCGTGATCGGCGCGGTTATTGGAGAGTTTGTCGGTTCGCTGAACGGGCTGGGCAATCTTCTCCTGACCGCGAATTCTCAGCTGGATAGCCCTTTGGCTTGGGCTGCGCTGGTTTGGCTGAGTTTACTCGGCATTCTCTTGTTTGCGGCGGTTGTGGTTGTCGAGCGCCTCGCAATGCCGTGGTCGGAATCCGGCCATTAGCTAACTAATCTTGCGTTGTGTTACCCAGGATGAGCTCGTTATCGAGCGGCGGCGGGTTGTCCAATTCGATTTTGCGGGGCTGGAATTAAAAAAAATCGACTTTGTCGTACCGGCGCTTTCAAAACGAGCCGGAAAGCGATTAAACGATACGACATGGGCCCGAAGCCGAAAACTCCAAATGCCTGCTAGTCCAGAAGGAATTCGGAAATCCAGCCGGTGGCGATTCTGCGTCGCCCCGATGATGGAATGGACCGACCGGCATTGCCGGTTTTTCCATCGCCTGCTGACGCGCCGCGCTTTGCTCTATACCGAGATGCTGACGACGGGCGCCGTGCTTCACGGCGATCGCGAGCGGCTCCTTCATTTTAATGCGTTCGAGCAGCCGGTCGCCTTGCAGCTCGGCGGCAGCGAACCGGCGGCTTTGGCCCAGTCAGCGCGCATCGGCGCGGACTTCGGTTACGCCGAGATCAATTTGAATGTCGGCTGCCCCTCCGATCGCGTGCAGGAAGGCCGGTTCGGCGCCTGTCTCATGAAAGAACCGGCACTGGTTGCCGACTGCGTCGCCGCCATGAAAAGCGCGGTGAAAATTCCAGTGACGGTCAAATGCCGGCTAGGCGTAGACGAGCAAGACCCCGAACAGTCGTTGTTCGATCTGGCCGCGCGGGTAAAGGCTGCGGGCGCTGATGCGCTGATCGTCCATGCGCGCAAGGCGTGGCTAAAAGGTCTGTCGCCCCGCGAGAATCGCGAAGTTCCGCCCCTCGACTACGCGATCGTGGCGCGGCTGAAATCGGCGCATTCCGGTTTCGAGATCATCCTCAACGGCGGAATTGGAACCATTGAACAGGCTCGAGAAACGCTGAAAACTTTCGATGGCGTCATGATGGGCCGGGCCGCTTATCAAGAGCCGTGGCGGCTTCTCGCGGTGGATCCTGAGATCTTCGGCGACGCCGCGCCGTTTGCCGGCGCGAAGGAGGCGTGTCTCGCGTTCCTGCCATACATCGAACGTGAGTTGGCGCAGGGCGTTCGCCTGCATTCCATGACGCGGCATCTGCTTGGCATATTTCGTGCGGTACCAGGCGCCCGCGCCTTCCGGCGGCACTTGTCGGTCCATGCCGTAAAGCCGGATGCCGGCGCGCATGTCTTATTGGATGCGCTTTCGCATGTCTCCGATGCGCCGGCGGTGCTGGACAGCGGCGGCGAACGACCACACATCGCAGCTTGAGATATTTTAAGGAGAACGGCGCGTGTTTGGCGTGCCCATAAGCGAGCTGCTTTGGCTCGCACTGTTGATTGTCGCCGGCGGCGTCGTGACAGGCATTCTCGCGGGTCTGTTCGGGATTGGCGGGGGCGGCATCATTGTCCCCGTGCTGTACGAAGTATTTCGCATACTTGATGTTCCCGCGGACGTGCGCATGCAACTCTGTATCGGCACCTCGATCGCCATCATCGTGCCGACAACGATCCGCTCTTATCGTGCGCACATGAAGGCCGGCGTCGCCGCGGCTGAGATTGTCCGGAAGTGGACGGTGCCCGCGATCTTCGGCGTCTGCATGGGTGCGGGCGCTGCCGCTTTCGCGCCGTCCAGCGTGTTCAAGTTCGCATTCATCTTTTTCGCGGTGGTCATCGGCAGCAAGATGCTCTTCGGCAAGGATAGCTGGCGGCTTGGCAACGACCTGCCGAAAAATCCGCTGATGGCGGCCTATGGCTGGCTGATCGGGCTGACATCCGCGCTGATCGGGGTCAGCGGCGGCTCGATTTCCAATCTCGTGCTCTCGCTCTACGGCAAGCCCATCCACACCGCAGTGGCGACATCCGCCGGCGTTGGCGTGCCTATCACCATAGTCGGCACGCTCACGTATGCGTTGGCCGGCTGGCCGCATCTCGCGAGCCTGCCGCCGTTTTCGATCGGCTTCGTATCGCTGTTCGGGTTGGTCTTGATGGCGCCGGTGTCGAGTTTCACGGCCGGTTATGGCGCGCGCCTCGCGCATAAATTGTCGCGGCGAAAACTGGAAATAGCCTTCGGCGTCTTTCTCTATGCGGTCGCGCTGCGTTTCTTCGCCAGCCTGATCTGGCCGGGCTAGGGATGCCCGCGCAGGCGCAATTTATCGCCGCGCACTTCCCAGCTTTCGAGCCGGTTCAGGAAGCTCATTCCGAGCAGGTTCGTCTTTAGCTGTCCGGCTTGCGCGACCAAAGCCGGAACGGCGCGCTCGGTAAGGCCGCCAACCGCGACGCGATCGAGCGTGACTGGCGCGGCGCGCGTGCGGCCGTTCGCGGTCTCGACATTGACGGTGTAGGCCAAAACTTCAACGGGCAAGCCCGCCGCTTTTGCCGCGTCAGCGGTCAACACCAGTGAGGTCGCCCCCGTATCAAGCACCATCGGAATGCGAGCGCCGTTGATGCTGGTGTGGACGGAAAAATCACCGCCCTGACCACGAACGATCTCAACAGTGCGGCCGTGGCTCGCAGCACGGCCTGGAATGAATTCTGCCAATACGCGGTCGCCCGCGTCGCGCAGCTCGAACCGATAGCTATAGGCTACGGCGAGAACGAGGCCGACAACGACCCAGAACAGGGCCGCTTCCAACGCTTTCGACAGGCGCTCGCGCATCAGGACGAGAATGAGGCCCGCGGCGAATACCACGATCGCGATCTTGAGGATGAGACCGGACATGTCGTGACGCAGCAGCTTGGTGATTGCGTCCTGGTCGTTGCTCGCGATCAGCGCCGCGACGGCAATCGCCGCGCCGACGATCAGCGACCACAATAAGCGGCGGCTCATGCTCAGCCTTTCGCCTGTTGTGCGGCGAGACGCGCTGGCAATTGAGCCATGACGGCGGCTCGTTCCTCGGCAGTCATCGCGACCCAATTCGCGATTTCCGACAGTGTGCGGCCGCAGCCGCGGCATAAACCGTCAGCCGGATTGAGCGTGCACACTTTGAGGCAGGGCGACTGAACGGTATCGAGCGCGGGCGCGGCCATTGGCGATCCAGGTTTCGCGTGCACCATAGTGTCCATGGCCGGGAAGGCAAAGGTCTTGTCGGCGTCAGGTGCCGGCGCGGAACAAGGGACGGCGCATCAGGCGTTGCTTTTCCTCCGGGGTGAGGATGGGCTCGCCCGGTTGCGGCGCGACCGAAGGCGCTTCCATCGGCGCCATTGCAGCGACGACGCGTTCCGGCGGGAACGTGACCACGACTTCGGTGCCGATGCGCAACTTCGATTTGAGCGAGAAGGTGCCGCCATGCAGATCGACCAGGCTTTTGGCGATCGGAAGGCCGAGTCCGGCGCCCTGTTCGGCGGACTTGATCGAGTTCGAGCCCTGTCCGAACGAGGCAAGCACGATCGGAATTTCTTCTTCCGGAATGCCCGGGCCGGTGTCCTTGCAGCTCATGTACTGCCCGCCCGAGGCAGTCCAGCCGGCTTTGAGCCAGATCTCGCCGCCTTGCGGCGTGAACTTGATCGCGTTGGACAACAGGTTGAGGCAGATCTGGCGCACGGCGCGCTCATCGGCCCAAATCCGCGGCAGATTCTCTTCGAAGACTTCGTGAATGGTGATGCCGCGGTTCGAGGCGCGCAGCTTCAGCAGGTGATGGCAATCCTGGACGATCGCGACGAGCGAAACGGATTCCTCATTGAGTTCGTAGCGACCGGCCTCGATGCGTGACAGGTCGAGAATTTCGTTGATCAGGCCGAGCAAGTGAACGCCCGAATTGTGGATGTCGGAGGAATATTCCTTGTAGGCCGGCACCGAATGCTCGCCGAATACTTCCGTCTTCATGACTTCGGAGAAGCCAAGGATCGCGTTGAGCGGCGTGCGCAGTTCGTGGCTCATCTGCGCGAGGAAACGCGATTTGGCGATATTGGCCGCT
>JAFBAG010000045.1 GCA_019247925.1 Pseudolabrys sp.
GGCTCATAGCCGCTCTCCGGCTTTGCCAGATAGCGGGCAATCAGACGGCCGATTCCTTCACTGGCCCAACCCATTGCGCGTCCCCGAACGCGGCGCGCGAATTCAATCGCGCATTATTTGCAGCGAATTTACCGGGGACTCATTGCGATTTGGTTCATCGCCGGTGTCGGATCACCGCAGGCCTTACGAAATGTTAGCCATCAGAATTGCGGCGCTACCGCGCTTGCTGCAATCTTGCTGCCGTAATCATCAACCATCCGGATACCATGCCGCTGCTTGATCGCCGCACCTTTCTGGCCGCCTCCGGCGCTTTGGCCGCGACGGGCTGGTCTTCTCGGGCCCTCGGGCAAGTGCCGGCGTCCGGGGATGTCGACGTCATTATCATCGGCGCCGGCGCGGCGGGTATTGCAGCAGCGCGCCGCGTCGCCGCGGCAGGTTTGCGCTACGCGTTGCTCGAAGCCGCGCCGCGCATCGGCGGCCGCTGCGTCACCGACACGGCGGCCTTCGGCGTGCCCTACGACATGGGCGCGCATTGGATCCACAAGCTAACCAGCAATCCGCTCGCGCAGCTCGGCGGCGCGGGTTTCGATCTTTATGCCGCGCCGCGCGCCGGCCGGTTGCGAGTGCCGCCCCGCGCCGCGCGCGAAAGCGAGCTTGAGCAATATTTCTCGGCGTTGGTGCGCTCGAGCCGGGCGATCATGGAGGCGGGACGCGGCCGCACCGACGTCGCCGCCGCCACTGTTCTGCCGGCCGATTTGGGTCCATGGCAGGATGCCGTCGCGTTTGCGCTGGGCCCTTACAGTACCGGCAAGGAACTGAAAGCACTCTCGGCGGTCGACTTCGCCCGCGCCGGCGAGCGCGAAGGTGACGGGTTTTGCCGCCAGGGCTACGGCGCGCTGCTGGCCAAGCTCGCGGAAGGCCTGCGCGCGCAAGTGTCGACGCCGGTCACGCGCTTCGACTGGTCGTCGGGCCTGGAGGCGCAGACGCCGCGCGGCCGGATACGTGGACGGGCGGCGATCGTCACGGCTTCGGTGAACGTCCTCGCGCGCGGCGGAATAAATTTCGCTCCCGATCTTCCGCCGCGCGTACTCAATGCTGCTCGCGCCGTGGATCTCGGCTTCTACGAGCATGTCGCGCTCGAATTGCCGGGCAATCCGCTCGGCCTGGAAAACGACGATCTGGTTTTTGCCGCCGGCGCCAAGCCCGCGGCCTTGCTGGCGAATATCGGCGGGACAAATTTGTGCACGGTCGACATTGCCGGGCCGCAGGCGGCCGCGCTGGCGCGCGACGGCGAAAACGCCTTGCGCGCCTATGGGTTAGAGTGGATCGCTTCCGCCTTTGGCAACGACGTGAAATCGCGCGTGCGGCGCAGTTCTGCGACGCGCTGGAGCGAGAATCCTTTTGTGTTCGGCTCTTTTTCCGCCGCTGCGCCCAACGGGGCGGACGCGCGGAAAATCCTGATGGAGCCGCTGCGCGATCGTGTGTTCTTCGCCGGCGAGGCGGTTCACGAGACGTTGTGGGGCACGGTCGGCGGCGCTTGGGAGAGTGGCATGCGCGCCGCGGAAGCCGCGCTGCGGAGGATGGGGATCAAGCCCAAAAACGAAGAAGAAAAGCCGCAGCGCCGCCGCTCGCGCGGCTAGCCGCGCAGTGTAGCGCCGGTTTTTTTCGTCACTTCGGCGACAATTTTCTGCGCGATCGCTTCGATTTCGGCGTCGGTGAGGGTTTTTTCGCGCGGTTGCAGAGTGACGGCGATGGCGATGGATTTCTTGCCGGAATCGATGCCCTTACCCTCGTATAAGTCGAAGACCTCGACGTTCGTAATGAGCTTCTTGTCGACGCTCTGCGCCGCGCGCACGACATCGGCGGCTTTCACGTCGCGGCCGACGATGAAGGCGAAATCGCGGGACACCGGCTGGAACGCCGACAATTCGAGCACCGGCTTGGCGCGGGTCGGCTTCGCCTTGGGCTCGGGAATTTTCTCGAGGATCACCTCGAAGGCGACGAGCGGGCCTTCGGCGCCCAGCGCCTCGAGCGCGCGCGGATGCAGCTCGCCGAAATGGCCGAGCACATTCTGCGGGCCGATCTGGATGGTGCCGCTGCGGCCGGGGTGAAACCAAGCCGGCCCGCCCGGCACGACTTGTAGTCCCGCCATCGGCGCATTCGTGGCGGCGAGCACGGCAAAGGCGTCGCCCTTCGCGTCAAACGCATCGGCTGTCCCGCCGCCCGACCAGTGACGGCCCGCGCCCGCGGCTTTCGCCATCGCGCGGCGGATGCCGGTTGCGGCCGTGAACTGGTCCTCGGGCTTATCGCCCTTGAAGATCTGCCCGACCTCGAACAGCGCGACATCTCCATAGCCGCGGTCGGCATTGCGCTGCGCGGCGGCTACAAGTCCGGGAATAAGGCTCGGCCGCATATCTGAGAGCTCGGCAGCGATCGGATTGGCGAGCCCAAGCTCCTTGGCTCCGCCGCCAAACAGTTCGGCTTCCTTGCGCGATACAAACGACCAGGTCACCGCCTCGACCATGCCGCGCGCCGCGAGCGCGCGCTTGGCCTTGCGGGTGCGAAGCTGGATCGAGGTCAGCACCGGCTTGCGCGCCGTGTCCCCGCGCGGGAATGGCGTCGCGGGCACCGCATCGACCCCGATAATGCGCACGACCTCCTCGACGAGGTCGGCCTTGCCTTCGATATCCGGCCGCCATGACGGCACCGCGACTTTCATTTTGTCGGGCTGACCGGCGGCGAAAAATCCGAGGTGCTCCAGGACGCGCCGGGCCTCCGGCTGCGCCACTTTCACGCCGGTGAGCCGGGTGATCTCGCCCAAGGGGAAGTCGATGACTTTTTCCGGCACCTTGACGTCGCCTGCGACCACGACTTCCGACGGCGTGCCGCCGCACAGGTCGAGCACCATCTGTGTCGCGAGTTCGAGCCCGGGCAGCATGAACGCGGGATCGACGCCGCGCTCGAAGCGATAGCGCGCGTCCGAATTGATGCCGAGCTTGCGGCCGGTCTGCGCGATGTTGAGCGGGTCCCACAGCGCGCTTTCGATCAGGACGTCGGTGGTCGTCTCGTCGCAGCCCGAGGCCTCGCCGCCCATGATGCCGGCGAGCGACTCGACGCCCTTGTCGTCGGCGATCACGCAGACGCCTTCGTCGAGCGTGTAGGTCTTGCCGTCGAGCGCGAGCAGCTGTTCGCCATTCTTGGCGCGGCGCACGGTGAGATTGCCGTGCACTTTTTTTGCGTCGAACACGTGCAGCGGGCGGCCCCGGTCGTAAGTGATGAAGTTGGTGATGTCGACTAGTGTGTTGATTGGGCGCAGGCCGATCGCGGTCAGCCGCGCTTGCAGCCAATCGGGCGAGGGGCCGTTCTTGACGCCCTTCACCAGCCGCAGGCCGAACGCCGGACAGAGCGACGGCGTCTGCCCGAAATCGAGCTTCACGCTTACCGGGCAGGGGAATTGCCCCTTCACAGGCTTCGGCGGCCGGTCCTTGAAGGTCCCGATCGAGGCCGCGCCGAGATCGCGCGCGACCCCGCTGATGCCGGTGCAGTCCGGCCGGTTGGGCGTCAGATTGATTTCGAGCACCGGGTCGCCGAGCTTCGCCCATTCGACATAGCTTTCGCCGAGCGGGGCGTCCGCGGGCAGCTCGATAATGCCGTCGTGGTCATCGGAAATTTGCAGCTCGGCCGCTGACATCAACATACCGCGGCTCTCGACGCCGCGAATCGTGCCGACCGCAAGCGTGATGTCCTTGCCCGGCACATAGACGCCCGGCGCGCCGAATACGCCTTTCATGCCGGCCCGCGCATTAGGCGCGCCGCAGACGACCTGAATTGGCTTGCCGTCGCCGGGATCCACTGTGCAGACGCGGAGGCGGTCGGCATTGGGATGCTTCTCGGCGGTGAGCACTGAGGCGATCACATAGGGCGCGAGCGCCTTGGCTTTGTCCTCGATGTTCTCGACCTCGAGGCCGATCATGGTGAGCTTGTTCGCCACCTCGTCGAGCGAGGCGTCGGTGTCGAGATGCTCTTTCAGCCAGCCGAAGGTGAATTTCACGGCGCGGCCCCCGACTTCTTTTCCCTCCCCCCTTGAGGGGCAGGTGAAGCAACCTCTGTTTTCCCGCGATAAATCACGCGCTCAGCCCTCCGGCGAGCGTCGGGAAATCGAGCGGGCGGAAGCCATAGTGCTGCAGCCAACGCACGTCGGCCTCGAAGAACGGCCGCAGGTCGGGCATGCCGTATTTCAACATCGCGATGCGGTCGATGCCCAAGCCCCAGGCAAAGCCCTGCACGCTGTCAGGATCGAGGCCGCAATTGCGCAGCACGTTCGGGTGCACCATGCCGCAGCCGAGAATCTCCATCCAGTCGTCGCCTTCGCCGAAGCGCACTTCGTT
>JAFBAG010000097.1 GCA_019247925.1 Pseudolabrys sp.
AGCGAACAGCGGCCGATCGGCGGCAACGCCTTCGCGGCCTTTCCCGCACTCATACGGTCGCCTTATTTGCTCGGCGTCGCGCTGTGGGTGAGCCTGCTGTCGTTCGCGGCGACCATCGTTTACTTCCAGCAGGCCAACATCGTCGCGGCGACGGTGCAGGGCGCCGGCCAGCAAACGCGCGTTTTCGCCAGCATCGATCTCGCCGTCGGTTTGCTCAGCCTGGCCACGCAGGTGTTCGCCACCGGGCAATTCATCAAGCGTTTCGGCACCGGGATCGCGGCGAGTGCACTGCCCGCGGTCTACGTCGTGGGTTTCATCGCGATCGCATTGTCGCCCACCCTCATGGTGGTGCTCGCCGTGCAGGTGTTCCAGCGCTGGATGCATTTCGCCATCGCCAATCCGGCGCGCCAAGTGTTCTTCACCGTGCTCGACCGCGAGGACAAATACAAAGCCAAGAACCTGATCGATGCCGTCGTCTACCGCGGCTCCGACGCGTTGTACGCGTGGGTGTATGAGGCTCTGGGCGCGCTGGGGCTCAAGCTCGGCGCGATCGCGCTGGTGGCGTGGCCGGTCGTTGCGGGTTGGCTCGTCCTCTCGGTTGTGCTGGGGCGCATGCAGGAACGGCGCGCCGCCGAACATGAACAGCCGACGGGCCCCCAGGCTTAAGATCGCAGCGATGCGCTGGCCCTTGCCGAACGCCGATCAACGCCGGAGGATGGCGGCCCTAACCTGCATTTCTCACACTACTGAGGGATCAGCAAGGCGTAAGCGGGTTAGAACTGCCGCGACACTGGGGGGCGCGCTGACGGGTGGCGCCTGATGGCGCGGGTGGAATCATGAAGTTGTATCGGGGTCTCCGTGGGCCAATGGTTTGATGCCGCGGCTGTGACGCGTGCGGCAGCGCGTTTCAGGCCGGCCCGGGGCGGGCGCGAGCCGCAAGGCCGAGCCTGACGGCCGCCATTTCCCAGATTTGTGCGTTTGGACAAGCCGAGGCCATGGCGATGCGGATGCGCCGCACGCTGATGCGCACGAGCGCGCCGATCTTGAGCAGCTTGAGACGGATGGTGCCGCAGGTCGCTGCGGCGAGATCGGTATCGGAGAGGCCGATGCGGCGCAGCGCGCAGAGCAGGACATAAGCCATCGAGTAGAACCACAGACGCAGCTGGTTGGCCCGCAGGGTGGCGGTCGAGGTGCGATCGGCAAAAAGGTCGAGCTGACATTCCTTGATCCGGTTCTCCATATCGCCGCGGGCGCAGTAGACCTTCTCATAGAGATCCTTGGCCTTGCACTGGCGACGGGTGAGTGAAGTCACCACGAAGCGCGGGTTGGCTTCTCCATTCGCCCATTCCGCCTTGGCGACGACCCGACGCGGGCGCTTCCAGGTGTGGCGCGTCGTCCACATGAAGCTCTTGAAGCGGCGCTCCGGTTGCCCGCTGCGCGCGCTCGCGGCGGCAGCGCGCTCGAGTTCCGGCGCAATCTTGGCAAGCAGGCGCTCGTTGCGGCCGATTCCCAGCACGAAGTCGACCCGCTTGGCCTCGCACGACGTCATCAGCGCGTCGAGCCCGAAGTCGGCGTCCCCGCGCAAGAGAATGCGCGTATTCGGCCAACACTCGCGAATGCGCGCGACCAGACGCTCGACCTCCTCGACCACGCCCGCGGCAGCGCCGCCATTGGCGGGGCGAAGCTTGGCCAGCAACAGATGGCGGCCGCAGAACACGTAAAGCGGCAGATAGCAGTGGCAGTCGT
This sequence comes from Pseudolabrys sp., assembly GCA_019247925.1. GTDB lineage: Bacteria > Pseudomonadota > Alphaproteobacteria > Rhizobiales > Xanthobacteraceae > Pseudolabrys. Next base: position 1,747 of record JAFBAG010000097.1, read on the forward strand.
AATAGCCGTGGAAGAACCGCCCCTCTTGCTCGCCATGCACCGGATCGTCGGTCGCATCGATGTCGAGAACAATTTGGCTGGGCGGCCGCGCGTGCGCCGCAAGGAACACGTCGACAAACAGATGCTTGATCCTCATCGGATTGTGGCTGATCTTCTTGTCGCGCGTCGGCTCCAGCTTGCCCAACTCCAGCCGGTTGAGTGTCGATTTGCCCGCCACCGGCGCACAGTCCTTGCGCTTCGCCGTCAACTTGCCGGCGAGCACCGCCATCAACGGATCGTGGCGAAGCTCGTCATGGTCGTTGAGGGCCTCGTAGCCGAGC
>JAFBAG010000104.1 GCA_019247925.1 Pseudolabrys sp.
TCACCTCGCCGGTGCGCCAGACGGCGATCAAGCGCGCCCTGGTGGCTCTGTTTGCCGGAGACGCCAAGGCGGCAAAGGCCGCGGCTGGCTAGGGGATTTCCGGCTTAACGGGCCATTAAAGCGCCCCTCCTAGCGTGCCGTCCGGGATCGGGCGGCCATGGGCAAAAAAGACAATCAGCGGCAAGAACCAGCTTTCGACACGGCACCCGAAGTTCGGGTCGAGGCCGCCGACCGCCCGGGCGAGCCCGCCGCGCCATCGCCCGCACGGCCACGCCGCAAGCGCAAATCCAGAGCTAAAGCGAAGAAGCCACGCCGCTCATTCGCCGGCCGGCTGGTCTACTGGATGCTGGTGCTGGGCCTCTGGGGCGCGATCGGCGCGACCGGCACGATCGTCTGGGTCGCCGCGCATCTGCCGCCGATCCAGTCGCTGGAAATCCCGCCGCGCCCGCCGTCGATCCAGATCCTCGACGTCAATCTCAAGCCGCTCGCGACCCGCGGCGATCAAGCCGGCGCGGTGCTCGCGTTGAAAGATCTCCCGCCCTACCTGCCGAAGGCCTTCCTCGCGATCGAGGACCGGCGCTTCTACGGGCATTACGGCGTCGACCCGATGGGCGTCGCGCGCGCGGTCTACGCCAATGTGACGCGGCGCGGCATTTCCCAAGGCGCCTCCACAATCACCCAGCAACTCGCGAAAAACCTCTTCCTCACGCAGGAGCGCACCTTCCACCGCAAAATGCAGGAATTCCTGCTGGCCCTGTGGCTCGAGCGCAAGTTCAGCAAGACCGAAATTCTCGAGCTCTATCTCAACCGCGTCTATTTCGGCTCCGGCGCCTGGGGCATCGAGCAGGCGGCGCAGCGCTATTTCGGCAAATCCGCGCGGCAGGTGTCCCTCGCCGAGGCCGCAATGCTTGCGGGCCTCGTCAAATCGCCGTCCAAGCTCGCGCCAACACGCAATCTAGACGGCGCCAATCAGCGCGCGCAGATCGTGCTCAACGCCATGGAAGAAGGCGGATTCATCAATCCGATCGCGGCGCGCGCGGCGATGGCGAAACCGCCTCGGATCGTGGCGCAGTCGGCGTCCGGCGCGGCGAATTACGCCGCCGACTGGGTCATGGATGCGCTCAACGACCAGCTCGGCCGCATCGAGGAAGATATCGTCGTCGTAACCACGCTCGATACGCGGCTCGAAGCCGGAGCGGAAAAGGCGCTGACCGACCTCCTCAACGCCAAGGGCGACAAAGCTGGCGTGGGCCAGGGCGCGCTGGTGGCCATGACTCCCGACGGCGCGGTGCGCGCGCTGGTCGGCGGCCGCAACTACGCAGAAAGCCAGTTCAACCGGGCGGTCTCCGCGCGGCGCCAGCCAGGTTCGGCCTTCAAGCCCTTTGTCTATCTCACCGCGATCGAGAACGGGCTGACCCCCGACACGATGCGCGACGACAAGCCGATCAAGATCAAAGGCTGGCAGCCGGAGAACTACCATCACGAATATTTCGGCCCGGTGCCTCTGCAAAAAGCGCTGGCGCTTTCGCTCAATACCGTCTCCGTGCGCCTGACGATGGAATTCTCGCCGATGGCGGTCATTCGGACTGCGCACCGGCTGGGCATCTCTTCGAAGCTCGAGCCCAATGCCTCGATTGCGCTTGGCACATCGGAAGTCTCGGTCCTCGAGCTCGTCGGGGCCTACGCACCCTTCGCCAATGGCGGCTATGCGGTGATGCCGCATGTGATCGAGCGCGTCTCCAACAGCAGCGGCAAGGTGCTTTACGCCCACAATCCGCAAGCGCTCGGCCGCATCGTCGATCCGGCACACATCGCCGCGATGAACACTATGATGCGCGACACGCTGACGATCGGGACGGCCCATAACGCGCAGCTGCCGGGACATCCGGCCGCCGGCAAGACCGGCACCAGCCAGGATTTCCGCGACGCCTGGTTCGTCGGCTACACCGCCAATCTGGTCACCGGCGTCTGGCTCGGCAACGACGATTCTTCGCCCACCAAGAAAGTTACGGGCGGCGGCCTGCCGGTCGAGATCTGGAGCCGCTTCATGCGCGAGGCACATCAAGGCGTGGCGTCGGCTGAGCTGCCCGGCGCCGGCGGCGGCTTCTTCTCCAGCCTCACGAACTTCGCTTCTTCCGCACCGCCGCGCCCAAGCGCCCCGGTCGCAAATACGCCGCCGCCGGATCCAGGCCGCGACAATTCCCTCGATGGCTGGCTGATCAACCGGCTGTTCGGTTCGCGCTAATCGCTTGCCCGCGCCCTCGCCGCCGGCCTACCATGCGCTCATACGGGAGTTGCATGATGAATACTGCGATTGCGGCTTGGTTGTTCGTGCGGGCGATCCGCTGGCTGGCGTGGATCATGTTTCTCGGCTGGGGCGCGCATTACCTGCTTTACCCGCAGGTTCATCTCACGCAGTTCCGTCACCTCCTCCTGAGCACCGAACTCGCAATGTTCGGATTTTCGCTGCTCGCGGTATTCGCGGGATTCATCGAACTGGCGCTGCGGGAACGCACCGGCCTCACTCGGCCGGCGTTCGGCCAGCTCATCCCGCCGCGCGAAACTCAGCAGCTCAAGGCGCGCTAGCCGCGCGCACTCTTCTTGTCGCCGCCCATAGCGCGAGGCAGCCGCAACCCATCAGCGCGACCGTGACCGCGAGCGGCCAGGCACTTTCGCCCAGCAAATGCCCGACAATGGCACCAACGATTGCGGAGCCGGTCATCTGCATGAAGCCGAGCAATGATGACGCCGCGCCTGCGCGTTCGGGAAATGGCTGCATTGCGCCGGCGATGGATTGCGACAATACGAATCCCATCCCCGCAAGATAGACGGCCATTGCCAGCGTCAGAACCACGCCGGATCTGAGCCCGGACGCGACCACACACAGCATTAACACGCCGCCTGCCGCCATCGCCGCACTGCCGATGCCGATGGTGCGGTCGAGGCCAAGCGGACCAACAACGCGCGCGGCCGCGATCGAGCCGCCCGTATATCCCGCCGAGCCGATGGCGAAGACCAAGCCAAAGGCGAGCGGGGAAAGGCCATAAAGATTTTGCAACACGAACGACGACGCCGATAGCCAGGCAAACAATCCGGCAAAGCAAAGCACCGCGAGGCCCAGATGCGCGCAATAGGAGCCGTGGTGCAGAAACGTCCGGAAACTGCGCAGCATCGATCCGATCGTGACAGGTTCGGCGACGCGATGCTTGAGCGTCTCGGGCAGCAGAGCGATCGCGATTGCTGCCAGCGCCACCCCGGTCACGCACAAAGCCACGAAAGTCGAGCGCCAGCCGAACATGTCGTGCAGCACGCCGCCGGCCACCGGCGCGATGATCGGCGCAAGCCCCATGACCGCGCCGATCAGCGACATTTCCCGGCCCGCGCGGGCGCCGGAATAAAGATCGCGCACCACGGCCCGCGACAGCACGACACCGCCGCAGCCCCCGAACGCCTGCAGCGCGCGGGCGGCGATCAACATCTCGACCGAGCTCGCCAGCGCGCAGAGAAACGTTGCGACACTGAAGATGGCGAGGCCCGCCATCAGGACGGGTTTG
>JAFBAG010000115.1 GCA_019247925.1 Pseudolabrys sp.
GTCAGGATAGCGGTCTTGATCAGGATCTCCTGAACGAAGGGGGTCGGGACCTTTTCTTCCGCGTAAGCGGAGCCGGCAACCGCGAAAACCGCCGCAGCGAAAAGTGCAGTTGAAATAAATCGCATGGGCTCTCTCCAGTGGTTTCACGATAGAGAGAGTCTGCGCGGGTGATCTTGCGCTAGATCAAACGGCAAAGCCCGGTATTTCGCCGCGTTTGTGGCGCTAGATCAGCTTTAGTCCGCGGAAGCTGGCGTGGCCTTCCTTGCCGACGATGATGTGGTCGTGCACCTCGATGCCGAGCGGTTTGGCGACGTCGATGATCGACTTGGTCATGGTGATGTCCGCGCGCGACGGCGTCGGATCACCGGAAGGATGGTTGTGCACCAGAATGAGCGCCGTCGACGACAATTCCAGCGCGCGTTTGACCACTTCCCGCGGATAGACCGGCGTGTGGTCGACCGTGCCGGTCTGCTGCGTCTCGTCGGCGATCAATTGATTGCGCTTGTCGAGAAACAGAATGCGGAATTGCTCCTTCTCGGCGAATGCCATTGTGGTGCGGCAATAGTCGATCACGTTCGACCACGACGACAGCGCCGGCCGCTTTTGCACCTTGCCCTTGGCGAGCCGTCCGGCCGCGGCCTGCACGATCTTGAATTCGTCGATCGCGCCCTGGCCCAGGCCTTTCACTTCGGCGAGCCGTGCGGGCGGGGCCCCCAGCACCTCGGCGAATGAACCGAATTTTTCGATCAGGCTTTTCGCGAGCGGCTTCACGTCGCGGCGCGGGATCGAGCGGAACAGCAGCAGCTCCAGCAATTCGTAGTCGCTGATGGCCGCGTCGCCGGCCTCGCGAAAACGGCCGCGCAGGCGCTCGCGATGGCCGTGGTAATGCGGCGGCGCTTCGGCCAGTCCGCTCTTGGATTTGCTGGATTTGCTCTTGTCCGCCATGCCGAAAGCTTAATCGGCCAGCGGCGCACGCATCAAGCGGCGGTGGTAGGCGGCAGCGCGGCGTTCACGCCGCGTAAGGCGGCAGCGCGGCGTTCACGCCGCGTAAGGCGGCTTGTCGAGCTTGTTCGGCGACAAAGTGAAAATCTCCACACCATCCGCCGTCACGCCGACCGTGTGTTCGAACTGGGCCGACAGCGAGCGGTCGCGGGTGACCGCGGTCCAGCCGTCCGAGAGCACCTTCACGTGCGGGCGGCCGAGATTAATCATCGGCTCGACCGTGAAAAACATGCCCGGCTTGAGGACGATGCCTTCGCCGGCGCGCCCGACATGGACGATGTTCGGCTCGTCGTGGAACAGCCGGCCGAGGCCGTGGCCGCAGAAGTCGCGCACCACGCTCATGTTCTGCGCCTCGACGAAAGCCTGGATCGCGGCGCCGATGTCGCCCGACGTGGCGCCCGGCTTGATCGCCTCGATGCCGCGCATCATCGCGTCATATGTTACTTCGATCAGCCGCTCGGCTTTGCGGGCGATCGGCTCGATCACATACATCCGGCTCGAATCGCCGTGCCAGCCGTCGAGGATCAGAGTCACGTCGACATTGAGGATGTCGCCTTCCTTGAGCGGCTTGTCGCCGGGAATGCCGTGGCAAACGACGTGATTGAGCGAAGTGCAGGTTGATTTGCGGTAACCGCGGTACATCAAGGTGGCGGGCAGGGCGCCGTGGTCGCGCGCGAATTCGTCCACCAGCCGGTCGATCTTTTCAGTCGGCACGCCGGCCTTCACTTCCGGCACCAGCATGTCGAGACACTGCGCCGTGAGCCGTCCGGCCTTGCGCATGCCCTCGAAGGCGGCGGGGCCGTGGATTTTGATCTGGCCGGTCTTGCGCAGCGGTGCGACGGCGGCGTCGACGTAGGTCATGAGTGCAATGTAGGGCGTGCCTTGTCCGATGACTAGGCGGGAATTTTCCCGCCCAGCTCATCCTCGATATGCGCCTTCACGATCTCGTCGAAGCTCGTTTCGGCCTTGAAGCCGAGCTTCTTCGCTCGCTCGGCATTGATGCGCTCGGACCAGCCCGCGACGATGCGCACCACCAGCGGGTCCGGCCCGCGCTTGATGCGCGCCGCGACCTTGTCCCCGGCAATACGCTTGAGCGAGTCGATCTGCTCGGCAACCGTGCAGCACACGCCGGGCATGGCGAGGCTCACGCGCGGACCCAGTTGCTCGCGCGTCAGCCCTGCCGCATGGATGAGAAATCCGACCGCCGCGCGCGGGCTCGCATGCGTGTGGCGCACGGTGTCGGCGACCGGCAGCACGGCCTCAATCCCGGCAAGCGGCTCACGGATGATGCCGGAGAAAAAGCCGGACGCAGCCTTGTTCGGCTTGCCGGGCCGCACGCAGATTGTCGGCAGACGGATGCCGACGCCGTCGAGGAAGCCGCGCCGCGTGTAATCGGCGAGCAGCAATTCCGACATCGCCTTCTGCGTGCCGTAGGAGGTCAGCGGGGTGAGATGGAAATCGTCGGGAATGCCGTCGTCCGGGAATGGCGTGCCGTAGACCGCGATGGAGGAGGTGAAGACAAATTTTGGCTTGTAGCCGTCGACCTGATGCTGGCGCCGCACCGCTTCCAGCAGGGCGCGGGTGCCGTCGAGATTGACGTGATAGCCCTTGTCGAAATCGGTTTCGGCTTCGCCCGACACGACGCCGGCGAGGTGGAAAATGACATCCGGCCGTTTTTCGAGAAGCTCCTTGGCGATGCCGGGACCGGCGAGATCGGCAGTCTTGGTTGCGACCGTGCCCTTGAAACCGGCGGGCTTCTCCGGCGCGACGACGTCGGTGAGGGTCAGAGCGTCGACGCTTTCGCCATTGAGCTTGCCGTCTTTCACGAGCCTCGCGGTGAGCTTGCGGCCGATCATCCCAGCCGCCCCGGTCATCAGGATATGCACGTCTTTTCCCCTTATTTTTCCGCCGGTTGGAACCGGTCGATCTTTCTCAAGCTTGGAAACAGCATCATCCAGATCGCGGCGACGAGCAATGACCCCACGCCGCCCAGAACGGCGGTCGGGACGACGCCGATCAGCGCCGCAACCGCGCCGCTTTCGAATTCGCCGAGCGTATTGGAGGTGCCGACGAACAGATAGTTGATCGCCGAAACGCGGCCGCGCATCGCGTCCGGCGTCTCGATCTGCACCAGCGAAAAGCGGATAACGACGCTCACGGCATCTGAGGCCCCAAGCACCGCGAGCGCGACCATGGAGAGCGGCAAGGATTTGGACAGTGCGAAGACGATGGTCGCTACGCCAAACAGGCCGACGACGCCGAACATCACCGGGCCGATGCGCCGTTCGATCGGCCAGCGCGACAGCGCGATCGTGGTGAGGAGGGCGCCGATCGCCGGCGCCGAGCGCAGCAGGCCGAGACCCTGCGGCCCGGCATCGAGAATGTCGCGCGCATAAATGGGAAGCAGCGCGGTGACGCTTCCCAGCAAGATGACGATCAGGTCGAGGCTGAGCACGCCCAACAGCCGGTTGCGTGTGCGCACAAATTTGAAGCCGGCGAGCACCGAGGACAATGTCGGCGGCTCGCGCCCGGCCGGCGGTCCGCCCACCTTGATGAGGGTCACAAAAGTCATTGCCGCGCCGAAGAAGATCAGGCTCAGGCTCGGCACGAGCGGGGGGTTGAACGCGTAAATGAGCCCGCCCGCGGCGGGTCCGCAAATGACGGCGGTCTGGTTGGCCGATGCCCATGCCGCCACCGCGCGCGATACCAGCGATTGCGGCACCAGCGAAGGCACCAGAGAGCTTCCCGCGGGCAGCTCAAACGCGCGCGCGCAACCGAGCAGAAAGACCGCAATGAAAAGCAGGTTCACGCTTTTTGCCGCGCTCAGCATCACCGCCAGCACGATGACCGCGGCAAGCGTGTAGATTGCCTGTGCTAGCCGCACGATGTGGCGGCGGTCGTACCGGTCCGCGACGTGGCCGACCAGCAAGGTCAGCACCACTGCAGGCACGAACTGGATGAGGCCGACCAGGCCGAGGTCGAAGGCGCTGCCGGTGACATCGTAGATCGTCCAGGCGATCGCCAGCACCAGCATGTGATAGCCGAGCGTCACGGTGAGCCGCGCGAACCAGAACAGCACGAAGGGCCGCTGCCTGATCAGCGCCGGTAACACTGGTGGCGTTTCAGTGCCGGTGAGATCGGTCATCGCCAAATCAGGTGACTTGGGTATCGGCGTTGAGGCTCGACAGGGAGATCTTCTGCTTGCCGTCCGGGCCGAAGTTTTCTCGGGACAGCCAGCGCTCGAAATTCGATTTGCGCTTCGGCCATTCGCTGTCGAGCATCGAAAAATATGCGTTATCGCGATTGCGGCCTTTGGCGATTACAAACTGTCGGAGGGTGCCTTCATAAACGAAGCCGAAGCGTTGTCCGGCACGGCGGGACGGCGCGTTCAGTGCGTTGCATTTCCATTCGTAGCGCCGGTAGCCCAGCGTCTCGAACACATATTTCGCCAGCAAATACTGGACTTCGGTCGCCAGCGGCGATTTCTGAAGCGCCGGCGTATACATGACGTGGCCGACTTCGATCGAACGGTGCGCCGGGCGGATCTCCATCAGCGTGAAGTAGCCGACCGGTCCTTTGTCCTTGTCGACGATCGCGTAAACATACGGATCGGTTGATCCGGCAAAGCGCTCGATATGAGCCGCGAAATCGCTCTCGGTGTCGAACGGCCCATACGCGCCGATATAGGTCCAAAGCTGGGGCTGACCTTCAAAATATTTCCATAGCGGCCTGGCGTGACCCGGCTGCAGCTTTTCCAGCCGGCCGAACCGTCCTTCCAGCGTGACGGGTCCTGGCCGGGGGGCGGGAGACGGGTCGGCGACTTTCAGCCCAATAGGTTGTCCGGTTCGCGGGTCCGGTTCTGACGGCGGCAAGGTCACGGCTTGAACTCGTCGAAGAACTTGTTGAGTTCGGCGTTCGGCAGCGTGCCGGCGAAGCCCTCGAATGAGCCTTTCTCCGCGATCTCGCGCGCCGCCTTGATGAAGGCCGTCATCGCCACGCGCGACAGCGTGCCGCCGATACTGATGCGCCGCACGCCCATGGCATCGAGGTCCTTCACGGTGAAACCGAGCGGCATGGCGTTGAGGAAATTGACCGGCTTCGGCGACACGGCTTTCACGACCGCCTCGATCTGCTCGCGGGTCTTGATGCCCGGCACGTAAAGGCAATCCGCCCCGGCGTCGGAGAACGCCTTGAGCCGCTTGATGGCGTCGTCGAGATCCGGCTTGCCGTGCAGGAAGCCTTCGGCACGTCCGGTCAGCAGCACATCGCTACCGGATTTGTCGATCGCGGCGCGCGCGGCCTTCACCCGCGCCACCGCAAGGTCGAAATCGTAGAGATTTTCTGTGCCGTCGTTGCGGTAATCTTCGATCGACAGGCCCGCGATGCCGGTGTCGACGCACAGCCGCACATTCTCCGCGACTTTATCCGGCTCGTGCGCAAAACCGTTCTCGAAATCGACATTGACGGGGAGCGACGTGGCTTCGGCCAGCTCGCGCGCGTGGTCGAGCATCGCGGTCAGCGTCATCGCACCATCAGAAAAGCCTTGCGAATGCGCAAAGCCCGCGCTGGTCGTTGCCAGGGCCTTGAAGCCCATGCCCGCGAGATATTTGGCGCTGCCCGCGTTCCAGGGATTGGGAATAACGAAGCAGCCACGCTCATGCAGCGCGCGGAACTCGCGGCGTTTGTCGGCAATGGGTTTCGGCATGGGGAAAATATCCGGCGGGCCAAGGAAGGGTGCCACGCAGACCGCGGCCGCGCCAATGCATTTGCGTGATCGAAGCAATGACGATCCCTCATGCGGCTGGCGCGGAAACACCGGCTTTGCCACACTGCAGCAAATTAGTGGGTGGCGCGTGGATTCCTACGATCTCGATCAGCTGGAAAAGGAGGCGGAAACGAAGCTGCCGCCGCCGTCCTGGGCGTTTTGCGTCACCGGCGCGGACGACGAGATCACATCCATCGAGAACGTCTCGGCATGGCGAAACCTGCGGCTGCGGCCGCGCGTCCTCAACGACATTTCAAAGGCCGCGACGGAGACCACCGTGCTCGGCCAGAAGATCGCGGCGCCGATCCTGATCGCGCCGACCGGCCGCCACAAATTGTTTCATCCGCAGGGCGAGCGCGAGACCGCGCGCGGCGCGGCGCTGGCCGACGCGGTCTATGTGATGGCGACCAGCGCCAATGTGCCGCTCGAGGAGGTCGCCAAGGAGCGCAAGAACGCGCCGCAGTGGTTTCAGCTCTATCTGTTTCCCGAGCATGACGAAGTGGAGCGTCTGATCGACCGCGTCGCGGCGGCGGGCTTCACGGCGCTGGCGCTCACGGTCGACAACCAGGTCTATGGCTGGTCGCCGCGCCAGGCGCGCATCCCCTTCGAGCCGCGCGACGACATCCGCAACGTCAACATGCCGGGCCAGCCGATGGCGCGCACGGCCTATGACGCGTCCTTTCGCGGCAAGGTGGTTTTCCCGACGACCTGGCGCGAGCTGGAATGGCTGGTGAAGCGCTCGCCGATTCCGGTGATCTGCAAGGGTGTGATGCGCGGCGACGACGCCAGGCGCTGCGTCGATCTCGGCGCCAAGGCGGTCATGGTGTCGAACCACGGTGGCCGCCATCTCGACACGACGATCACCACCGCGCAGGCGCTGCCGGACGTGGTCGACGCCGTAAAGGGCAGGGCGGAAGTCTATGTCGACGGCGGCATTCGCCGCGGCACCGACGTCGTCAAGGCGCTGGCGCTCGGCGCCCGCGCCGTCATGGTCGGCCGCCCGCCGATCTGGGGTCTCGCGGTCAACGGCGCCGAGGGTGTCGCCGCGGTGATGCGGCATCTGCAGGAAGATTTGCTGCGCGCGATGCAGCTTTGCGGTATCAAGACGCCATCCGAAGCCGCGCGCGACCTGGTGGCATCATGAGCATTCCCTATCTCGGCGCGGCGTTCATCAGCCTCCTGAATTTCGCGATCCACGCCCTCTTCACCGTCGCCATCGTCTACGCGACCCGCCACGCCGACAAGGCCACCAGCGAGCTGGGCATGTTCGAGCGTATCGCCGCGCTCCTCACCATCACGATGGTCACGCTGATGATCGCCCACGTCGTGGAAATTTTCGTCTGGGCGGGCTTTTACGACGCGATCGGTCTGACGGTGACGCTGGTGAGCTCGCTGGAATTTGCCTTCGAGAACTACACCGCGCTCGGTTATGGCGATGCGCTGCCGCCGCCCGGCCTGCGCCTGCTCGGACCCATCAACGCGCTCAACGGTCTGCTGCTGATCGGCTGGTCGGTCGCTATCATCTTCGAGGTGTTGCGCATGGCCGAAATCCAGTTTGGGAGGCTCGCCAAGAGCCCCCGCAAACGCCGCAAATAGCTGAATTGACGGCGCATAGCGCCCTTCGGCACACTCCGCGCCAATCAAGAAAATTCAGGAAACGTCAGGACAACGCCATGCTGAAAACCATCGCGGCTTTCGACCGGATCGGGGAGGAGAATGCCTTCGCCGTGCTCGCCCGCGCCAACGCGCTCGCCGCGCAGGGCCGCGACATCATCAGCCTCGGCATCGGCCAGCCCGATTTCCGCACACCCGACCATATCGTCGAGGCCGCAGTGAAGGCGCTGCGCGACGGCCATCATGGCTACACCGCGGCGAACGGCATCCCGCCGCTGCGTGAAGCTGTCGCCGCCGACCTTCACAAGCGCTTCAGGGTCGAGGTCAATCCGGACAGCGTGATGATCATGCCCGGCGGCAAGCCGACCATGTTCATGTCGATCCTGTTTTTCGGCGAGCCGGGCGTCGAAATCATGTATCCGGATCCGGGCTTCCCGATCTACCGCTCGATGATCGAGTTCACCGGCGCGACACCGGTGCCGATCCCGATGCGCGAGGAAAATGGCTTCGCCTTCTCGGCCGAAGAAACACTCGGCCTTATCACCAACAAGACGCGGCTCATCATTATCAATTCGCCGGCCAATCCGACCGGCGGCGTAACCCCAAAATCGGAAGTCGACAAATTTGTCGCCGGCCTCGCAAAGTGGCCGGACGTCGCCGTCATGTCGGATGAGATCTACGACCAGATGACCTATGACGGCGAGACCCACGTCACGTTGCTGTCCTATCCGTCGATCCGCGACCGGCTGATCCTGCTCAACGGCTGGTCCAAGACCTATGCGATGACCGGCTGGCGGCTCGGCTACGCGGTGTTTCCCGGCAAGCTCTACGACTATGCGCGCAAGCTTGCGGTCAATCTGCATTCCTGCGTCAACGCCTCGGCGCAATATGCCGGGCTCGCCGCGCTCAAAGGGCCGCAGGACGAGGTGCACAAGATGGTCGCGGAGTTCGACAAGCGGCGCAAAGTCGTGGTCGCGGGGCTCAACAAATTGCCGGGCGTGTCCTGCATCACGCCGAAAGGCGCGTTCTATGCCTTCCCCAACGTCAAGAACACTGGCTGGAAGGCGAAGGAGCTCGCCAACACTTTGCTCAACGATACCGGCGTTGTGACGATCGGCGGCCCGGACTTCGGCATTCTCGGCGAAGGCTATCTGCGGCTGTCTTACGCCAACTCCACCGAGAACATCCTCAAGGCGCTCGATCGCATGGGCGAGTTCCTGGCGAAGAAGAAAGCGGCTTAGTCGAGGCCCGCTCTCCGCGCCGCGCCAAGCGCAATCGCGGCCCAGTCCTTGTTGCCGTCCCCATTGGCGATGGCGTCGAGGAATGCGTCGCGCAGCACGCTGGCGAAGGGCAGCGGCACGTTCATCTTCTCGCCGGCCGCGAGCGCTAGCCGCACGTCCTTCAAGCCGAGCACCAGATCGAATCCCGGCGGCTCATATTCGCCTTTCGCGATGGCGTCGGCGTAGCCGCGATAGACCGGCACGTCGAAGAGCGCCTTCACGACGATCGGCAGGAAATCCGTGGCGGGGATGCCGTATTTCCGCACCAAAGCCGCGGCCTCGCCGATCGCCTCAATGGCCGCCGCCACCATCAGGTTTCCGGCGATCTTCGCGACATTCGCCTTGTAAGGCTCGTCGCCGACGCGCGACGTGCGCTGGCCGAGCACATCAAACAAAGGCTGCACCTTGTCGATCGCTCTGCCGTCGCCGGCTACGACGATGGAGAGCTTCGCAGCCGCCGCGGCATCCGGCCGGCCCCAGACGCAGGCGGCGAGATAAGGCACGCCGCGCTCCTTGTGCCGCGCCGTCAAATCCTGCGCGCAGGCGACCGACGCCGTGGCGCAGTTGATGTGGATCGTCTTGCTGCCTTGCGGCGGCAGGTCACCGGCCATGAACGCACCGCGCATCGCGTCGTCATTCGGCAGCATCGAAATGACGGCGTCGCCGCGGAACGCCTCGGCCGCGCTGGCAGCGATCCTGCCGCCGTCCTTTTCCAGCGCGCGCAGCGGCGCGACGACGGGATCGTAGAGATGAACCGTGTGGCCGGCCTTGATGAGATTGCGGGCCATCGCCTGACCCATGCGGCCGACGCCGATCACTCCGACTTCCATGGCATTTCTCCCTGACGGGGAAAGCCTAGCCGGACTTCAATCGAACGGCGAATTTTGCGCTTTGCTGGCGCGCGGCGACTTGCCGTTTGGGCTATCCGCCCGCTCGTAAATGACGCGCGCCGGGCCGGGCTTGGCCAGCTTGGCGCTTTTCTCGTTGAGCGCATCCCACAGGGCGAGCAGCACTTCGCTCTTCACGTTGGCGACGCCGATGGCCGGATCGGCAATCCAGAACCACAACTGGAATTCAATGGCCGCGGAGCCGAAGGCCGAAACCATGCAGGACGGCGCAGGCTTCTTGATCACGCGCTCGACGCTGAGTGCAGCCTGCACCGCAAGCTCCTGCACCTTGCGCGGGTCGCTGTCATAGGTCGTGTTGAAGTTCACCGAGAGCCGCACGAGGTCGCTGGAATAGGTCCAGTTCGCCACCTTTTGCGTAATGAGATCCTCGTTCGGGATCAGGTATTCGCGGCCGTCGCGGGTGTCGACCGACGTGTA
>JAFBAG010000148.1 GCA_019247925.1 Pseudolabrys sp.
CGGTGTCAGCGCAGACGCTGGTGGCAGCGGAGTAAAGCACGTCGCCGTAGGGTGGGCTAAGCCGGAGCGGAGCGACGGCGTGCCCACCAACGATGATTGTTTGTTGATACACTGTGGTGGGCACGGCCTCGCTTTGCTCGGCCTTAGCCTGGATTTCTCACACTACTGAAGGATTGAGCTGGCCATAAGCTGGGTTGCAACTGCTGCGACGCTGCGGGCGCGCCGATGGGTGGCGCCTGATGGCGCGGGTGGAATGATGAAGTTGTTTGGGGTCTCCGTGGGCCAAGGGTGATGCCGCGGCTGTGACGCGTGCGGCAGCGCGTGTCAGGCGGGCCCGGCGCGGGCGCGAGCAGCAAGGTTGAGCCGGACGGCGGCGGTGGTCCAGATTTGCGCGCTCGGGCAGGCCGAAGCCATGGCGATGCGGATGCGGCGCACGCTGATGCGCACGACGGCGCCGATCTTGAGCAGCTTGCGCCGGATGGTGCCGCAGGTCGCGTCGACCAGATCGGTGTCATGCAGGCCGATGCGGCGCAGCGCGCAGAGCAGGACATAGGCCATCGAGTAGAACCACAGGCGCAGCTGGTTCGCCCGCATGGTTGCGGTCGACGTACGATCGGCAAAGAGATCGAGCTGGCATTCCTTTATCCGGTTCTCCATGTCGCCGCGCGCGCAGTAGATCTTCTCATAGAGGTCCTTGGCCTTGCACTGGCGACGGGTGAGCGAAGTCACCACGAAGCGCGGATTGGCTTCTCCATTGGCCCACTCCGCCTTGGCGACGACCCGGCGCTTCCGGCGCCAAGTGCGGCGCGTTGTCCACATGAAGCTCTTGAAGCGGCGCTCGGCCTGCCCGGTGCGCGCACTCGCGGCGGCGGCGCGATCGAGTTCCAGGGCAATCTCGCCAAGCAGGCGCTCGTTGCGGCCGATTCCCAGCACGAAGTCGACCCGGTCGCCCTCGCACGACGTCATCAGCGCGTCGAGCCCGAAGTCGGCGTCGCCGCGCAACAAGATGCGCGTATGAGGCCACTTGGCGCGGATGCGCGCGACCAAGCGCTCGACCTCCTCGACCACGCCCGCGGCGGCGCCGCCATTGGCGGATCGAAGCTTGGCCAGCAACAGATGACGCCCGCAGAACACGTAAAGCGGCAGATAGCAGTGGCAGTCGTAATAGCCGTGGAAGAATCGCCCTTCCTGCTCGCCATGCACCGGATCGTCGGTGGCATCGAGGTCGAGGATAATTTGGCTGGGTGGCCGCTGGTGCGCCGCAAGGAACAAGTCGACAAAGAGATGATTGATCCGCATCGGATTGTGGCTGATCTTGTGGTAGCGCGTGGGGTCGAGCTTGCTCAGCTCCAGCCGGTTGAGTGTCGATTTGCCCGCCACCGGCGCACAGTCCTTGCGCTTCGCCGTCAACTTGCCGGCGAGCACCGCCATCAGCGGATCGTGACGCAACGCGTCGTGGTCGTTGAGGTCTTCATACCCGAGCGCAATGGCGAACACCCGCTGGCCAACCAGCGTCGCCACCGCGTGCTCGATCAGATGCTGCTGCCGCTCATCGTGGAAGCACCCCGCAAAGCGCTCGATGAGCCCGATCGCTTCGTCCGTGGCCTTGAGCAGCAATGCGCCCGCATCCGATGTCACCAAACCGCCGTCGAATGCGGCTTCCACAGCCCGGCCTTCCACCACTCCAAAATCGAAGCAGTCTGCGCTACACTCTGTCGGCATCGGGTTCTCCCATGAATCTTCAAAAGTCGTTGTGGCACAACAACTTTCGCTGATTCGGAGCCCCGATGCGCCTATTTAATGTGAGAAATCCGGGCTAGCCTTTGCGTCGACGGGGGGAGAATCGATGAACGACACCGGACCTTACGTCGGGCGCTCGCTGTTGCGGCGCGAGGACGAGCGGCTGCTCACCGGCCAGGGGCAGTTCGTCGCCGATCTCGTGCTGCCGCGCATGCTGCATGCGGTGTTCGTCCGCAGCGACGTTGCGCATGCGCGCATCCGCGCCGTCGATCTTTCCCGCGCCGCGGCGATGCCGGGCGTGGTGCTGGCGCTCGCCGGCGCCGAGTTGCTCAAACTGGCGCCCCCGGTGCCGGGCGCGCAGTTGTCGCTGCCCACCAAGTGGCGCACCCAGGTGCAGCATAAGGTTCACTTGCCGCAGCAGTCGCTGCTCGCGCTCGACAAGGTGCGTCACGTCGGCGAGGCGATCGCGGTGATCCTCGCCGAGAGCCACTATCAGGCGCAGGACGCCGCCGAAGCGGTGACCCTCGATCTCGAGCCGCTGCCCGCCGTGGTCGACGCCAACCGCGCGCTCGAGCCCG
>JAFBAG010000211.1 GCA_019247925.1 Pseudolabrys sp.
CGCCGTCACGTCAGGAGAACACGATGGCCAATCCCGCGCCCAAGCAAGAACATACGCCCGCCCGCCTGCCGAAGGATCAGCTCAAGGCCATCGTCGAGCGCATCGAGAAACTGGAGGAAGAAAAGAAGGCGACCTCCGACGACATCCGCGAGGTCTATGCCGAGGCCAAGGGCAATGGCTTCGACGTCAAGGCGCTGCGCACCATCGTGCGGCTGCGTGCGCAGGACGTCGACGAGCGCAAGGAGCAGGAAGCCGTGCTCGAGACCTACATGCACGCGCTGGGGATGTTGAACTAGCGCTCACTGAAGCGCGGCGGTCCGCTGGACGGGCACAAAGCGCGTCGTCGCCACGAACACCACCGCCTGGCCGCCGAAGCTGTCGGCGCGCATGCCGTCATGCGGATCGGCGGTAAAGCTCATCGCGATGGCTGAAGAAGGCTTGGTCATGAATTGACCGATCGCGTCCGGCGCGAAGGTGCTGGTGCGCGTCACGGTCATGTCGGCAGCGACATTGCCGGTCAGCATCAGCGCGCGCAGCCACGGATCGTTGAGAGCATAGTTGCGCGCCGAGGCAAAAGTGAAAGCCGGTGCGGCAGGCGCGGCAATCGGCTTCGCCGCCAGCGTGCCCAAAGGTTTGGCGAGCCGGACAGGCTCGGCCGGCTTTTCGATCGCTTGCGGCGCGTAAGCCAGCACCGCGCTAGCGGACGCGGTGACAACAGGCTCCAGCGGCTCAAGCGGCGCGTTCTCGATCGCGGCGAGCGCAGAGGAGGGGCGCGGCGTCGGCATTGGCGGCAGATTTTGCGCCTGCGCCACCAGCACAGCCTCCTGCGGGCGCGCCTTCGGTAAGGGCAGTACGCGCTCGACCGCCACCGCGATCGGCGCCTGGGCGACCTGCGCCGGCTTCGCGGCGGCCGGCGTCGCCGGTTTCTCCGCTTCCTTTTTCGCGCCGAAACCGAAGAAAGAAGCGAGCACGTTGTTCTGCGAGGTGATGGCCGGCTCCCGGTCGTTTTCGATCACGCCGTTGCTGCGCGGGGCGGCGAGTGAGACATTGGAGGGCGTGCGGCCTTGCCGTTCGACATCGGCGAGGGCGAGTTCGTAACCCGGCAGCGGCACGCCGTCAGACGGCACATGCACGGTCCGGCCATTGGGGAATACGCGGGCGAGCGCGTCATGCGTCATGCGCGGCCAGTGTCGGATCGAACCCATATCAAGATGCACGAAGGGCGAGCCTGACGACGGATAGAAGCCGACGCCGCCGCGCTGCAGGCGCAGGCCAACATTCCGAATCTCTTCCAGTGACACGCCGGGAATGAAGAAGTCGATCGCGTCGCCCTGGGTGTGGAGCGAGAACTGCGCGACGCCGCTCGAACGCGCCCGCAGCATCGAATTGGTTTCCGGCGAGCGGTAGCCGCAGATGATGTGGATCGGCTCCTTGCCGTTGACCGAGCGGTAGGCCTCCCACATCAGGTCGAACAACTGCGGCTCCATGCGAGTCTGCTCGTCCTTGCGCCAGTCCCGCATGAACCAGTTGAGCTTCGTCAGCGCCGCCTCGTCGTAACGGCCGTTGCGCTTGAAGGTGACGGTGATGTCTTCTTTGGTGTGGACGTGATGAAAAGAAAGCGTGCGGGTGTCGCCATCCGCGACCGCTGTCTGCAGGCCGTTATTTGTGGTGAGCAGGAGAGCAGCGGCCATGCCGACGCGCCAGGCGGCATGCGTCAGGCCACAACGTCGAAAACGTTCGCGCGCAATACGAACTGGCAAAGTCCCGTCCCGGATATCCGCCGTCTCCGGCGTCCCCCCGGGCCGATACGCGCCGGGTACACTCGAAGAAGGCAGTCTTGTCGGGATCGGTTAACGCGAGATTATCGCGGCCCCCGGCCCCCCGATTCCGGCACTGAGCACGCAGACTATGGCCAAAAGCGGACCGGGCGCCCGTTTTGCGGACGCCCGGTCAAAGTTCCATCCAAGTGTACCGGATTACCGGAATAGCCGCTCGAAAAACTGAAGAGGGTTCGAGGCCGTGCCGCGTTCGACCCGGCGCAGGATCTCCTGGTTGCTCTTCGCCGTGGTGAGCGCAGCCTCGCGCTGCTTGTCGAGCGGCGGCGGCACATCCGCGATCTTGCGCTCGTCCGAGTTCAGGATGGTCCGGATGCGCTGATCGAAGCCGTACAGATCCTCGCGGATCACGAGCTTGCCGGCGTCGTCCACATAAGCCGTCTGATAGGTCAGGTGCACGCGGGGCTGCTGCTGCAAGGTGTAGGTCTTTTCTTCCTTGCCATACATCGCAAGCAGCGTGCGCGAATCCGGCGTCGGACCCGCCATCGCCAGCGACAGCATCACCTCGCCGAACTTGGTCGGGTCCTCGACGCGCATGCAGCCGTGGCTGAAGGCGCGCCGCTCGTGGGCGAAGAGCCGCTTCTCCGGCGTGTCGTGCAGATAGACCTGATATTTGTTCGGGAAATTGAACTTGATATGGCCGAGCGCATTGGCGGCCCCTGGCGGCTGCACGACGTTGATATTGCCGTCGGGCCCGCGTTTCACCTCGAGCCCCATGCGTTCGAAGATCTTCGGATCGCGATCGTATTGCGGCAGCAGTTCGTTCTGGATGATCGACTGCGGCACGTACCAGGACGGATTGACGACGATGGTTTGCATCGACGCTGACGTGAGCGGCGTCGGCGTCTCCGGCTTGCCCGACACGATCTTGGTGCGCCAGACGATCTCGTTGTCCTTGACGACCTTGAGGGTGAAATCCGGAACGTTGACCATCACATAGGTGCGGCCGAGTTCTCGCGGCAGCCAGCGCCAGCGCTCCATGTTGGCTTCGATCGTGTGGATCATCTGGCTCGGCTTCGGCCCGTTGATCAGAGCGACAGCCTTGTCATCGAGGATGCCCTTGCCCTTGATGTCGGCTTTGGCCTGCACGCGATTGACCGCCGCCACCAGGGCTTTGTCATAGGTGAGGTCGCCGTCCTTGCCGGCGACGCCAAGCTTGGCGCGCAAAGCCGGGACGCGCGGGTCCTTCTGCCCCGGCTGCACCGCGGGACCATTGGGGATGCGACCCGTGTCTTCGTCGGCGCTGGCATTGGCCTTGAGCGCAGCGAGTTGCTTCTTGAGCGCTTTGAAGCCCGCATGGGGCGGATTGAAGCTCTCGAGCGTCGCGTCGATATCCGATGCGTCCGCCAGCCTGCGCAGATAGTCCATCGGTTCCGGCGGCTTGATGCCGTAGTCGACCTCGACCGAGACGCGGGTCGGCGCGATGCGCCCGGTCTGGAGATGGCGCGCGTAATGCAGGAGCGCACTGGTGAGCTTGATATCGTCCTCGGCGAGCTCATGAGCGCCGCCATTGAAAGACGGCACGGGATATTCGGCCGGATCGAGCGCGTCGGCGCCCGCATTGCCAAGCCGCGTGATCGCCGCTTTCGCGCGCGGCGTCAGCCCGCCGTCCTTGATCCAGATCGGCGCATAGTTGCGCGCCTTGTAGAAAGCTTCGGCCGCCTTGCGATCGGCTTCGCGCGGCAACAGGCTGTCCATGCGCCTGGCAGCGGCGATCTCTTTCAGCTTCTCGGTGATTTGCGCATCGCTCGCGCCGAACACGCGGTCGAGCATGGAATTGATTGGACCTTTGTCCGCGCTCGGCGGTGCGACGGCGGCAGGCGCCGGCGCGGGAACAGGAGCTGGCGCGGCGGCCGGAGCGGCGGACGGCGTTTCGGGCGCGGGCACCGAGGCCTGCGCCTCGCGGGCGCTGTCGCGCATCGGCGAGCGCGGCGTCTCGTGCGCAGGTTCGCGGCGGATGATGGCGGCATTCGGCGGCGGCAAAACGTGTTCGCGCGTACCGAACTGGAAGGGCGCCGGAGGAGGCGCTTGACGTACCGATGGTGATTGTGCCGAGGCGCCCGGCGGCAGGGCGAAGGTCAGCGCCAGAATCGTCCCGGTCAAAAGCTCAAAGCGGTTACGCATAGCAAAGCAACTCCACACACACGCACGAAAGGAACGCGCCATTATGCGCATTTCACCCGCCCGGCGTGCCGCAATTTCCGAATAGAGCTAACGCGCCCAATTCGTAAACGGCGAGCGTT
>JAFBAG010000331.1 GCA_019247925.1 Pseudolabrys sp.
TGGCTGTGAGATGGTGCTGATGAACGGCGAGGTGGTTCGCCTCGGCGGCGATTACCTCGACAGCGGCGGCTACGACCTGCTTGGTCTCATCAACGGTTCGGAGGGGCTGCTCGCGGTCGTCACCGAAGTCACCGTGCGCATCCTCAAGAAGCCGGAAACCGCGCGCGCCGTGCTGGTCGGGTTCAAGTCGTCGGAAGAAGCCGGGGCCTGCGTCGGCAAGATCATCGGCGCCGGCATTATTCCGGGCGGGATGGAAATGATGGATCGTCCGGCGATCCATGCCACCGAGGAGTTCGTCCATGCCGGCTACCCGCTCGACGTCGAGGCGTTGCTGATCGTCGAAGTCGATGGTACCGCCGCCGAGGTCGATCACCTCACCGATGAAGTCGAGAAGATCGCCAAGAGCTGCGGCGCGACAACCTGCCGGGTGTCGCAGTCCGAGGAGGAGCGGCTCTTGCTATGGGCCGGCCGCAAGGCGGCGTTCCCGGCGGTCGGCCGCATTTCGCCAGATTATATGTGCATGGACGGCACTATCCCGCGCGCCAAGCTGCCCTATGTGCTGGGCAAGATGCGCGACATGTCGGCGCGCTATCAGCTTCGCGTCGCCAATGTGTTTCATGCCGGCGATGGCAATCTGCATCCGCTGATTCTTTATGACGCCAACAATCCCGGCGAACTCGAGCGTGCCGAACAGTTCGGCGCGGATATTCTGAAATTGTGCGTCGAGGTTGGCGGCGTTCTCACCGGAGAGCATGGCGTCGGCGTCGAGAAACGCGATCTGATGCCGGCGATGTTCTCGGAGCAGGATCTGAACGCGCAGCAGCGCGTCAAATGCGCTTTCGACGAGAAGGGGCTGCTCAACCCCGGCAAAGTGTTTCCGGTCTTGCACCGCTGCGCCGAGCTCGGCCGCATGCACGTCTCCGGCGGCAAGCTGCCGTTCCCCGATATTCCGCGTTTTTAGCTCAGCCATGGCCGACATTCTCAAGCCTCGCAACGCGAAAGAGGTGGAGGACGCCGTGCGCTGGGCGCTGTCCGATGGCAAAACCCTCGAAGTCGCCGGCGAAGGCAGCAAAGCGGCGGTTGGGCGTCCGACGCAGACGGACCTGACCCTCGACCTCTCGGGCTTGTCCGGCGTGACCTTGTACGAACCCGACGAGTTGGTGCTGTCGGCGAAAGCCGGCACGCCGCTCACCGAGATCGAAACGCTGGTTGAGAAACATAACCAACAGCTCGATTTCGAGCCGATTGATTACGCAGCTCTGCTCGGCGGCAAAAGCCGCGGCACGATCGGCGGCGCGCTGGCGGCGAATTTATCCGGGCCCCGCCGCATCAAGGCGGGCGCCGCGCGCGATCATTTTCTCGGCGTCACGGCGGTGACCGGTCGCGGCGAAACCATCAAGTCGGGCGGCCGCGTGGTGAAAAACGTCACCGGTTATGACCTGTGCAAGGTGCTGGCGGGATCCTGGGGCACCCTGGCGGCGATGACCGATATTACGATCAAGGTTCTGCCCAAGGCCGAAACCGAGGCGACGATCGTCATCGGTGGTCTCGACGACGCGGTCGCCGCGAAAGCCATGGCAGCGGCGTTGGGCTCGCCCTTCGATGTCTCCGGCGCGGCACATCTGCCGGATCACGTCGCCTCGTGGTTCGACGGGCTGCCCGGTATCGACGCTTCGACCGTCTTGCGGCTCGAAGGTTTTGCCCCTTCGGTTGCGCACCGCTCTGACGCGCTGTCGGTGATGATGGGAAAGTTCGGACCGGTGGCCATTCTCGCCGAAACGCAGTCCCGCGCGCTGTGGCGTGCGGTGCGCGACGCCAAGCCTTTTGCAGCGGAAACAATGCGCGACCGGCCGCTGTGGCGGATTTCCACGGCGCCGAGCCGGGGACATGAGATCGCGGCGCAGATCACTCCGGCGGCGCAAATGTTCTACGACTGGGGCGGCGGGCTGGTTTGGGTGGCGATGCCTTTTGCAGGCGAGCCGGACGCCGCCGCGATCCGCGCGGCGGTCAGAAAGGTTGGCGGTCACGCCACGCTCGTTCGTGCCCCGGCCGCCGTGCGCGCGGCGGTCGACGTATTCGAGCCGCAGGAGCCGGGTGTTGCCGCTTTGAGCAAGCGCGTGAAGGATGCGTTCGATCCCAACGGCGTGTTCAATCCCGGCCGCATGTGGGCGGGGGTGTAGCGATGCAAACCTCCTTCACGCTCGCCCAGCTCGCTGATCCGGACATCGCGGATACCGACAAGATCCTGCGTGCGTGCGTGCATTGTGGCTTCTGCACTGCGACGTGCCCGACCTATGTGCTGCTCGGCGACGAGCTCGATAGCCCGCGGGGACGCATCTATCTCATCAAGGAGATGTTCGAGAACGAGCGGCCGGCGACGCGCGAAGTCGCCAAACATATCGACCGCTGCCTGTCGTGCCTCGCCTGCATGACGACGTGTCCGGCGGGCGTGCACTACATGCATCTCGTCGACCACGCCCGCGAGCACATCGAGGCGACCTACCGGCGGCCTCTTCCGCAGGCGTTCATGCGCAATCTGCTGGCGTGGGTCCTGCCGGATCTCACCCGATTTCGCGTCGCCATGGTCGCTGGGCTTCTCGGCAAGCCCTTTGCGCCGATCTTCGCCTTGCTTGGCCTGAAACGTGTGGCGGCGATGCTGCGGCTCGCTCCGGCGAAGCTGCCTGCGGCGCCGGCCGACCGGCTTGGCAAGGTCTATCCCGCGACCGGCAAGCAGCGCGGGCGCGTCGCACTGCTCGCGGGCTGCATCAATCCGGTCCTGTCGCCGTCGACGCTCGACGCGACGATCCGGATTCTCAACCGCCACGGCATCGAAGTCGTGGTCGCGGCGGGAGAGGGCTGCTGCGGCTCACTCGTCCATCACATGGGCCGCGAAGATCAGGCGCTGGCACAGGCGCGCAACAATATCGAGGCATGGACGCGCGAACTCGCGAACGGTCTCGATGCGATCATCGTCACGGTGTCGGGCTGCGGCACCACGATCAAGGACTACGGCTTCATGTTGCGCACCGATCCCGTCTATGCCGACAAGGCCGCGCGCATCTCGGCGCTCGCCCTCGATGTCAGCGAATATCTCGCCCGACTCGATCTGCGGCCGAATCAGGCCGCGCAATTCCAGGTGCCGCTCACGGTCGCCTATCACTCCGCCTGCTCGCTTCAGCACGGTCAAAAAATCGTGCGCGAGCCCAAGGCCCTGCTTTCGAAATTGGGCTTTGTCGTCAAGGACGTGCCCGAGGGTCACCTGTGCTGCGGGTCGGCCGGCACCTACAACATTATGCAGCCCGAAATTGCCGCCCGGTTGCGCCAGCGCAAGATCGCGAATATCCAACTCACTCAGCCCGATGTCGTCGCCGCCGGGAATATCGGCTGTATCACTCAGTTGAGTACCGGCAGCTCACTGCCAGTCGTGCACACGGTCGAATTGCTCGATTGGGCGACCGGAGGGCCTTTGCCGGAGCCGTTGCGAAACCTGAAGCCTGCGCAGCAAGGCGCCGGCCGTGCGGCGCACGCGGGTTCAGGAACGAAACGGTAAGACGGCGCGTTTCGCGGCCAGTGCGGCTACTTATTCATTTATCGGAGTGAGGATTCATGGCGAAAGCGAAGAAGAAGACCAAGGCGGCTGGGCGCGCGAGCAAACGCGTCACGCGGAGCAAGAGCAAGACCAAGCGCGGTCAATCGAAGACGCTGTTCGAAAGCTTTCTCGATCTCTTCAAGTAGTAGAATGACGCGGACGCGGCCCACTATCGCTGGGCCGCATTTCGCTGTGCGCATTGCATCCCCGCAACGGGGCGCATAGCATCGCGGCCTCATCAAGAAAGGGCCGCATGTCGGCCTCAAGTGGCGTAAGGGAGGATTTGCGATGGCCTACAACATTCTGCTCATGGGCGCGTCCTATGGCTCGCTCCTCGCGTCCAAGCTTTTGTTTGGCGGCCACTCCATCCACTTGGTTTGTCTGCCGGCCGAAGCCGAATTGATCAACGCCGAAGGCTTCAAGGTGAAGCTCCCGGTGCGGGGGCGTGCCGAGCCGGTGCTGCTTGAGTCGCGCAAGCTCCCGGGCAAGGTGACAGCCGGCGGCGCGCAGGGCGTCGATCCCTCCAAATACGATCTGGTCGGTCTGTGCATGCAGGAGCCGCAATATCGCTCCGATGGCGTGCGCCAACTGCTTGATGCCGTCGGCAAGGCGCGGGTGCCTTGCATGTCGATCATGAACATGCCGCCGCTGCCTTACGTGAAGCGCATTCCCGGCCTCGATCACAAAGCGCTGGAGCCGGCCTATACCGATCCGCGCGTCTGGGATTCGATTGATCCGAAGAAGATCACCTTGAACAGTCCCGATCCGCAGGCCATTCGTCCGCCCGACGGCAAGGCCAACGAGCTGCTCGTGACGCTGCCGACCAATTTCAAGTGCGCGCGTTTCGACGATCCGAAGGACACCGCGATCATCAAGCAGCTCGAAAAGGATGTGGACGCTGCGCGATTCGATGCGCCGGAAGGCAAGATCGAACTGCCGGTGAAGCTCAAGGCCTACGATTCGATCTGGGTGCCGCTCGCCAAGTGGTCGATGCTGCTCGCCGGCAATTATCGTTGCATCACCGATGACGGCATGCGCACCGCCCAGGAAGCCGTGCACACGAACATCGAGGAATCGCGCTCGGTCTATAATTTTGTGTTCGACCTATGCGTGCAGCTCGGCGCTTCGCCGTCCGATCTCGTGCCGTTCGAAAAATACGCGGCTGCCGCGCAAAGCCTGTCGCGGCCGGCTTCCGCAGCGCGTGCGCTCAACAACGGCGCGCCTAATATCGAGCGCGCCGACAAGCTCGTTCAGCTCATCGCCAAGCAAAAAGGCCTTAGTCATCCGGTGATCGACGCCATCGTGGCCCGCGTCGATCGGCGGCTTGAGGCAAACCGCAAGAAGGCGGCGGCTTAAGGCCGCCTTGTTGTCATGGCGACAAAGGCCCGCTTCGGCGGGCCTTTTTCATGTGACATGGCTGCAACAGCGGCTCGATAACCGCGCCGAATCTGTCGATATCTCGCTTGAACGCCTAAAAAGTCAGCAATTGCCGCGCCTTTTTGCTTGTCGCAAATGCCGGCAGCCCAATAAATCAGGACCAATGCAACGTCCTGTGGCGTACGGGTCGATCGCAGCCGAAAGACAGTACGCAACAGGTTTTTGCGAAAAACCGTATCGGCAAAAATTGTCGATCGACTACACAGGGGCAGGGTCCATGAAGAAGTTTGTTCTTTCCGTCGCCGCGGCAATGATGCTCGCTGCGCCGGCTTTCGCCGCCGACATGCCGGTGAAGGCAAAAAAGGTCGTCGTCGCGCCGAACCCGTGGGAAATCGCGATCGGCGCCGCCGTCGTCAGCGACTACAATTTCCGCGGCATCTCGCAGTCGAACCGGCAGCCCTCGTTCTGGGCCTATGTCGAGCCGCGCTACAACATCGCGCCGAACCTGCAAGTCTACGCGGGCGTCGCGTATGAGACGATCCGTTTCCCGAACAACGCGCGCTCGGAAGTCGATTTCTATGCCGGCGTTCGTCCGACGCTCGGTCCGGTCGCCTTCGATTTCGGCCTCTGGTACTACTACTATCCGGGCGGCACCACGTTTAACGGTCTCGGCGCTGCCACGACCTGCACCAACGGCTTCTTCTCGCTTGGTGCTTGTAACGTGATGAAGTCGGATGTGAGCTTCCTCGAGATCTACGGCAAGGCCACGTACAATGTGACCGATGCCATCGCTCTTGGCCTCAACGTCTTCTACGACCCGAACTGGCTGAACACCGGCGCCGCCGGCACCTACGTGTCGGGCACCGCCAAGTACACGCTGCCGTCGACGATGTTCCCGGCCGATTGGGGCGCGTATGTGTCTGCTGAACTCGGCCATTACTGGCTCGGCACCACCGACGCTTTCTATGCCGTCCCGGCATTCCCGGCTGGCGTTAATCTGCCCGATTACACGACCTGGAATCTGGGCGTCGGCTTCACCTACAAGATCCTGACGCTTGATCTTCGCTACTACGACACCGACCTCTCGCGCGGCAAATGTAACGTGTTGACGGGCGACCACACGGCGACTTTCAACGCCGGCGCGGTCAGCACGATCAATCCGAGCGGCTTGACCTCGCGTTGGTGCGGCCCGGCGTTCATCGCCAAGCTCGCGGTCGACTACGTGATCAAGTAAGCGAAACGAACCTGTCCCAAATTGGCGGCGGCTGGAAACAGCCGCCGCTTTTTTATTTGGGCTGCAGCGCTGCTTCGCGGACGGCAAAACGCTGGTCGTCGCGCTCGAAGGCGAGGCGGCGCTTGTGGAACGCGGCGAGCGTCGAGCGGTGCCCGATCGACACGATCGTCGTGGTCTTGAGACGCTGCTCCAATAGTTCGTAGAGGGCGGCTTCCGCGGGCTCATCGAGCGAGGCCGTGGCTTCGTCGAGAAACAGGAAGTCCGGCGCGTGGAGGAGTGCCCGCGCTATGCCCAGACGCTGCTGCTCGCCCAACGACAGCATGCGATTCCAGTGCGCCTCCTCCTGGATACGCGCCGCAAGTCCCGGCAATCCCACCGCAGTGACCGCTTCAACGACGCGACTCAGTTCGAAAGTTGCGGGTGCAGCAGGGTAAGTCACCGCAGCCGCCAGCGGCGCGATCGGGAAGTAGGGGCGTTGCGGCAGCATCATGACCTTGGCGCCGGCCGGCACTTCGACCGTTCCCGAACCGAACGGCCAAATCCCGGACACGGCGCGGAACAAGGTCGATTTGCCCGAACCCGAAGGCCCGGTGACCAGCACCTTGTCGTCACTGCCGATGACAATGCCATTGGCGGTCACGAGCGGTGCACCATTCGGAAGTTGTACCGCCAGTTCCTTGAGGGAAATTTCTCGCTTTTTCCCTGGCACGACTTGGATAACGGGAGGCGTAGTGGCGAGCGCGCGCGCGCTTTGCACCGCACGATCGAAACCCGCAAGCCGGTCGATCACCGCGCGCCATTCCGCGAGCTGGCGGTATACGGTGATGAAGAAAGAAAG
>JAFBAG010000051.1 GCA_019247925.1 Pseudolabrys sp.
ATCAGTCACCGGCGGCAAGGACATCGACTTCAACGTGAAAGTCGATCCGGCCATCATCGGCGGTCTCATCGTCAAGGTGGGCAGCCGGATGGTCGACTCCTCGCTGCGCACCAAACTCAACTCGATCAAGCTTGCGATGAAAGAGGCCCGCTGATGGACATCCGCGCCGCAGAAATTTCCAACATTCTCAAAGAGCAGATCAAGAACTTCGGCCAGGAAGCTGAAGTCTCCGAGGTCGGCCAGGTGCTTTCGGTCGGCGACGGCATCGCCCGCGTCTATGGTCTCGACAAGGTCCAGGCCGGCGAGATGGTCGAGTTCGAGAACGGTACGCGCGGCATGGCGCTCAACCTCGAAAACGACAATGTCGGCATCGTTATTTTCGGTTCCGACAAGGAGATCAAGGAAGGCCAGACCTGCAAACGCACCGGCGCAATCGTGGACGTGCCGATCGGCAAGGGCTTGCTCGGCCGCGTGGTCGACGCGCTCGGTAACCCGATCGACGGCAAGGGTCCGATCCAGGCCGACAAGCGCGCCCGCGTCGACGTGAAGGCGCCCGGCATCATCCCGCGCAAGTCCGTGCACGAGCCGATGGCGACCGGCCTCAAGGCGATCGACGCGCTCATTCCGATCGGCCGCGGCCAGCGCGAGCTGATCATCGGCGACCGTCAGACCGGCAAGACCGCGATCGCGCTCGACACCATTCTCAATCAGAAGCCGCTCAACGCGCAGCCGGACGAGAAGATCAAGCTGTACTGCGTGTACGTCGCGGTCGGCCAAAAGCGCTCGACCGTCGCGCAATTCGTGAAGGTTCTCGAAGAGCAGGGCGCGCTCGAATATTCGATCGTCATCGCTGCCACGGCGTCCGATCCGGCGCCGATGCAGTTCCTCGCGCCGTTCTCCGGATGCGCGATGGGAGAGTTCTTCCGCGACAACGGCATGCATGCCGTCATCATCTACGACGACCTGTCGAAGCAGGCCGTCGCTTACCGCCAGATGTCGCTCTTGCTGCGCCGTCCGCCGGGCCGCGAAGCCTATCCGGGCGACGTGTTCTATCTCCACTCGCGCCTGCTCGAGCGCGCTGCGAAGATGAACGACGAGAAGAAGGCCGGTTCGCTCACGGCGTTGCCGGTCATCGAAACCCAGGCCAACGACGTGTCGGCCTACATTCCGACCAACGTGATTTCGATCACCGACGGTCAGATCTTCCTCGAAACCGATCTGTTCTATCAGGGCATCCGCCCCGCGGTGAACGTCGGCCTTTCGGTGTCGCGCGTCGGTTCATCCGCGCAGACCAAGGCGATGAAAAAGGTCGCGGGCAAGATCAAGGGCGAGCTCGCGCAGTACCGTGAAATGGCGGCTTTCGCGCAGTTCGGCTCGGACCTCGACGCCACGACCCAGCGCCTGCTCGCGCGCGGTTCGCGCCTGACGGAATTGCTGAAGCAAGCGCAGTTCTCGCCGCTCAAGATGGAAGAGCAGGTCGTTGTGATCTGGGCCGGCACCAACGGCTTCCTCGACAAGCTCGAATTGCCGCAGGTGCGCAAGTTCGAGAATGGCCTTCTCTCGCTGCTGCGCAACGAGAAGTCGATCCTCGAGGACATTCGCAAGACCAACGATCTCTCGGGCGACACGGAGAAGAAACTCCGCGCGCAGGTCGAGAAGTTCGCCGGCTCCTTCGCTTAAGGGATAGAGACGAAGAACTCCGATGGCTTCTCTCAAGGACATGCGGGTCCGCATCGCCGCCACAAAGGCGACGCAGAAGATCACCAAGGCGATGCAGATGGTCGCGGCGTCGAAGCTGCGCCGCGCTCAGGCCGCCGCCGAGGCCGCGCGTCCCTATGCCGAGCGCATGGATATCGTCCTGCAGAACATCGCGTCGGGCATGGCCGGTTCGGACGGGGCCCCGCGGCTGCTGGCCGGCACCGGCAGCGACAAGGTCCACCTTTTGATCGTGGCCACCGGCGAGCGCGGCCTCGCGGGCGCTTTCAATTCGTCGATCGTCCGTCTCGCGCGCGAACACATCAATCGCCTTGTCGCCGAAGGCAAAGAGGTGAAGATCCTCACCGTCGGCAAGAAGGGTTACGAGCAGCTCCGCCGCAATTTCGAGAAGATGATCGTCGATCGCGTCGATCTGCGCGGCGTTCGTGTGCTCGGCTATGCCAACGCCGCCGAGATCGCGCACAAGGTCACGGCTATGTTCGAGAAGGGCGAGTTCGACGTCGCGACCTTGTTCTATTCGCGCTTCAAGTCGGTGATCGCGCAGATCCCGACGGCGCAACAAATCATTCCGCCGAAGTTCGAAGCCGCGCAGGCACAGGGCCCGGTAGCGGCTTATGAGTATGAGCCGGAGGAAGACGAGATTCTCGCCGACCTGCTGCCCCGTTACATCGCAACGCAGATTTTTCGCGCGCTGCTCGAGAACAACGCCTCGTTCTACGGCTCGCAGATGTCGGCGATGGACAACGCGACCCGCAACGCGGGCGACATGATCCGCAAGCAGACCATCAAGTACAACCGCACGCGTCAGGCGATGATCACCAAGGAACTGATCGAGATCATCTCCGGCGCCGAAGCGCTCTAGCGCACAGATAAAGAGAGTAAGAGGACGAACATGGCAGCACAGACTGGCTCCAACCGGACCGGCAAAGTCACCCAGGTGATCGGCGCGGTCGTCGACGTGCAGTTCGAAGGCGCGCTTCCGGCGATTTTGAACTCGCTCGAGACCAAGAACGGCGACAACCGCCTCGTGCTCGAAGTGGCGCAGCATCTCGGTGAATCGACGGTGCGCACCATCGCGATGGACGTCACCGAAGGCCTCGTGCGTGGTCAGGAAGTGACCGATACCGGCCTGCCGATCGCGGTGCCGGTCGGCCCAGGCCTCCTCGGCCGCATCATCAACGTCATTGGCGAGCCGATCGACGAAGCCGGCCCGGTCAAGTCCGAAGACAAGCGCCCGATCCACGCCGAAGCGCCGAAATACACCGACCAGTCCACCGAAGCGCAGATTCTCGTCACCGGCATCAAGGTCGTGGACCTGCTCGCGCCATACGCCAAGGGCGGCAAGATCGGCCTGTTCGGCGGCGCCGGCGTCGGCAAAACCGTGCTGATTCAGGAGCTGATCAACAACGTCGCGAAGGCCCACGGCGGCTATTCGGTGTTCGCCGGCGTCGGCGAGCGCACCCGCGAGGGCAACGACCTCTATCACGAGTTCATCGAATCCGGCGTCAACAAGAAGGGCGGCGGCGAAGGCTCGAAATGCGCCCTCGTGTTCGGCCAGATGAACGAGCCGCCGGGCGCGCGCGCCCGCGTCGGTCTTACCGGCCTGACA
>JAFBAG010000130.1 GCA_019247925.1 Pseudolabrys sp.
CGGCCGGTAACCAGCCGCGCCCCTTCCCCATCTTGCATCGCGGCCCGGTTCGCCGGATTGTTTCCGCAGCGGGCCATCAGAGCCCGAAAGGGGGAACGCCATGGATCGCATTTGGCTGCGCAATTATCCGCCCGGCGTGCCTCATGAAATCGATCTTTCGCTATATTCGTCGCTGGTCGCGCTGCTCGAAGAAAGCTTCGCGAAATATGGAAGCCGCGATGCCTTCGTGTTCATGGGCAAGCGGCTCACCTTTGCCGAACTCGACGAGAAATCCCGCGCTCTAGGCGCGTGGCTGCAAAGCCGCGGATTGCAGCGCGGCGCGCGTGTCGCGCTGATGATGCCGAATGTCTTGCAATATCCGATCGCGATCGCGGCGGTGCTGCGCGCCGGCTATGTGGTCGTCAATGTCAATCCGCTCTACACGCCGCGCGAACTCGAATTCCAGCTCAAGGATTCGGGGGCGGAAGCCATCATCGTGCTGGAGAATTTCGCGTCCGTTTTGCAGAAAGCTTTGCCGGCCACGAAGGTCAAGCACGTCGTGATCGCCAGCATGGGCGACATGCTTGGCCTCGTGAAAGGCGCGATCGTCAATTTGGTCGTCCGCCGCGTCAAAAAGTTGGTGCCCGATTATGCCCTGCCCGAGGCAACGCATTTCAACGACGCCCTGAACGCGGGAGCGACCCTGCCTCTCAACAAGCCGGTTCTGGGTCAGGAAGACACGGCGTTTCTGCAATATACCGGCGGCACGACCGGCGTCTCAAAAGGCGCCGTGCTGGTCCACCGCAATCTCCTCGCCAACGTGCTTCAGGTCGAGGCGTGGCACGGCGTCGCGATGAAAGACGCCCATGGCGCGGGCCAGGCCGTGATCGTCACGGCGCTGCCGCTCTATCACATCTTCGCGCTGACAGCCTGCTTCCTTTACGGCTTGCGATCGGGAGCGCTGTGCCTGCTCATTCCCAACCCCCGTGACCTGCCCGCGCTGATCAAGGAGCTTTCGCACTACAAGATCACGTCGTTCCCCGCGGTGAACACATTGTTCAACGGGCTCCTTAATCACCCCGATTTCAAGACGCTCGACTGGAGCAATCTCAAGCTGACAATCGGCGGCGGCATGTCGGTGCAACGCTCTGTAGCGGACGCCTGGTACAAAGCGACGGGCAATCCGGTTGTAGAGGGCTACGGGCTGTCCGAGACGTCGCCGGTGCTGACCGCGAACCGCCCGGACATCACCGAGTGGACGGGCACAATCGGCTTGCCGATGCCGTCGACCGACATTTCGATCCGCGACGATGCCGGGAATGAATTGCCACTCGGCGAACGTGGCGAAATTTGCGCACGCGGGCCGCAGGTGATGGCCGGCTACTGGCAGCGGCCCGACGAGACCGCGAAAGTGATGACCAAGGACGGATTTTTCCGCACCGGCGATATCGGCGTCATGGACGAGCAAGGCCGCATCACCATCGTCGACCGCAAGAAGGACATGATTTCCGTTTCGGGCTTCAAAGTGTTCCCGAATGAGGTGGAAGACGTCGCGATGACTCAAGGCGGTCTGCTCGAATGCGCCTGCGTGGGCGTACCGGACTCGCAGACCGGCGAAGCGGTCAAGCTTTACGCCGTCAAGAAATCGCCGGAGCTGAGCGAGCGCGACTTGCAGACCTTCCTGCGCGGAAAGCTGACGAACTACAAAGTGCCCAAGCACATCGAATTCCGCCAGGAGCTGCCCAAGACCAACGTCGGCAAGATCCTGCGGCGCGCTCTTCGCGACGAGGCGGTGGCGAAAGCCAACGCCGCGTGAACACCAGCGCGCCTTCAGGCCCA
The DNA here is from genome assembly GCA_019247925.1 of Pseudolabrys sp. Taxonomy (GTDB): domain Bacteria; phylum Pseudomonadota; class Alphaproteobacteria; order Rhizobiales; family Xanthobacteraceae; genus Pseudolabrys. Next base: position 1,819 of record JAFBAG010000130.1, read on the forward strand.
GCGGCACGGCCGGCCGAGATCGTCGCGTTTTGGCGCGAGGCCGGACCGGAGAAGTGGTTCAAGAAGGACGCGGCCTTCGACGCCGAGATCACCCGGCGATTTCTCGCGGCGCATGAAGCCGCGGCGGCCGGCAAGCTCAAGAGCTGGGAGGAAAGTCCGGAAGGCGCACTGGCTCTGTTGATCCTGCTCGATCAATTTCCGCGCAATATGTTTCGCAACAGCGCCCGCGCCTTCGCGACCGATGCGCAAGCGCGCGCGGTGACCGCCGCCGCGCTCATTCAGGGCTTCGACAGCCAGGTCGGCGACATGCGGGGCTTTTTCTATTTGCCCTTCCAGCATTCGGAAGACCTTGCCGATCAGGAAACCGGCATCAAACTCTATGCGGCCGCTGGTGATGCCGACGGGCTCAAATGGGCGCGCATCCACGCCGACATCATCCGCGAATTCGGCCGCTTCCCTCATCGTAACGCCGTGCTCGGCCGCGCCATGACGGCGCCAGAGCAAGCTTTCCTCGACGCCGGCGGCTTCTCCGGCTAGGGACGCGCCATGCCCGACCAAACTTTCCACGGCGTCATGCCGTATCTGGTTTCACCGATCGACGCCGCGGGGAACATCCGCACCGATGTCCTGGCGCGATTGTGCGACGACCTGATCAAGGCCGGCGTACATGGCCTGACTCCGCTCGGCTCGACCGGCGAGTTCGCCTATCTCGACCGGCGCCAGCGGCGCACCGTGATCGAGACGACGATCAGCGCTGCGAAGCGGCGGGTCCCGGTCATCGCCGGCGTTTGCTCGACCGCCACCGCCGATGCCGTGGCGCAGGCGCGCGATTATCAGACGCTCGGCGCCGACGGCATTCTTGCCATCCTCGAAGCTTATTTCCCGCTCAAGGACGCGCAGGTCGAAGCGTATTTCCGTTCCATCGCGGATGCCGTCGATATCCCGGTCGTGCTCTACACCAACCCACAATTCCAGCGCAGCGATCTGTCGCTCGACACGATCACGCGGCTCGCCGCGCATCCTCGCATTCGTTACATCAAAGACGCGTCGGCCAATACCGGCCGGCTGTTGTCGATCATGAACCGCTGCCCGCAGCTCTCGGTATTCTCCGCATCGGCACATATTCCCGCCGCGGTGATGCTGATCGGCGGCGTCGGCTGGATGGCGGGTCCGGCCTGCGTCATTCCGCGCGAGAGCGTGCGGCTCTACGAACTGTGCCGCGCCGGGCGGTGGCCCGACGCGATGACTCTGCAGCGCGAGCTGTGGCGCATCAACGAGGCCTTCGCGCGGTTCAATCTCGCGGCATGCATCAAAGCGGCGCTGCAAATCCAGGGTTACGACGTCGGCGATCCGGTGCCGCCGCAAGCCGCCCTTTCGGAAGCGGACCGAAAGGAAGTCGAGCGGATTCGCGGAGAGGTCGCGAAATTGCAACCTCGGGGAACGCAGTAAAAAGAGCATTCAGAGGCTGAGTCTGCGATCCGCCCAACCGAATGTTAACGGTTGGTTGCCAAGCTCCGCCCCATGTCGATCAGCGGCACCGTCCCTCGCGGGTTCTCGCTCGCTAGTTTGAAAGCACGCTTGCGCGCCAAACTTGCGCAAGACAGCGATGTGTCACTTGCGCAACGCGTCGCCGGCAACGCCTTTCTAATCCGCGTTACAAGTGCCGCGCTCGCTTTCGCGGCCCAGATCATGCTCGCGCGATGGATGGGGCAATACGAGTACGGCATTTACGTCTACGTTTGGACCTGGGTGCTGGTCCTCGGTAACCTGGCGCCGCTCGGCATTGCGTATTCCGCGGCTCGGTTCATTCCTCAGTACGTTGTCGCCAATGACGGCGACCGACTGCGTGGCTTTCTGCGCATCCTGGGCTGGCTGTGCTTTGCGCTGGGCGCGACCGCCGCCGCGATCGGCGCATTCATGGTTGTCACGCTGAACACTATCGTGCCGCCGCATTACGTCACGCCTTTCCTCGTCGGCCTGCTTTGCGTTCCGGTATTCGCGCTGTCGAGCGCGCAGGACGCGACGTCGCGGGCGCATAACTGGATCAACGTGGCGCTCATTCCGGTTTATATCGCCCAACCGCTCTGCATTATCGCCGGCGTCGTCATCATTCACGAGTTTGGCGTCACCATAACGGCACAGATTGCGTTGCTCATCGCCGTGACGGCATTTTGGTTGTGCGTTGCCATTCAGCTTGTTCTTCTCCAGTCGCGGCTCGCGCGCACGATCGAACGCGGCCCGCGCCGCTATGAAATGAAGTCCTGGATCAAGACGTCGCTGCCGAATTTCCTCGTCGACGGATTTTTCTTCATGCTCACCAGCGTCGACGTTCTGCTCTTGCAGATGTTCGTCGGGCCTGACCAGGTGGCGGTTTACTTCGCGGCCAGCAAAATTTTGGCGCTTGTCGCCTTCGTCTATTTTGCCGTGTCGAGCGCGAGCGCCCACCGATTCAGCCAGTATCATCACGCCGGGGAAAAGGCGCGGCTCGCTGCCTTCGCGGCTGCGACCGCACGCTGGACCTTTTGGCCTTCCCTGATTTTTGCCCTTGCCCTGCTCGCCCTCGGCATTCCCTTCCTGAGGCTGTTCGGCCAAGGCTTCACCGCGGGCTATCCGCTGATGTTCATTCTGGCTTTCGGGCTGCTGGCCCGTGCGTCGATCGGACCCGCGGAGCGTCTGCTCAGCATGGTCGGCGAACAGCGCTACAGTGCTTTGATATACGGCTGCGCCCTCGCGGTCAGCATCGGCGGATGTCTGGCGCTAGCGCCGGTGTTCGGTGTGGTCGGCGCCGCCGTCGCCACCGCCGCGGCAATCGTGACGGAAGCGGCGCTGCTGTTTTACTTCGTGCGCCGGCGGCTCGGCATCAACGTCTTCGTCCTGGCGCGCCGCGCTTAGGCCCGCTCGCGCAAGAGCCGGCGGATCACCTTGCCGGTCGTCGTCATCGGCATTTCGGTAATGAACGCGACCTCGCGCGGATATTCGTGTCCGGAGAGCCGCGTCTTGACGAAATCGCGGATTTCGCTCGCCAACGTGTCGGAGGGCGCGACACCCGGCTTGAGCACGATGAAGGCCTTGACGATTTCGGTGCGTAGCTCGTCGGGCTTGCCGACGGCGGCCGCGAGCGCAACGGCTGGATGGCGAATAAGACAATCCTCGATCTCGGTCGGGCCGATGCGGAAGCCGGCGGAGGTAATGACGTCGTCGTCGCGGCCAACGAAGCTGTAATAGCCGTCTTCATCCATCACGCCCTGGTCGCCCGTCGTCATCCAGTCGCCGATGAACTTTTCGCGCGTGGCGTCCGGCTTGCCCCAATACCCCAGAAACATCACGGGATCGGGCCGCATCACCGCGATTTGCCCGGCTTCGCCGGGCTTCACAGCACGGCCTTCGGCATCGATGACCGCGACAGTGTGACCGGGCACGGGCTTGCCGATGGCGCCCGGGCGCGTGACGCCGAGGGCGGAACAGCCCGACAGCACCAGATTGCATTCGGTCTGCCCGTAGAACTCGTTGATGGTGATGCCGAAGGCAGACTTTCCCCATTCCAGTGTTTGCGCGCCGAGCGCCTCGCCGCCCGAGCCGATGGTGCGCATCTTGATCTGATGGCGCGGACGCGGATCGCCGGCCGAACGCAGCATTCTGAGTGCGGTCGGCGGGATGAACGCATTGCGGATTTTAGCCCGCGCCATCAGCGCGAAGGCTTCCTCCGGATCGAATTTTTCGAACCGCCGCGCCACCACCGGCACGCCGTAATGCAGTCCCGGCAGCAAAACGTTGAAGAGACCACCCGCCCAGGCCCAATCGGCCGGGGTCCAGAGCCGGTCCCCGGGCTGCGGCAGAAATTCGTGATGCGTCTCGATCCCCGGCAAATGCCCGAGCAGGACCCGGTGCGCGTGCAGCGCGCCTTTCGGCTGACCGGTGGTGCCGGATGTATAGACCATGACCGCGGGGTCATCGGCAGAGGTATCGACGGGCACAAAGTCGTTCGATGCGCGCGCCAGCTCGGTCTTGAAATCGAGCGCGCCATCGCCGTGACCGTCGAGGGAAAGCAGCAGCCGCAGATCGGGCAGATCGTTGCGCAGCGCCGCGATGCGTTCGGCGCCCGCGGCATTGGTGATCAGCACTTTGGCGCCCGAATTCTGCAAGCGGTAGCGCAGCGCATCCTCGCCAAACAGGACGGCGAGGGGCAGCGCGATGCATCCGAGCTTGTAGATTGCAACGTGAATGGCGGCCACTTCCGGGGACTGCGGCAGCAGGAGAGCGACGCGGTCGCCGCGCCCCACCCCGCCGGCGCGCAAAACATTCGCGAGACGGTTCGAAGTCTCGCGCAGCCAGCCATAGGTGACGGCGTCTTCGCTGCCGTCCGGCCGCGCGTGAATCAGCGCAACACGGCCGGGCTCGGCGTCCGCCCAGCGGTCGCACATATCGACGCCGATGTTGTAGCGCTCTGGAATCTGCCAGCGAAACTGTCTGTAGATCTGGTCGTAGTCGCGAGAGGACGGAAGCACCGGCATGGCGGCAGGTTATTGGCAGCAAACGTGGCGGTAAAGCGTCAGCTTTTGCGGTCGTCAGGCTGCGCAATGATCATCGCCCAGAACACGCGATACTTTGTGTTCGGCGCATAGACCGCGGCTATTCCCATCCTGGTTGCGCCTTTCAGCAACATGTTGGCGCGGTGCGGAGGAGAATCCCGCCAGCCCGAAAACGCTTCCGCCAGTGTGTGATACCCGGCACTGATGTTCTCGGCCGCGGTCTTTGCTTCGTAACCCGCAGCCTTGAGGCGTCCGGTGAATGGACCCTTGGTGTCGTGATCGAGCTTGTTGCGGGCGGCCATGGCGCGCGCCTGCTCTTGCGCGAGCCGCATCAATTCTGGATCGAGTGTGACCGCCTCGAGGCCGTTATTGATGCGATAGCCCGAGATCATCGAGGCGGCCGCGCCGGCGTCGAGCTCCGCGCCCGGCTGTGTCAGATTGCGGTAAAAACTCGGCTCGCCTTTCGGCACATATTCGGCCGCGCAAGCTGCCAGCATCGCCGCCGCGGATAGGATCAGAAACCGTCTCGGCATTACTCGCTCCGAATCAAAGTCCGAACTTGCCATTTGAAACAGGCCAAAGGGTGATCTGGGAGTTCGATTTCCTGATCGCGCCGGCACCGTCTTTTAGGCTCTCGCAAGGATTCGTTAACCACAATTAACCGCAAAAAAACTCCTGCGAAATACGCTTCTGCGCGGATCGAGATCATGACCAGCATCGTCTCCGCCATTCGGCGGCACATCGCAGTATGGGCAGTTTGTTCCGGGGCTTTGGCCTTTGCCGGCGGCTATGTCGCGGCGAATGCCTTCGTGATCCCGGCTTTGCGCGCAGCATCGGACCAAGTTCTCACCTTGGTCATCGCAATCCTGGCCGGTTTGATCGTGGCGGGCTTGTTCAGCTTTATCGCCATGCTGGCGCTGCGCCGCGAGAACACCCAAGTACGCACCGCGATCGACAGCATGGCGCAGGGCATGTGCATGTTCGATGCCGGCGAGCGGCTCGTCGTCTGCAACACGCGCTACTACGAAATGTACGGGCTTTCCGCCGCCGACGTGGCGCTAGGCTCGACACTCCGAGAAGTTCTCCAACGTCGCATCGCCAAAGGCACTTTCGCGCGCGACCTCGAACAATACCGCGCCGAACTGGTCGGCGCCGTGCGCGAGGGCCGCACCACGACCGCGGAAGTGAAATCCTCGGACGATAAAGTCATCATGGTCATGAACCATCCAATGCGCGACGGCGGCTGGATCGGCACCCACGAGGACATCACCGAACGCAAGCAAGCCGAGACTCAACGTGCGACGATCAAGGAGCAGGAAGAGCGCCGGGCATTCATCGAGGACGCGATAGAGACTTTCCGGCAGCGCACCGAGGCTCTACTGCGCTCGGTGAGCGGTCTCGCGATCGAAATGCGCTCGACGGCGTCTGGCCTGTTTGAAGCGTCGGGTCAGACATCGCAGCATGCCGAGAGCGCCGTTCACACATCGAACGAGGCGTCTGCCAACGTGGAAACGGCGGCGGTCGCCGCCGATGAGCTTGCCAGTTCGATCGCCGAGATCGGCCGCCAACTGACGCAGACCACGGACGTCGTTCAGCTCGCGGTCGGCGAAGCCCAGAAGACCAACCGGGACATGGATGCCTTGGCGCGCGCCGCGCAGAAGATTGGCGACGTCGTCAAACTCATTCAGACGATTGCCGGCCAGACCAACCTTCTCGCGCTCAACGCGACCATCGAGGCGGCGCGCGCCGGAGAGGCCGGGCGGGGCTTTGCTGTGGTCGCTTCGGAAGTGAAATCGCTTGCGGTGCAAACCGCCAAGGCCACTGAGGACATTTCGAGCCAGATCACTGAAGTGCAAGGCTCGACCGCGAACGCGGTCGAAGCGATTGCCCGCATCACCCAGCGCATGCGGGAGATCGACAGTTTCAGCTCGGCCGTCGCGGCTTCGGTCCAGCAACAAAATGCGGCGACCGCCGAAATTTCCCGCAACGTCACCGGCGCGGCCGATGCGGCGAAATCCGTCGTCGCCGTTCTCGGCGGTGTCGCGGGCGAAACCGGAAAGACCCGAAAATCGGCAGAAACCGTGCTCTCGGCCTCGCAGAAGGTCGAGGAAGCGGCCGCCAATCTGCGCGACGAAGTTGCGGATTTTCTGACGAAGGTCGCCGTCTAGGCCTAAACGAAAAGACCGCAGGCCCAATAAAAGAGTGCGGCCGCCGTCGCCGAGGCCGGGATCGTGATCACCCAGGCGGTGACGATTTCCTTGGCGACGCCCCAGCGCACGGCGGAGACTTTGCGCGCCGCACCGACCCCGATGATGCAGCCGGTGATCGTGTGGGTGGTCGAAACGGGTATCCCCAGTTCGGTCGCGGCGAACAGCATGATCGAGCCGCCGGTCTCGGCGCAGCAACCCTGCATCGGCGTGAGCCGGGTGATCTTGGAGCCCATCGTCTTGACGATGCGCCAGCCGCCGGCAAGCGTTCCCACCGCGATCGCCGCCTGGCACGCCACCACCACCCAAAACGGCACATGAAAGCCGCCCTGCATGTAGCCTTGCGAGTAGAGCAGCACGGCGATGATGCCCATGGTCTTTTGCGCATCGTTGCCGCCGTGGCCGAGGGCATAGCAGGACGCCGAAACCAATTGCGCCCGGCGAAAGATGTGGTCGACGCCATAAGGCGTGAATCGAATGAAGGCCCAGGACACGGCGAGAACGAGGAACAGGGCGGCGATGCAGCCAAGCCCCGGCGCCAGGACGATACCGCTGACGGTCTTGAGAACGCCCGTCCACACCACCGCCGAGAAGCCGGCCTTGGCGAGCCCGGCTCCGACCAGGCCGCCGATCAGGGCATGCGAACTCGACGAGGGAATACCGAGCCGGTTGGTGATGACCTGCCACGAAATCGCGCCGGCGAGCGCGCCGAAGATCAGGCGCGCGTCCACAATATTGGCCTCGACGATGCCTCTGCCGATCGTCTCCGCGACGTGGAGGCCGAACACAAGAAAGGCGATGAAGTTGAAGAACGCCGCCCAGGCGACAGCGACCAGCGGACTCAACACGCGGGTCGATACAACCGTGGCGATCGAATTCGCGGCATCATTCATGCCGTTGAGAAAATCGAACGCCAAGGCGATCCCGATGAGCGCCAGCAGCAAAGGAAATGCGAGGGAGCCGTCCATCCGCGCTCTATACGTGCTCGATGACGATGCCGTGCATGACGTTGGCGACGTCATCGAAGCGGTCGACAACTTTTTCGAGGTGATCGTATATTTCAGCACCCACAAAGAAGGTCAGTCCGCTCCCGGCCTTGGCGTTGGCCCGATAAAGTTCACGCAAACCGGTGTCGTGCTTCTCGTCGGCCTGGCCTTCAAGCGCCGACAATTGTTCGGTGATCGAGGCGATGCGCGCGGACTCGGTGTTCAGCGACTGCAACAATGAAACGCCCTCTTCGACAAGGTGCGCGCACTTCACGATGATGTCGGCCATTTCGCGCATGTGAGGCGTGAACTCCGTCTGATCGAACAGCATGATCGTCTTGGCCGTCTTCTGCATTTGGTCGATCGCGTTATCCATCGAGGTAATGAGATCGCGGATATTGCTGCGGTCGAACGGCGTGATGAAAGTGCGCCGCACCGCGATCAAGACTTCCCGGGTCGCATGATCGGCGTCGTTCTCCCGATCCATCACGGTCTTGCAGTTGCTCGCGACTGCGGCCTGGCCGCCTTCCAGCATGGCGCGTAGCGCGACCGCCCCCGCATGCACGGCTTTGGAATGCCGAGCGAACAACTCGAAGAAGCGCTCTTCCTTCGGCATCAGAGCCTGGAACCACCGCATCATGGGTCACCTGAAACGGCCGGAGCGGCCGATTGCCACAACCTCTAACGTTTCGCGGCGGGCCCCGGAAATGCCGCCGACGGGAGCTGGGGATAAACGCGCAAACCGCCCTTTCATGGGCGGAAAACCAAGGCAAACGGCTGCTGCATCGCCACCCTGCCTCGGCTAGCGTGCGGACGAAACGAGGACAGAAAATGCGACTCGGCTACTTCGCGATGCCGGTGCATCCCTTGCACCGGAGCTGGACCGACACGCTGCGGGAGGATCGCGAGCAGTTCATCCTGTGCGACCGGCTCGGCTTTTACGACGCCTTCATTGGCGAGCATCTCACCGACCGCGCCGAAAGCGTCACCAATTCCATGCTGTTTCTGGCGACTTTGATCGCGGAAACGAAAACGCTGAAACTCGCGACCGGCACGACGAACCTGTCGCAAATTCATCCGGTCGTGATCGCCGCCAATGCCGCGATGTTCGACCATTTGTCGCAGGGCCGCTTCATCTTCGGCATCAGCGCCGGCGCGCTGACGTCCGACGCCGAAGCGCTCGGCATTCTCAAGGATGACCGCAACAAGATGTTCGCGGAGGCGATCGATGTCATTCTTGAAATCTGGCAGCGCGAGGCCCCCTACAACATCGACCTGCCTGACAATCGCTACAAGGTGACGACGGAAACCACCGCAGCCTACAATTTCGGCGTCGGCATGATGGGCAAGCCATATCAAAAGCCGCGGCCGGAAATCGTCGGTACAGTGGTGGCGCCGTTCTCCCCTGGCGTGGTGCTGATGGGCAAGCGCGATTTCCATCCGCTATCGGCGAACTTCCTGCTGCCGGACCACCTCAAGTCGCATTGGCAGAATTACGCCAAAGGCAAAGCCGAGGCCGGTCAGAAAGCGGACACCGCGGATTGGCGCGTCGCGCGTAACATCTTCGTCGCCGATGACGACAAGGTCGCCCATCGCTACGCCCGCGAGGACATGAACGGGCCGTACAATTTCTATTTCTCGCAGATGGGCGGAAAGATGAAGCGCTCGAACCGGCAATACGTCTTCAAGAAATACAAGGATCAGCCGGACGACGAGCTGACCCACGACTACATCATGGACAATTGCGTGATCTACGGCAGCGTCAACAATGTGGTCGACGCGATCCTGGCGCTGCGGGAAAAAACCGGCGACTTCGGCGAACTGGTCTATGCCGGGATGGACTGGGTCGATCCGGCGCTCGGCAAGCGCTCGATGCAATTAATGGCCGAGCAGGTGATGCCGCGCGTCAACGCGGCGATCGGCAAAACCGCAAGCCAGGCGGCGGAATAATCAGCGAATCGTGCGGCCCGGAGGCGGCGGCAAGGGCTGCGACGTGATCGCGCCCTGGTTCGGCGCGGTCAGGTCGGTTGGACCCGTCGCTGTCGTCGGCGCGGGCGGCACGTTGCGCGCCTGTGCATTGGAATTGGCCGCCGGCGGCGCCAGCGGATTGTAGGGCTGCGCCGGTGGCGCGTTCGACGCGGTGCTCGCCGGCTTTTCACCGGGCAGAACGACGACGCGGGTGCCGACATTCACCCGGCTGTAGAGGTCTTCGATGTCGTCATTGAGCAACCGGATGCAGCCCGACGACACGAAGCTGCCGATCGTCGAGGGCTGATTGGTGCCGTGGATGCGGTAGAGCGTCTTGCCGAGATAGAGCGCGCGCGCGCCGAGCGGGTTGCCCGGACCACCCGCCATGAACCGCGGCAGGTAAGGCTGACGTTCGATCATTTCCTGCGGCGGATGCCAGTCCGGCCACTCCGCCATTCTGGAAATCTTCTCCGCGCCGGCCCAGGTGAAGCCTTCGCGGCCCACGCCAATGCCGTAACGCATCGCCTTGCCCTGGCCGAGCACGAGATAGAGATACGTATTGGGGGTATCGATCACGATCGTGCCGGGAGCTTCGCGGCCGGTAAAATCCACGAGCTGGCGCTTGAGGTGCGGCGGCAATTCCTTTGGCGCGCCGACCTCGGGCTGATCTTCCGGCGGCAACGCAGCAACCGACGCGCCGGCAGGCGGCACGGATCCGGTCGCTTGATTGGGAACAGCATTGGGCGCGGCGCCGACCGGCGCCGGGGGACGCAGAACGTCCTGAGGACCGAGCACCGGGCCGCCCTGTTGCGGGGGCGGCGCTGCTTGCATATCCGGCGCACGTGCGCCCGGGGGGACGGCAAAGCCCGGCGGCGGCAAGCCGTCGCGCTCATCCTCGACGGCGACGCGCGGGTCGCGCTCTTCGTAAATCCGGCGGCCCCGCTCGTCATAGACGCGCGGACCCGACCCGTCCCGGTAGTAGCCCGGCGGCGGAGGCGGATAATACTGCGCAAAAGCCGGCGCACTCAGCGCGGCGGTCGCGGTCAGCGCGGCTAAAGTCAGCGGAAATCGTCGGATCATGGAACCCCGTTCGAGCAGTCCTCGCCCATCAAGACGGCGCATTCAAGACCGGAATAGGGCGCTAAAATTAACGTGATCTTTCCGGCAGATGGACTGGCCGGCCTTGTGCCATGCCGGGTGGGTGAAGAACGGAAAGCCCTCGGAAAAGCCAGCAAAACGGGCCTTATCCCCGCAATTAGGCACCGCAGGATTTTGCCCGCAGCGGCGTTTAATCAGACAGGCAGAGATTACACTCAGGCAGCATTTTCTATGACGGCAATCCTCCGCGATGCAGGAGCAAAGCGATGAAGCGCTCATGGCCCGTGTCGCGGCCGGTGACGAGGCGGCGTTTCGCATCCTCGCGCGCCGCCACGTTCCGCGCGCCATCGCCTTGGCGCGCCGCGTTTTGCGCAACAGCGCCGAAGCCGAAGATGTTGCGCAGGACGCCATGCTTCGGGTGTGGACCAATGCGCCGCGCTGGCGTCCGATCGCAAGCTTTCGCACCTGGCTCACGCGCATCGTGGTCAACCTCTGCATCGACCGGCAGCGCCGTGTCTCGTGGCTCGGCATCGAAGCGGCCGGCGACGTCGCCGATCCAGCGCCAGACGCCGCTGCGCGCCGCGAGACGAGCGACACTGCGCGGCTCATCGACGAAGCCATCGCTGAGCTTCCGGTTCGGCAGCGCACAGCCATCGTTCTCACGTACCGCGAGGGCATGAGCAATGCGCAAACCGCGGAAGTTCTCGAAAGCTCCGTCGCCGCAGTCGAAACCCTGCTGGTGCGGGCAAAACAAACCCTGCGCGCCAAACTTGGGCCGCTCTTCGACAAGAGTTGAAAGATGACCGACAAACTAGACGCGCTTTTGAAAAATCACCTTGCCGCCGGTGCGGACGATCCGGGATCGGCGCAACGCGTGTTGACAGCGCTGGCAGCCCCGCTGCCGCGCCAACGCGGTGCCTGGCGGCGATTGCCGGGCGCACTACTCGACTGGCAGTTCGCTCCCGCCTGGCCGCGCGTGGCGGTGCTCGCGGCCTGCGCCGGGATAGGTTTCGTGGTCGGACTGGGCAGCATGGATTACTTCGACGGTACACCGTCGCCATTCGCCAGCGCTGCCGCGTCCGATGTGACCGCGCTGTTCGAGCCGGAGCCTGTCACCGGAGCAAGACCATGAGCTTCGCCCAGGCTTTGCCGCTGCCCCAGCGATCGTCGCCGCGCTGGCTGCTGTTCGTATCGCTGGCGCTCAATCTGTTTTTTATCGGAATTGCCGCGGCACTGTGGGTGCGCGGTCCGGCGCCGGTCGACCGCAGCGTCCCGGCCCGCATCGAGCGGCTGGCGGCGGCGCTGCCGTCCGCCGATGCGCAAAAGCTGCGGGCTGAATATGGCGCCAATCGCGGCGCCCTCGAGCAGGCGCACGGCAATTATGAAAGGGCGCGCGAAACGATCCGCGCGTCTTTGCGGCGCGAACCGTTCGATCCCGAAGCCATGCGCAGCGCCATGACGCAGACCCGCGCGGCGCGTCAGGCGTTCGATCAAACTCTGCAAAACGTCATTGCGAATGCCTCGGCCCAAATGTCGCCGGAGGGCCGCCGGCAACTCGCCGATTACACTCCACCATCTCGCCAGCCGGTGCGCTAAAGAGCGCCGCGTCGTATAGTACCGAAAGTGTTTTGAATGTTGCGGGGTTGGGTCGTTTCAGTTCGTGCGAGATCGCCGCGATTTGCGGCTGTGTCGGGATTCCTTGTGGCGCTGCCGCAGTTTCTGCTGCTGGGCGGTTGCCTGCTCACCGACAAATCCGACCCCGCGCTGACCATCCCTGACCATTACACCTACGGGCCGCGCAGCGAGCGCGCCGCGGAGGCCGCTCTGCCGCCGCTCGATTGGTGGCGCGCCTTCCGGTCGCGTGAGTTGAGCGCCATTATCGAAGAAGCCCGCGAGGCCAATCTCGATATCGCGGCGGCGGTCGCCCGCGTGGTCCAGGCTGACGCGCAGGCGCGCATCACCGGCGCTGCACTGTTGCCGACGCTCGACGCCGACGGCAGTGCGACCCAATCGAAGTCGTCGGCCAATACCGGCGGCGGCGCCCGGCGAAACCTGTTCAGCGCTTCGCTGGCGGCGAGTTACGAGATCGACTTCTGGGGCAAAAATCGCGCCGCGCTGCGCGCACTCGAGGAAGGCGCCGTCGCTGCCCGTTACGAGCGGGAGGTCGTCGGCATGACCGTGGTTGCCGCCGCGGCTAACGCCTACTTCCAGGTGCTCACCGCGCAGGATCGGCTGGCCGCCGCGCGCGAGAACCTCACGGCCGCGACCCGCGTCCTCAACCTCATCAACCAGCGCGTCCAGGCCGGCACCGCGTCGCAGCTCGACATTTCGCAGCAGGAGAGCCTCGTTAATACGCTGCGCGCGGCCATTCCCCAGCTCGAGCAAACCGCGCGGCAAAATCGTGTAGCGCTGGCCGTGCTGGTCGCGCGGCCGCCCGAGAATGTGTTCGTGCGTGGCGGTACGCTGCGGTCGATTGCGATCCCGCGCGTCACGCCGGGCCTGCCATCGGAATTGCTCGGCCAGCGGCCCGATATTCGTCAGGCCGAGGCGCTGCTCGCTGCCGCGGATGCCAATGTCGAAAATGCCCGCGCGCAATTTTTTCCCAGCATCACATTGACCGGCGAAGGCGGCTACCAGAGCCTGGTGCTGCGAACTCTGTTCACTCCGCAATCGCAGTTCTACTCGATCGCCGCCGGCATTACCCAGCCGATCTTCGATGGCGGTCGGCTGCTCGGCAATCTCGACCTGCAAAAAGGCCGCCAGGACGAGCTGCTCCAGAATTACCGCAAGTCCGTCATCAGCGGCTTCGCCGACGTCGAGAACGCCCTCGACGATATCCGCAAGACCACGCAGCGCGAGCAGCTCCAGCGGGAAGTCGTGACGAGTTCACGCCGCGCCTTCGACATTTCGGAGGAGCGGCTGCGCGGCGGCACTGTCGATCTGATCACCGTCCTGCAAACCCAGCAGACCCTGTTCAACGCGCAGGACGCGCTGGCGCTGGCGCGGCTCGCCCGATTGCAGGCGATCGTCAGCCTTTATCAGGCGCTCGGCGGCGGCTGGCTGCCAAAACCGGAGCCCGAGCAGATCGCCTCAATTCCGATGCCGCCTGTGCCGCCGGTCGATCGCGATGCACGGTGACTTGCCAAGACGGATGTTCGCGGCGGCTCGCGGCCGGCGCCGCCTCATGCTCTATCTGGGGCTGGCAATCGCCGCCGCGCTCGTGATTTTTTACGCATTCAGCGGCTCGAGCCAGCAAGATCGGCGGACTGCACGGCGCGGCGCCGGCGCGGAAGGACCGGTCCCGGTGCTCGCCGTCGCCGCCAAGCGGGCGGACGTGCCGATCTACCTCGACGCGGTTGGCACGATCCGCGCCCTGAACACCGTCACCGTGCGGCCTCAGGTCGACGGCAAGCTGATCAACATCGCTTTCAACGAAGGTCAGGACGTCAACAAAGGCGACATTCTCGCCCGGATCGACCCGACCACATTCAAGGCGCAGCTCGATCAGGCCACCGCAAAGAAGGCACAGGATGAGGCGCAGCTCGGCAATGCCAAGATCGACCTTGAGCGTTACGAGCGGCTCGCCGCCACCGCTTCGATCAACCGCCAGCAAGCCGACACCCAGCGCGCGCTGGTTGCTCAGCTTGAAGCTTTGGTGAAGTCCGACCAGGCGGCGATCGACAATGCCAAAGCCATCCTCGACTACACGACGATTGTCGCGCCGCTCAGCGGCCGCACCGGCATCCGGCAGGTCGATGAGGGCAACGTCGTCCGCGCTTCCGACACCAGCGGCATTGTCGTCATTACCCAGCTCAAGCCGATCTCGGTGCTGTTCAATCTGCCGCAGCAGGATCTCGACCGCATCAACAAGGCATTCGCAAAGGAGCCGCTGCGGGTCGAAGCCCTGCGCTCCGATACGGACGCTGTCATCGACCGCGGCACGCTTCAGGTCGTCGACAACCAGGTCGATCAATCGACCGGCACGGTCCGCCTCAAGGCGGAATTTCCGAATGGCGAACTCCAGCTTTGGCCGGGCCAATTCGTGAATGTGCGGCTGCTGATCGAGACGCTGAAAGACGTCGTCGTCGTCCCGACGGGAGCGGTGCAGCGCGGGCCTAACGGCACTTTCGTTTACGTCGTGCGCGACGACAACACCGCGGCGATGCGCCAGGTCACGGTCGGCCAGCAAGACGAAACGCAGGCCGTCGTCACGCGCGGCGTCGAGCCGGCGGAACGGGTTGTCACCACGGGCTTCGCGCGGATCAGCGACGGCAGCCAGGTCACGGTATCAACGCCGGGTGAGCCGGCGGGCGCCGCTCCGCGGCCCGCGCGTGAGCGCGGCGGCAATCGCGAGCGGCGGCAGCAACAGGGCGGAGCGGGAGGCGGCGGGGGGCCGCCTGGAGCGGGCGGAGGCGGCGGGGGGCCGTCGCGATGAGCGTCTCCTCGCCCTTCATTCACCGTCCAATCGCAACCTCCTTGCTGGGCATCGCTGTGATGCTCGGCGGCGCGTTGGGCTACTGGTGGCTACCGGTCTCGGCCCTGCCCCAGGTCGATTTCCCGACCATCCAGGTGACGACCCAGCTTCCCGGCGGCAATCCCGACACCATCGCCACGCTCGTCACCGCTCCGCTCGAGCGCCAGTTCGGCCAGATACCGTCGCTCACGACCATGACCTCGTCGAGCTCATACGGCATCAGTCAGGTCACCCTGCAATTCGACCTTAATCGCGACATCGATGCTGCCGCGCAGGATGTGCAGTCGGCCATCAACGCGGCCGGCTCGACTTTGCCGCGCAACCTTCCCTACCCGCCGCTTTATTCCAAGGTGAACCCAGCCGACCAGGCCGTCATCACCATCGCGCTGACCTCCGATAACGTCACGCTGCGCGCATTGAGCGATATTGCCGACACGATGATGGCGCCGCGGCTTTCCGAACTCACCGGGGTGGGCCGCGTTTCGGTCCAGGGCAATATCCGCCCCGCCATCCGCATCCAGGCCGACCTGTCGCGGCTCGCCGCTTACGGCATTGGCCTGGAAGATCTCCGCACCGCGATTGTCGGGGCCAACGTCGCCGGCGCGA
>JAFBAG010000203.1 GCA_019247925.1 Pseudolabrys sp.
TCGCAGCAGCTCAAGGAGAAGCGCCGCTATTTCATCGTCGGCGCCTTCGTGCTTGCCGCGGTGCTGACCCCGCCCGACGTCATCAGTCAGATGTCGCTCGCCGTGCCACTGCTCATTCTCTATGAGGGCTCGATCTGGTCGGTAAAGATCGTCGAGAAGAAAAAGGCCGCGGCGGATGCCGCTGAAGCCGCAGGCGCCAAAGCCAAGCCGGCGGAGTAATGGCGCCCCTCGGCGCGGTCGTGTAAAAGCCCGCCCATGTACGACATCAAGTGGATTCGCGACAACGCGCAGGCTTTCGATGCCGGCCTGAAACGGCGTGGCCTCGAGCCGCTATCCACGAAGCTCCTGGCGCTCGACGAGAAGCGGCGCGCCGCGATCACCAGATTCGAGCAGGCGCAGGCGCGGCGCAATGCGGCTTCGAAGGAAATCGGCGAGGCCAAGAAGGCGAAGGACGAGGCGAAAGCGTCCGCGCTGATGGAAGAGGTCAACACGCTCAAGATCGATCTTCCCGCGCTGGAAGCTGAGCAGAACAAGATCGGGGAAGAGCTGCACAAAGAGCTCGCGCAAATTCCCAACATACCCGCCGCTGATGTGCCGGATGGCAGTGATGCTTCCGGCAACGTCGAGCATCATGTTTGGGGCAAGAAACGCAGTTACGCGTTCACGCCGAAGCAGCATTTCGAGCTGGGTGAAGCGCTCGGCATGATGGATTTTGAACTCGCCGCCAAACTATCCGGTGCGCGGTTTGTCATTCTGCAGAAGGGCCTCGCACGGTTGGAGCGCGCGCTGGGACAGCTTTTTCTCGACACCCACACCGCCGAAAAGCACGGCTACACCGAGGTCAACCCCCCGCTGATGGTGCGGGACGACACAATGTTCGGCACCGCGCAGTTGCCAAAATTCGCGGAAGACCAATTCAAGACCACCAACGACTTTTGGCTCATCCCCACCGCCGAAGTGCCGCTGACCAATCTGGTTCGCGAATCCATCGTCGACGAAGACAAATTGCCGATGCGGCTGACGGCCTGCACGCCGTGTTTCCGCGCCGAGGCCGGCGCGGCGGGCAAGGACACCCGCGGCATGATCCGCCAGCACCAGTTCACCAAAGTCGAACTGGTCTCGATCACCACGCCCGAGCAATCCCAGGCCGAGCACGAGCGCATGCTCGCCTGCGCGGAAGCCGTGCTGCAAAAGCTCGACCTGCATTATCGCGTCGTCACGCTGTGCACGGGCGACATGGGTTTCGCCGCGCAGAAGACCTACGACATCGAAGTGTGGCTGCCGGGCCAGAACATGTACCGCGAGATTTCATCCTGCTCGAACTGCGGCAGCTTCCAGGCGCTGCGCATGAACGCGCGCTACAAGGGCAAGGACGGCAAGGTGAGGGGACCGGTGCACACACTCAACGGCTCCGGCGTCGCGGTCGGCCGCGCGTTGATCGCGGTGATGGAAACCTATCAGCAGGCCGCCGGCTCGATCGCAGTGCCGGAAGCGCTTGCGCCCTATATGGGCGGCCTAAAGACGATCGCGAAGCATTAAATGCGCATCCTCATCACCAACGACGACGGCGTTCATTCGCCAGGCCTGAAAGTCTGCGAGGAAATCGCCCGCACGATCTCCGACGATGTGTGGGTGATCGCGCCGGAGATGGATCAGTCCGGCGTCTCGCATTCGCTGTCGTTGAACGATCCGCTGCGGCTACGCGAGATCGGCGAGCGGCACTTCGCGGTGCGCGGCACGCCGACCGATTGCGTCATCATGGGCGCGCGCAACATCATGAAGGAGATGCCAGACCTCGTTCTCTCCGGCGTCAATCGCGGCCGAAACGTTGCCGAGGATGTCAGCTATTCCGGCACGGTGGCCGCGGCGATAGAGGGCACGGTGCTCGGCATACCGTCACTCGCGCTGTCGCAAGCCTTCGCCTCCACGACCAAACACACGCCGCACTGGGAAACATCGCGGAAATATGCGCCGGACATCGTGCGCAAAATTCTCAAGCAAGGGATTCCGAAAGGTATTCTGGTCAACATCAATTTTCCCGATTGCCCGCCGGAACAAGTCGCGGGTGTCACCGTTGCGCAGCAAGGCACCCGCAATCAGGAGCTGTTGCGGATCGACGCGCGCCACGATGGTCGCGGTAATCCGTATTACTGGATCGCCTTCGGCCGCGGGCCCATTGCCGAGGCCGGTCACGGCACCGATCTGCGCGCGCTGGTCGAAAAAAAAATCTCCATCACGCCGTTGCGGCTCGACATGACCGACGAGCCGTTCATGACGCAACTGGCGCCGCTATTCGACGAGAAGTGAGACGATGAGAGAAGACGCCGACCAGCGGATGCAGTTCCTGCTCACGCTGCGTCGGCGCGGCATTTCCGACAAGGCGGTGTTGCGGGCCATGGACGAGGTGCCGCGCGAGCGTTTCGTCGAAGGCGATTACCTGCACGCCGCCTATGCCGACCACGCTTTGCCGATCTGCTGCGGCCAGACGATCAGCCAACCCTATGTCGTCGCCTATATGACCGAGCAGCTCGAAATCGCCGCGCATCATCGCGTGCTCGAAATCGGCACCGGCTCTGGCTATCAGGCCGCGATCCTGTCTCGGCTCGCGCGCGAAGTGGTTTCCGTCGAGCGTTACCGGACTTTGGCCGAAACCGCGCGGTCGCGGCTTGCCGCGCTCGGCTATAATAATGTCGAGGTGGTCGTCGGCGACGGCATGGCCGGCGCGCCGCAGCGGGCGCCCTACGACCGCATCATCGTCACCGCTGCCGCCGCCACTATTCCGCAGACCCTGACCGATCAGCTCGCCGAAGGCGGCATCATGGTCATACCGGTCGGCCCGCAGGAGGGACCGCAACACATTATCAAGCTTAAGAAGTTGCAAACGGCGCCGGGACGGGAACCCGAGCTTGTTCGCGAAGACTTGATCGCGGTGCGCTTCGTGCCGCTGCTGCCGGGCCAGGCTGAACAGCTCTAAAGCGCAACACACCGCGAGGGTCTGAGTCGCGGACTCCAAAACTTAAACGCTTATTTACCGGCATCCTGTTTATTCAAACTCTCCGCGTTCTGCGTATGAGTGAGTAACCACATGCCGCGCTCCGCCGACTTGTCTGCCTCGCGCGTTTGGCGCTTTGCCGCGCTCTCGCTCTTCGCGCTGACCGCCGCAGCCTGCTCCGACAGCGGCCGCTTCGATGTGCAAAATCCATTCAAGTCGGCGAGCAATACGACCGCGCCTCGCCAGAACCAGGAGATCGTCACCGGATCGGTTTCGAAGCCTGCGCAGCAGAGCGCGCGCGTCGAGCAGCAGCCGCTGCCGGCGCCGAGCAAGCCGGAAACCGTCGCGGCGAACGGCGGCGTGAAGCAGGGCGCGCAAGGGCTCGGCGCGTATCGCCCCAACAATGACATTACCGGTTCTGTGCCGGCGCATCGTCCGCAACCCAACGGGCGCTGGACCTGGGAAGGCGGCACGCCCGTCACCGTCGGCCAGAACGACACGCTCGAAATCATCGCGCGCAAATACGGCGTGCCGATCGCCGCCGTGATGCAGGCGAACAACATCAAGAGCGCCGGCGAGATCAAGCCGGGCGATCGTCTTGTCATTCCGCGCTACAGCGTCACCGAGGCGCCGGCAAGTGCGCCGCCCGCGGTCGCTGCGCCAGTCGCGCGTCCCGCGCAACACGCAGCCGAACACGTCCACGTCGTCAATGCCGGCGAAAGCCTGATGGGTATCGCCCGCAAGTACAACGTGACCCTGGATAAGCTCGCCAAGGCGAACAACATCCAGCAGTACACCAAGGTCAATATGGGCGACCGGCTCACCATTCCAGGTACGCCGGGGAGCGCCGCGCAGGCGAGCGCGCCGAAGATCGAAGCGCCGCGTTTCGCCGCGCCTGAAAAAATCGCGAGTGCACCGGCTCAGCAGACCGCGCGCATCGCCACGCCCGAGCCCGTCCAGCCCGAAGACAATTCCGCGGTCAAAACCGCGGAGGCGACTGGGGCACTGCCTTCGTTCCGCTGGCCGGCCAAGGGCCGCGTCGTCACCGCGTTCGGCAGCAAGGTCAACGGTCAGTCAAACGACGGCATCAATATCGCGCTGCCGGAAGGCACGCCCATCAAGGCGGCGGAAGACGGCGAAGTCGCTTACGCCGGCAACGAGCTCAAGGGCTACGGCAATCTCGTTCTGGTACGCCACGCCAATGGCTTCGTGTCGGCCTACGCCCACGCCAGCGAAATCCTCGTCAAGCGCGGCGACAAGATCAAGCGCGGACACACGATCGCGCGGTCCGGCCAGACCGGCAACGTCACGTCGCCGCAGCTCCATTTCGAAATCCGCAAGGGCTCGACGCCGGTCGATCCGGCGCAGTATCTCGGCGGCTAGTCGTTTAGTGGGACGCGCAGCCGTCCCGCCAGATCCTGCACGAATTGCCAGGCGACGCGGCCCGAGCGCGACCCGCGCGTCGTCGCCCATTCCAGGGCTTCGCGGCGCAACTCCTCGCCGGTACGCGGGATTTTGTAATGCCCGACATAGCCTTCGACCATGGCGAGGAACTCGTCCTGGCTGCAGCGGTGAAAGCCGAGCCACAAACCAAACCGGTCTGACAGCGAGACCTTTTCTTCCACCGCTTCGCCGGGATTGATCCCAGTCGAGCGCTCGTTCTCGATCATGTCGCGCGACATCAGATGGCGCCGGTTGGACGTGGCGTAGAAAATCACATTGCCCGGCCGCCCTTCGATGCCGCCTTCCAGCACGGCCTTGAGTGACTTGTAAGTTGTGTCCTCGGCGTCGAACGAAAGGTCGTCGCAGAAGACGATGAAACGCAGGTCGGTCTCGCGCATCAGCGCCATCAGGTCGGGCAGCGTCTCGATGTCTTCGCGGTGAATTTCGACGAGTTTGAGCGGCTGTTTCCTTTCCTTCGCCAGCGCGGCGTTGATCGCCGCATGCGAGGCCTTTACCAGCGAGGATTTGCCCATGCCGCGCGCGCCCCACAGCAAGGCATTGTTGGCGGGCAGGCCGCGCGCAAAGCGCTCGGTATTCTCGATCAGAGTGTCGCGTACCCGGTCGATGCCCCGGAGCAGCGACATCTCGACGCGATTGACGCGGGGCACGGGAGCAAGGCGGCGGCCGGCGGGCTGCCAGATAAAGGCATCGGCGCTTTCGAAATCGATTGCGGCTGCGCCGCGCGGCGCGAGCCGTTCCAGGGCGGTGGCGATGCGCTCGAGCGTCGCACCTTCCGCGGGCGGCGGGCTTTTGCTTTTCGGTTTTCGGGATTTCGCTTTGGCCATCAGACATGCATGCACTGGAAGAGAGGCGCAGTGCATAGCGAGGCACTCGTAAGCTCGCAAGTCTAAGACGCAGAATAGCCCGATTTGCAGGGCTTTCGTGCCGCTCCGCCGCATTGCAATCGGGGCAGTGGCGGCTATAGTCCGCGCGACTTTCGCGCCGCCGACTCCAGGCGGGCGCCGACCAGAGGACCCTCGTGATGTGGATTTCGCCCGCGTTCGCTCAAGGCGCGTCGCCATTCGGCGGCGACGGCGGCATGCTGACCTCGCTGCTGCCCTTCGTGCTGATTTTCGTGATCATGTACTTCCTGATCTTGCGCCCGCAGCAGAAACGCGTGAAGTCGCATCAGGAGATGGTGAAGAACGTCCGGCGAGGCGATACGGTGGTCACCAATGGTGGCTTAGTCGGCCGCGTGACAAAGGTCATCGACGACAACGAGATCGAGGTCGAGATCGCCGACAATGTCCGCATCCGCCAAATGCGCTCGATGCTCGCCGATGTGCGCGCCAAGGGCGAGCCGGTAAAGGATGAGGCAGCGGCGGCGGGCTAAACCCGCTCGCTCACACCCGCCGGGACGGACCGCATGCTCTATTTCACGCGATGGAAGGCTTTGGCGGTGATCTTGACCGCTGTCGTCGTCTGTCTGTTCGCGGTCCCCAATTTCTTCCCCAAGGAGATGGTCGAGCGCTGGCCGAAATGGGCGCAGCGCCACGTCGTCCTCGGCCTCGATCTTCAGGGCGGCTCGCATATCCTGCTGGAAGTCGATGCCGCAGCGGTGCGCCGCGAAAAGCTCGAGGCGCTGCGCGATGATGTGCGCCGCGTTCTTCGCGATGCGCGCATCGGCTATACCGGCCTCGCGGTCCGCGGCAACAGCGTCGAAGTGCGCATCCGCGAAGGCGCCAACTCGCAGCAGGCCTCGCAGAAGCTGCAGGAATTATCGCAGCCGCTCGGCGGCATTCTGGGTGCTTCGGGCCAGCGCACTGTGGATATCGCAACCGACGGCGATCTTGTTCGCCTGACGATGACGGATCCCGCCATCATCGAGCGCGTCCGGCAGGCCGTAGAGCAATCGATCCAGATCATCGAGCGCCGGGTGAACGAGCTCGGCACGGTCGAACCGCTCATCCAGCGCCAGGGCGTCGACCGCGTTCTGGTCCAGGTGCCGGGCTTGCAGGACCCATCGCGTTTGAAGGAATTGCTGGGCAAGACCGCGAAGCTTGATTTCCGGCTGGTCGATCAGACCACCACGCCGGAACAGGTTCAGGCCCAAGGCAACCGGCCGCCGCCCGAATCTGAAATTCTCTTTGCTCCCCAGAAGCAAGGCCGCCAGCCTTACCTGATTGAAAAGCGGGTCATGGTGTCAGGCGGCGAATTGACGGATGCGCAGCCTGGCTTCGATCAGCGCAGCTCCGAGCCTATTGTGAGCTTCCGATTCAATACGGCGGGCGCGCGCAAATTCGCGCAGACGACGCAGGAGAATGTCGGCAAGCCGTTTGCCATCGTGCTCGACAACGAGGTGATCTCCGCACCCGTCATTCGCGAGCCGATCCTGGGTGGGTCGGGACAAATCTCCGGCAGCTTCACCGTCGAAGGCGCCAACGATCTCGCCATTCTCCTGCGTGCCGGTGCGCTTCCGGCGCCATTGACGATCATTGAGGAACGCACGGTCGGTCCGGGCCTTGGTCAGGACTCGATCGAAAAGGGCAAATTGTCGTCTTACGTCGGCGCGGCGATGGTGATCGTGTTCATGTTCGCGACCTATGGCCTGTTCGGGCTGTTCGCCAATATCGCCGTCGCGATCAACGTCGCCATGATTTTCGGCGTGCTGTCGCTGCTCAACGCGACGCTGACGTTGCCCGGCATCGCCGGCATCGTGCTCACCGTCGGCATCGCGGTCGATTCCAACGTGCTGATCTACGAGCGCATTCGTGAAGAGGTCAGGGCGGGCCGCACCCCGATCAACGCCATCGATGCCGGCTTCAGTCGCGCGCTTGCGACCATTCTCGATTCCAACATCACCACATTCATCGCCGCCGCCGTGCTGTTTTATATCGGCACCGGCCCCGTGCGCGGCTTTGCCGTGACGCTCGGCATAGGCATTCTCACGACGGTGTTCACCGCCTTCACCCTGACGCGTCTCATCGTCGCTTACTGGGTGCGCTGGCGGCGGCCCCAGCGCGTGCCGATCTGAAGGAGATAAAGATGAAGCTCCTTCGCATCGTTCCGGACGACACCAAATTCGATTTCATGCGCTTCCGGCGCATCAGCTTTCCGATTTCGGCGCTGCTCTCGATCATCGCGATCTCGCTCTATTTCTTTCACGGGCTCAATTTCGGCATCGACTTCCGCGGCGGTACCTTGATGGAGGTGCAGAGCAAGGCGGGCGACGCGGACCTCGCGAAAATGCGCGCGACGCTCGGCGGGCTCGGGCTCGGAGAGGTTCAGCTGCAGCAATTCGGCACGCCACGTGATGTGCTCATCCGCCTGGCCGAACAGCCGGGTGGCGATGCGGCGCAGCAGGCCGCTGTGCAAAAAGTGCGAACCGCCCTCGGCCAGGATGTTGAATACCGGCGCGTGGAAGTCGTCGGGCCGCGCGTCTCCGGCGAGCTTTTGTCCTACGGCGTGGTCGGGCTCATGCTCGCGATCTTCGCCATCCTGATCTATCTGTGGTTCCGATTCGAATGGCAGTTCGCGCTCGGCGCGATGATCGCCAATGTCCACGACATCGTTCTGACGATCGGCTTCATGTCGATCACGCAGGTCGATTTCGATCTGACGTCGATTGCCGCGCTGCTCACCATTCTTGGCTATTCGCTCAATGACACCGTGGTCATCTATGACCGCATCCGCGAGATGCTGCGCCGCTACAAGAAAATGTCGATGCCGGATTTGTTGAACGCTTCGGTGAACCAGACCCTGTCGCGCTCGGTGATTACGCATTTGACCGTGTCGCTGGCCTTGCTGGCGCTGCTGCTGTTCGGCGGGCACGCGATCCACAGCTTCACGGCCACGATGATGTTCGGCGTGGTGCTGGTCGGCACCTATACGTCGGTGTTCATCGCGGCGCCCATTCTTATCTATTTGGGTGTTGGCACCGGGCGTGACGCCCTGAGCGCCGCTCCGGAGCGCGACGCGAAGCCGTGAGCGCCGCGGCTGCGCCGCACCTGCCGCGCCCGGCCCAGATCGAGGCCTATGGCAATGGCGGCTTTCGCTTCGGAGGCAAGAATTCCAAACTGTCGCATCGCGGCTCGTTGCTGTGCTTCCCGGATGGAATTTGGGCCTGGCCGGTCGCGGCTTTTACCGACGTGAGCGAGGTGGCGCTGGCCGAAGTCTTCGCGCGCTCCGGCGCGCTTGATGTCTTCCTGCTCGGCGTCGGTATCGATCCTGCGCCGGTCGCGCCGGCGCTGCGTGATGCGTTCAAGGCCCATCGGATCGCGTTTGATCCGATGACGACCGCCGCCGCGGTGCGGACATGGAACGTGCTGCTCGCCGAAGGCCGGCGGGTCGGCGCCGGCCTGATCGCCGTTTAGCGGTCAGTGCAATGCGGACCTATTACGCAATATGCAGGGATGTGGTGGCGCAGGCCGACCGCGAGCGCTATCTCGCAACGCTTTATGCGCCGCAAGAACACCGCGACGCGCTGTTTGCCGTATTCGCCTTCGGGCTCGAGATCGCGCGGGTGCGCGATGTGGCGCGCGAGCCTTTGCCCGGCGAAATCAGGCTGCAATGGTGGCGCGAGGTGCTGCACGGCGAGCGCGGCGAGCAAGGGCTAGCCAATCCGGTATCCGCCGCGCTCCTCGATACGATTCGCGCGCGCGATCTGCCGCTGTCGCCGTTCGAGCGCCTGATCGATGCTCACACTTTTGATCTCTATAACGAACCGATGGTCAGCGTTGCGGCGCTCGAAACCTACGCCGCAGAGACGCAGGGCGCTCTGCTGGCGACGGGTGCGCGCATTCTCGGCCTGCGTGAGACCGAATATGCGGCAATCCTGCAAGCCACGGCGAATGCGCTGATCTTCGCGCAGGTCCTGACGGATTTGCCGCGGCACGCGGCGCGCAAGCAGCTCTACATTCCGGCGGACGTGCTCGCGCATTATAGCGCCAAGCGCGAGGATATTTTGGCACGCAACGCCACTACCGAGGTGCGAGCCGCGCTTGCCGAAATGCGGCTGCGGGCGCGCAAATATCTTGATGAGGCGGAGCGGTTGCGCAACACGGCGTCGGCGGGAATTCTGCCTTTGCTGCTGCCGGCAAGCCTCGTGCGGCCGGCTTTGCAGCGCATGGAGCGGCAGAGTTACGAGCCTTTCGCCGTCGAGAGCGAAGCGTCATGGCGGCGGCAATGGCGGTTGTGGCGCGCGGCGCGCGACCCGCGCAAGATTTTCGCCTGACTATTCGGCGGCGATCGCGGCTTCGCCGGCTTTCCAGCGGTCGAGATCGGCCAGGGCGCGGAGGCAGAGCGCACGTTTCTTGGCCATCGCCTTGTCCGGACCGCGCAGTTTCTTCCCGTCCGGCGCGGTCTTGGGCTCGCGCGCGAGCGGCGGAAACAGTCCGAAATTGACATTCATCGGCTGAAACGAGCGCGGGCCGTTGTCGATCGTCTCGACATGCCCGCCGGTGATGTGCGCGAGCAGTGCGCCATGCGCGGTGGTCGGCGGCGGCAGGACCATTACTTCGCCATTGCGCTCGGCGGCGGCCAGGCGGCCGGCGATCAAGCCGACCGCGGCGCTCTCGACATAACCCTCGCAGCCGGTGATCTGACCGGCGAAGCGCAGCCGCGGCATCGCTTTTAACCGCAGTTGCTGGTCGAGCAGCTTCGGTGAATTGAGAAATGTGTTGCGATGCAGGCCACCGAGGCGGGCAAACTCGGCTCCTTCGAGACCGGGAATCGTGCGGAAGATGCGCAACTGTTCGCCGTGTTTCAGTTTGGTCTGGAAGCCCACCATGTTGAACAAGGTGCCAAGCTTGTTGTCCTGGCGCAGTTGCACGACGGCATAGGCTTTGGTCTGCGGATCGTGCGGATTGGTGAGACCGAACGGCTTCATCGGGCCATGACGCAAGGTCTCTGGCCCGCGCTCCGCCATCACTTCGATCGGCAGGCAGCCGTCGAAATAAGGCGTTGCCGCTTCCCATTCGTGGAATGTCGCCTTGTCGCCCGCAACCAGCGCCGCGACGAAACTTTCATATTGCTCGCGAGTGAGCGGGCAATTGATGTAATCCGCACCGGTGCCACCCGGACCCGCCTTGTCATAGCGCGACTGAAACCACGCCACGTTCATGTCGATCGAATCGCGATGCACGATCGGCGCAATGGCGTCGAAAAACGCGAGGGCATCTTCACCGGTGAGGGTGCGGATCGCCGCGGCGAGATCCGGGGACGTCAGCGGGCCGGTGGCCACGATGACATTGTCCCAGTCATCAGGCGGCAGGGCGATTTCCCCGCGCTCGATCGTGATCAACGGATGGGCTTCCAGCGCGGCGGACACGGCGTTCGAGAAGCCGTCGCGGTCGACGGCGAGGGCGCCCCCGGCAGGCACCTGATTTTGGTCCCCTGCCGCCATGACCAAAGAGCCGAGCCGCCGCATTTCTTCATGCAGGAGGCCGACGGCGTTCTGCTCCCGGTCATCGGAGCGGAACGAATTCGAGCAAACCAGTTCCGCCAGACCTGCGGTTTTATGCGCCGCCGTGGTCCGGACCGGGCGCATTTCGTGCAAAATCACGGGGACGCCGCGCTCCGCGGCCTGCCAGGCGGCTTCCGAGCCGGCCAAACCGCCGCCGATCACGTGGATGGGGGTCTTGCTCATGCGGCTTCCCTAGCCGCGAACCCCACAAAACGAAAGCGCCCGCTCGGGGCGGGCGCTTGCGGTTAGCTGTACGCTTGCCTTTACTGGTGGGCGTGCCGCCAAGCGATTGACGGGATGTCCGAACGGCTGATGCCGATATCGGCGAGCTCACGGTCGCCGAGCTGGCTCAATTCAGCCAGGCTGCGGTTGTAGCGGCGCCAGGACTGGAGGAAACGAACGATAGCGAGGATCATTGATAGTGCCTTTTCTTAGAGCTCGATGGCCGGCCCGTGCCGGTCGGATCGATTGGCACGTAAATAATGGCATCCGGAGGCTGAAGGAACCCATTATGTTGCGTTGCAGCTAAGCGGAAAATGCATGTCATAAGTAAATGATTATTAACGGTGTTTGGTGGACCGCAGCCTTCTCTTCACGAACCTCAAAAAAACGATCGGAATCCCATGTCACTTTCGAGAACCAAGGCCAGTATGATCTTAAAATCGCGCGTTTTTGCCATGGTTCTTGCGGCGGCCGTGGCAGCCCCGCAAATAGCGCATAGCGCGGAAATCAAGGTCCTGACCGCCGGCGCCTTCAAGGCCGTGGTTCTCGAACTGGCACCGGACTTCGAAAAACAGACCGGCCACAAGGTCACGGTCGATAACGGCACGACCGGCCAAGTAAAGGACCGGATCGAGAAGGGTGAGGTCATCGATATCGCGATCATCACGCCTACGGTGGTCGACGGCCTGCTCAAGGACAGCAAGCTAACCGGCAGCCGGATTGACCTCGCGACGGTTGGCGTTGGAGTCGCGGTCAAGGAGGGCGCGTCGAAGCCTGACATCTCTTCGGTCGATGCTTTCAAGCAGGCAGTGCTTGCGGCGAAAACCGTTGCCTATATCGACCCGGCGAGCGGCGGTACCAGCGGCGTCTATCTCGACAAACTGTTCGAGCGCTGGGGTATCGCCGATCGAATCCGCCCCAAGGCCAAGCTCCAGCGCGGTGGCTACGTCGCCGAACTTGTTGCGAAAGGCGAGGCAGAATTGGCGATCCATCAGATCAGCGAAATACTGCCGGTCAAAGGCGTGGTTCTGGTTGGCGCTTTGCCAGCCGAGATCCAACTCACGACCACTTATTCCGGCGCGCTATCCGCAAACGCACCGCAGCGCGTGGCGGCCGAGACCTTCTTGAAAGTATTGTCGTCACCGCAGGCGGCCGCAGTGCTCGCGGCCAAGGGCATGCAGCAGCCGAAGCCGTAAACGTGACGGCGCGCAGGGAGCTCGATCGCCGGATCGTCGTCGGCGCGCTTGGTTTCACGCAGATTCTTGCCTGGGGTACGTCGTTCTATTTTCCGGCTGTATTTGCCGGCCCGATCGTCAACGACACGGGTTGGCCACTGACATGGGTGGTGTCGGGAACCTCGATCGGTTTGTTGATTGCCGGTCTGATTTCCCCACAAGTCGGCAAGCTTATTGATATCTATGGTGGCCGGCCGGTCATCCTTGTCAGCGCGCCATTAAACGCTGCCGGTCTTATCATCATCGGACTGGCGCCGTCGCTACCGACTTTTCTGATCGGCTGGGTGATCGTCGGCTTGGCGATGGGGACGGGGACCTATGACGCGGTCTTCGCCGCGCTCGGCCGAACTTACGGCAACGCTGCCAGAACGCCGATCACCAATCTGACTTTGATCGGAGGCTTTGCGTCCACGGTCTGCTGGCCTTTGGGGGCTTTCCTGATCGCAAAGTTCGGCTGGCGCGAAGCCTGCTTCATCTACGCCGCGATTCACATCGTGATCACCTGGCCGCTGTTCTTGGCGGTGCTCCATGACCGTGCCAAGGCCGCGCATTTGACGACTGACCCCGAAGGCGCGCGCTTCGCCGACCACGCACCGATGCGCAATGAAGCCTTGGTGCTCGCCATTCTCGCGGCGGTCATGTCAATTATTTTCGGCGTCGGTTCTGTCATGATTGTCTACCTGCTGCTGTTTCTGCAGGAGCGTGGCGTCGATTTTGCCATAGCCGTGGCCCTCGGCACTCTTTACGGGCCATCACAAATAGCCGCGCGCGTCGTCGAGCGGTTGTTCGGCGGGCGCTATCATCCGCTTTGGACCCTGATCGTCGCGGTCGCGGGCATGGCCGCGGGCATGGCGATGCTCTACGCGGACGTCGGCGGCCTCTTCCTCGCCATTCTGATTTACGCCGGTGCTTTCGGCGTATCTTGGGTCGCGCGCGGCACGGTGCCGCTCGCGCTATTCGGCCCACGCCGTTATCCGCGTCTGATAGGCAAACTCGCTTTGCCGAGCCTCATTGCACAGGCCGCCGCACCATCGATCGGCGCGGTGCTGATCGAGCGTTATGGCGCGAATTCGACGATAGGCCTATTGACCGCGGCGCTGGCAATCAATGTTGTGCTGGTCGCGCTGCTTTGGTTGTCGTGCCGGCGGCAGCTGGCGAGCTGACATGTTGACCCTGCAAACCCTGTACTTCGAGGACCTTTCGGTCGGCATGACCGAAACCTTGTCCAAGACCGTCGACGCCTCGGACGTCGTCGGCTTTGCAGCGATCAGCGGCGACCGCAATCCCATTCATCTGTCTGAGCATTTTGCCGCCAAAACGCCGTTTGGCACCCGCATCGCGCATGGTCTGTATACCGCGAGCCTGATTTCCGCCGTGCTTGGCACGCGCCTGCCGGGGCCCGGCGCGGTCTATATTTCGCAGACATTGAACTTTCGTGCGCCGGTCAAGATTGGCGACACGGTCAATGTCACTGTAACGGTCGCTGAGCTCATTACAGAGAAAACCCGCGCCCGGCTCGCCTGCACCTGCGCTGTCGAGGATGAAATCGTGCTCGACGGTGAGGCCTGGGTCAAAGTCCCCTCGAAGCAGGCTGGCGGCCGACCGCTGCCGCGGCTCTAGGGCGAAGCGGCGCGTTGAGCTAGGTTGATAGGGCCGTGGCCGAACCGCTCAAACCATCCTGGCAAATCTGGAAAGACCGCCGCGGGCGCTTGTCCTGGCTCCGCATCGCAACGCTCGCAATTCTCCTCGCGCCTTGCGCCAAACTCATCATCGACTGGAGCGCGGTTTATTACAGCGCGCGGCCGCTTAACGAAGTCATCCACCGCGCCGGCTTTTGGGCGCTGGTGTTTCTCGGGCTTACGCTGGCGGTCACGCCGTTCCGGCGCATCTTTCGCTATGGAAGCTTGATCGACGTCCGGCGCATGATTGGTGTCGCGGCCTTTTTCTACATCGCCGCGCATCTGATCTTGTTCATTGCCGACCAGAGTTTCGACCTCGGTAAAGCGGCGGCCGAGATCGTGAAGCGCGTTTACCTGATCATCGGCGCGATCGCCTGGCTCGGGCTGTTTGCACTGGCGCTGACTTCGACCGACGCCATGGTGAAGCGGCTCGGGGGAATGCGCTGGCGGCGGCTGCATCAGCTCATCTACGGCATCGCGCTCCTGGCGCTGATCCATTATTTCCAGCAGACCAAGGCCGACGTGACCGTGCCGACTTTCACGGCCGGTCTGTTCGGCTGGCTGCTCGGTTATCGCTTGGTTGCCTGGCAGCTTGGCCGCAGCGAATTGTCGCCTTTATGGCTCCTCGTGCTGGGCGTGTCGGTTTCGGCGCTGACATTCATTTGCGAAGCCGTTGGCATCGGTTTTGTCTTCAATGTGTCGCCATTGCGCGTGCTCGAGACCGCCTTCGATTTCGACGCCGGAATTCGGCCCGGCTGGCAGGTCCTCGCCGCGTCGCTGTGTGTGGTCGTGCTCGAAACGATCTTCGCGCGTTGGCGCCGCGCGCCCGCAAAACCCGTCCTCGCTCAGTAAGGACTGCAAATGGCGACTTTCGTTGTGGCGCATGGCGCGTGGTCCGCCGGCTGGGCCTGGAAGAAGATGCATCCGCGGCTTGCCGCGCGCGGTCATCGCCTCATCACCCCAACTTTGACGGGATTAGGTGAGCGCAGCCACCTCGCGCATGAAGGAATCGATCTCGACACGCACATCACCGATATCCTGAACGTTCTGCATTACGATGATCTGCGCGACGTCGTTCTCATCGGACACAGTTATGGCGGCATGGTCGCGACCGGCGTCGCGGATCGCGGGGCTGATCGCGTATCGAAGCTGGTCTATATCGACGCTTTCGCGCCACGCGACGGGGAGAGTGCGTTCGACGTCATGCCAGCGGCGACGCGCGCTCAACGCGCGGATGCCGTGGCAAGTGGCCCCGATAGCTGGCGCATTCCGCCTGGGCCCATGCCGCCCGACACGCCGCCGGAGGACATAGCGTGGAGCACGCCGAAGCGCGTGCCGCATCCGCTGAAATGCTTCGCGCAAAAAATCAAATTGAGTGCCGAGCCGAAAATGCCGCGCTTTTACATCTATGCCGGGCGCAAGCCGCCGGACGATCGCTTCCGGCGATTTTACGAGCGGGCGCAAAACGAAAAATGGGCCGGCGCTTTCGAGATCGACGCCAGCCACAATCCGCATATCACCGCGCCCGATGCGCTGACGGATTTGTTGGACCAGATCGCGCGGGCCTAGATTTTCCGTGCGTCATAAGCCCAGTGCAGCAAGGCCTGGCGTTGGCGCGGGCGGCAGTGCGGGTCGCCGGGTTCGCAATTCTTCTGGATCTGCCTGACGTGACGGCGGATCGCCTTCCAGCGCCCGATCTGGCGGGCGTCGTCCTCATGCCGGCGCCCCCTATAGTAACGGCAGTACCACTGAAACCAGCCGCGCGGGTCGTCCTTGTGTATCCAGCCCTTCTTTTTCCATTCCGATAGCGGCTGGCTGGCGTCGATGCCGAAATAGTTGAGCTTGGGATCGCGTTGCTTCGGCGCGAGCTTGGCGCGCGCAAACCAGCTTATTGGAAATTCGGCGCGGCAGTCCGTGAGGTATTTCCCGGCGAATACGCCGAGCGCCAACATCTGCGCCGGGGTGAGCTGCGGCCTGAATTCAGGATCGAAATTGCGGCCGGCGGGCTCGCTCAACGTGTAGCGGTAGCCCTTTTGCATCTTGTCGCGGACGAGGATGGTCTTTCGTTTCACGCCAGCAGATCGCCCTGATCCGGATGCTCGCGGAAATAATGACGCACGAAGCCGCACAGGGGTGTGACCTTGCCGCCGCCGGCGCGCACGATGTCCAACACACCGGCCATAAGCTGCGAGCCAAGGCCTCGCCCTTCCAGCGCGCGGGGCACCTCGGAGTGATAGATGCGGTAGACATCGCCATCCCGGCGGTAAAGTGCCACGGCGACACCCGCCTCGGTGTCCATCTCGAAACGCTGCTTGTC
Source organism: Pseudolabrys sp. (assembly GCA_019247925.1). Classification (GTDB taxonomy): domain Bacteria; phylum Pseudomonadota; class Alphaproteobacteria; order Rhizobiales; family Xanthobacteraceae; genus Pseudolabrys. The sequence continues at coordinate 16,352 of JAFBAG010000203.1, forward strand.
CGGATTGTCGCGAACCGCTGCCATGCGTCTATTGGGGAAGCTGCCTGACTTTGTCAAAGCCCAATCTGGAGGCTTCATACGCGGTTCCCACTTCACATGGAACTCGCGTCCGGGTCCAAATGTGAACACACGCGCCGCACGTTTCACGCTAAGGTAGCGGTAACGGGTTGGGGAAGATTCGTGCTGCGCAAATCACTGCCTTGGCTGGTTTTGACGCTCGCGCTCGGCGGCATCGCCCTGGCGCAAGTGCCGGCCTTCGCGTTCTCGCTGGTCAGCCTCGAGCCCAATGAGCGCGTTGCGATGCTGTCGACCTGCAATAAGCTGCCCGGCGCGGATGCGTCGCTCTGCCGCAACGTGGTCGACGACGGCAAGGTGGTCGCCAATTACAAGCGCTCGTGCCTCGAGGCGATCACGCTCTTGCTGCGCGGCGGCACCTGGGACCGGATCCGCAGCATGCCGCCGACTCTGACTTGCCGTGAAGGTCTGTCGCGCGCCGGCTATCCGGTCGGCGACATCATGAAGCGGCTCGCCGGCGGCTGATTCGGCTCCTGATAGTTTTCAGAAAATTTATGCGGTGCGGGCGCGGCGTCGCGTCTGTTCCTTCCTGACAATCCGTTCAGCCGCGGAACCGAAAAAATTTCGGAACGAAGTCGGCTGCCCGACGTTTTCGGGCAGGCCGTGTGTGGAGCCTCGATGATGCTCGTTCGGAGCATCGGCATGCGCGGTTTTCCCGGAGGAGTGATTCCATGAAGATGATTCTCAAGGGCGCATTGCTTGCCACGCTCGCGCTGTCGCCGTTGACGGCGTTCGCTCAATCGCAGCAGGGCGCGCAGGGCGGTGCGGCGTCCGGTGCGGTCGGCGGCGCCGTGGTCGGTGCCGTTGTGGGCGGCCCGATCGGCGCGGTGATCGGCGGCGCGGTCGGCGCCACGACTGGCGCGGCAGTCGGCGGCATTGCCGCGGACGATCGCGTTTACATCCAGCGCTATGTCTACGAGCGCCAGGTCGCGCCCGTGACGGTGCAGGAGCGCGTCGTGGTCGGCGAGCCGCTGCCGCGCGCCGTGACCACCTACACGTTCGAAGGCAATCCGCGTCTCGCGGGCTATCGCTACGCCTACGTGAACAACCAGTACATCCTGGTGAGTTCAGACGGCCGCGTGATGGGCTCGATCGAGCGCTAATATTCTCAGCGTTGAACTCAAGAAGCGCCCGGCAGGAATGCCGGGCGTTTTTTATTTGGCGCAACGCTCAGGCGAAGGCGAGGGTGACCGGCGCGAGGGGAATGCCGGCGAATGTCGCCGTCCAGCTTTCGCCGGGCGCAACCGGGAAGGCTTTGGTCAATGTGCCGGTCGAGATGATGTCGCCGGCCGCGAGCGGCGCGTTGTGGCGGTCCTGCGCCAGCATGCCGGCGAGATGCTTGAGCGCGAGCAGCGGCCCGCCGAGCACGTTCCCCGCCGCGCCATGGTCGATACTTTTGCCGTTGCAGGTGAGGTCGACCGTGAAGGTCGAAAGCTCATGCAACCACTGTGCCTTGCGCGGCGCGACGGCGTGGCGCTCGCCGATCAGGAGCGCGCCGTGCAGGCCGTTGGCCGCGACCGTATCGGCCGGTGCGAATGTCCAGCCCGGGAAGATCGACTGCACGATCTCAAAGCCGGCGGCGAGCCATGCGATGCAATCGAGCAGGGCGCTCTCGTCCATGTCGGGCGCGGGCGGCGCCCGGAGCCCGAAGATGATTTCCGGCTCGATGCGCGGTTCGGCGAAATCGCCGCATCTCAAATCTGTCATTCCGGGACGGCGCGAAGCGCTGGGCCCGGAATCCAGCGCTTTGCTTCCTGGCCCCTGGACTCCGGGTTCACTCGCGCGCCGGAATGACGAAGAGGGGGAAAGATCGCTGACCGTGCGGTCCGTCATATAGCCCCAGATCGGCGCGTGTACGCCGTATTGGTCCCAGATATTGCGGTTGGTGAAGCCGATCTTGCGGCCGAGGATGCGCTCGCCGCGCGCCTCGAAAGCGGCGCGGATCAGCGGCGGGATGCGATAGGCGTCGGCGAGGCTGAGGCCGCCGCGCGCGGTGAAGGGCGCGATCTGCTTGCCGCTGGCGAGAGCCGCCAGCACTTGGTCGGCCACTTGGTCGGCGATGTCGCGTTCGCTCATGCGTTGCAGTCTAGCGATCCTGGAGGAGGCGCTGCAATGTCAGCGCATTGCCGATCGCAACGCCCGAGGCCGTATTGTCGAAGATGCACCAGCGCCGCTTTGCTTCGGCGGCTTGGAGCTGCGCGGCCAGCGCGGCCAGACATTCGTCCGTATAGGACGAGTAATACATGCGCGGCGAGCCGTGCAGCCGGAAATAGGCGATGTCGCGGGTGCCTCCGGGTATGAACGTCGCGCCCTTGCGCACAGGATCCGCGGCGACGCGGCTGACCTTGTGGGCGGCGAACGCTTCCTCGGCGCCGTCTCCAAACCAGCTCACGTGCCGCGGCTCGCACACGATGTCGCGGGGAAATTCGCCGCGCAGCATCTTGAAAAACGCGGCGGCGGTGCGGCACTCGAACACAAGTTTCGGCGGCAATTGCACCAGCAGCGCGGCGAGCTTGCGGCCAAGCCCGCCGGCCTCGCCGAGAAACGTCGCGAAGGGCTTGCGCGCGCCGCGCAAAGCGAGATCGTGGGTGATCAGGCGCGGCAGCTTCGCGGCGAAGTGGAAATCGTCCGGTACCGAAGCGGCCCAGCGCTCATAGGTGCTGCGCCGGTGCGGCCGGTGGAAGCTCGAATTGATCTCGGCGGCGTTGAAGACCTGCGCATAGCGCTGGAGGTGGCTGCCTTCTGAGGGGAATGAAGGGGCATCGCGCAGCATCAGCGACCAGCCGGCGGTGCCGATGCGCAGCGGAAAGGAGGCGGGCATGGTGCAAAAACGGGGAAGATAGGAGGAAGGTTGCGTGCGCGCACAGTGCGGAGACATCTTCCGCTCGTCCCCGCCCGCTTTACTCCGCCGCCCGCTGCCCCTTCTTCGGCATGAGCTTGCGCCCCAGCACCGGCTTCAAGAACTGCCCGGTATAGCTGCGCTTTTCCTTCACCACGTCCTCGGGCGTGCCGATGGCGACGATCTCGCCGCCGCCGTCCCCGCCTTCGGGGCCCATGTCGATCACCCAGTCCGCGGTCTTGATGACTTCGAGGTTGTGCTCGATCACCACCACCGTGTTGCCGGTCTCGACCAGCTCGTGCAGCACTTCGAGCAGCTTGGCGACGTCGTGGAAGTGCTGGCCGGTGGTCGGCTCGTCGAGGATGTAGAGCGTGCGGCCGGTGGCGCGTTTCGACAGCTCCTTGGCGAGCTTGACGCGCTGCGCCTCGCCGCCGGAGAGCGTCGTTGCCTGCTGGCCGACATGGATGTAGTCGAGGCCGACGCGATGCAGCAGCGCCAGCACGTCGCGCACCCGCGGCACCGCCTTGAAGAATTCGTGGGCTTCCTCGACCGTCATGTCGAGCACGTCGGCGATCGACTTGCCCTTGAAGGTGACGTCGAGCGTCTCGCGGTTGTAGCGCTTGCCCTTGCAGACATCGCAGGTGACATAGACGTCGGGCAGGAAGTGCATCTCGATCTTGATGACGCCGTCGCCCTGGCACGCCTCGCAGCGGCCGCCCTTGACATTGAAGCTGAACCGTCCAGGTTCATAGCCGCGCGCTTTCGCCTCCGGCAGGCCGGC